>JAFSWD010000023.1 GCA_017444675.1 Lachnospiraceae bacterium
AGGCTCACTTTCGCTGTCGCACACCCCCAAAGGCTCACTTTCGCTGTCACGCACTTGAAATTTTCGTAAATTTTTGTTACAGTATGGGATACATGGAAACGGATCACGGAGGTTTATTTTTTAATGGTAACGATCAAGGACATTGCTGAACGACTGGGGCTTGCGGTCAGCACGGTTTCAAAAGGAATGAACGGCGCGGAGGATATTTCTGCCGAGACCAGGCAGCTGGTGCTGGATACGGCGGTGGAAATGGGATATTCTCTTAAAAAAATAAAGAGAAATGCCGTGGACAAGGTTTGTGTATTTGTGGAAAGCGCCAACATGGGCTTTGAAACAAATGAGCAATTCGGTTATGAGATCGTAAACGGCTTTAAGCAGGCCGCCCTTACCAGAGGATGGGAAGTGGCGGTGGAGCCCTCGGAGCTGAACTTCAGATCCTTGGAAAAGTACGACAGTTATATGCTTAAAAACGGCTACTCCGGAGCTTTTCTCCTGGGCTTCACCCTGCATGACGACTGGATCAAACAGTTGGAAAAAACGGGAGTTCCCACGGTCCTTTTGGATAACTTTATAGAAAATAACGAGCACGTGGGCTATGTGGGGACAGATTCCCGTGAAGGCATAGCTCAGGCCATAGCTTTACTGGCCTCCAAGGGCCATAAGAGGATCGCATTTTTAAACGGTACCAAGAATTCAATGGTTTCCAACGAAAGAGATCTGGCCTTCAGGATAGGCATGCGGGAGTGTGACCTTAACGTGGACGAGGATCTGGTAGCCTACGGATACTATGTACCCGAATGCGCCAAAGCCTATGTAAAGGATTTTATCGATAAGGGTGCCACTGCGGTACTCTGTGCCAGTGACCTTATAGCCTCGGGCGTGGTAAATGAACTTAGGCGTCTGGGAAAGCAGGTTCCGAAGGACGTAGCGGTCATAGGTTTTGACGACCTTCCGATCGCGGAGGAGATGTCACCCGGGCTCACCACCATACGGCAGGATCGTAAGGATCTGGGTAAGAGTGCGGCGCTAATGCTTGACGGCCTGATCAGAAACGTGCCCATGTCCAAGCTTCTGTTAAGATCAAAGCTCATAATAAGAGAATCAGTATAAATAAAACACCGATGCAGGCTCCGACCTGCATCGGTGTTTTAAAATTGATTTTCTGTAATCTTCATAATCTCCTGATCTATTCTTTAAAGAGTTTCCGATAAACTTTTTTAGTCTTCGATCAGTCCCTGTTCAGGTCAGGCCCTGAAGCCGCGGTTGTAATCTGCGGCGTTTACATAGGTTTCGTTCAGACAGCCTTTTCCGTAGGTCAGTCCTGCCCAGACGCTCTGGGCGTTCTTCATCATGGGCCCGGTGGTGTCCTGTTCCGCAAGAGTCTTAAAACTGCTGCGGAGCTTCATGATCACGTCGGTAACTATGTCCAGATGATCCGGACGGTTACTTGCCACTGCGGAGGAAAGTCTCTTGTTGCAGTAGCTGTAAAGGCTCATGAGGTCAAAAGCGAGACCGCCTGAAAAGTTGAGACAACCTATGAGCTCGCTCATAAAGCGGGTGGCATGATGGATATTCTTTGCAAATCCGTCTGTGTCCCCGGCGGCGTGAGCTTTTTTTGCATCATCGATGTCCGAAAGAACGATGTCGTATAGGATAACGATCAAGTCGCAGGAATTTGCTTCCGTAACTCGAAGTGTAAAGGTTTTGATCTTATCTCTGTTCATTTATGATTCCTTATGACTGTAAAAGGTTGAGTATGTTCTGAGGTCTTTCGTTAGCCTGTGAAAGCATTGAAGTAGCTGCCTGCACAAGTACCTGAAGCTGTGTATAAGTAGCCATTTCACTTGCCATGTCCGTATCCTGTATTCTGGAAAGGGCTTCCGTAAGGTTTTCGGAAGAGGTATCAAGAGAGTTGATGGCATGGTCCAGACGGTTCTGGTAAGCACCCAGTTTAGCACGGATGGAAGAAACTTCCAGGATCGCGTTATTAAACATGGTGATGGCGCTCTGGGCACCGTCCTGGGTGGAAATGTCGGCGGAATCAATGAACAATGTGGTGGTATCTACGCAAGGGATACGTATCTCCATTGTCTGTCCTTCGCTGGCACCGATCTGTAAGGTCATGGGATCTGCATCGAGAACCGTGATGGTAGTCTCTCGGCTTATGGATCCGGCGGAGGCCTGAAGGATCATCTCAAAACCGTCGCGGTCACGGACAGTGATGTAATCGCCGTCTATGGAGACTGTAGCTGTTTCCGAGAAACCACCGGCGTTCTTGCCGTTCTTTGTTACCACAGACTGTCCTTCCGAGATACCTGTAACTTCAGCACCGGTGGAAATCGTGGTGTTGTAGAAGTTCAGTGTGTTGTCCGCAGTTACCGTAAAGGCGCCGGTGGAATCCATTGTGAAGGATATATCCGAAGGATCGTTAAGGTCCGCATTTACCGTAAGTGAAGGAACTTCGGCGTTACACAGTTCCGACATTGCCTTTATCACCGCTTCGTTGGTGTGATCCGAAGACAGGGTCTGGGTTCTGGTAAGAGTGGTGGTTCCGGATGTATATACCATTGTAAGAAGGCTGTCCGTGATGGTGAAATCAACAGTATCGCCGTTTGCCATAGCCACATTTATATTGCCTGTTCCGGCATCTTCGGATCCGTCTATTCCGGTGGAGGCCGAAGGATTTACCAGTACCATGTTCGGGTCCGAAATGGAAAGGCTTAAGCCCGAAACGGAAGATTCCAGTGAGAACTTGTTTCCGTTTGCCGAAAGGGAGAATATATTGTTATAGGTAGTTCCGTTATAGCTTCCTGCCGAAGCAAGTGCTGTATTCAGAGCGGAAGCGATGTTGGCCTTTGTTGAACCGGCGGGAATATTTACCGTAACGGTATCGGTGTAGGAACCGTCTGCCGAAGCAATAGTAAGTTCCAGATCGCCGCCGTTAAAGGTAATGTTGGACTCGGATACGATAAATTCGGAAGCTGTATTTTCCGAAAGATAACCGCTGGTATCGAAAGCCGCTACCGATGAGTAGTCGGGATCGGTGGACGAGAAGACCAGATATTTTCCGGTTGTACCGCTCTCAACCGTGAGATCGATAAGAGCTCCGGAAAGAGTGGAGTAAAGCTGAGTGATCTGATCGATAACGTCGTTATTTGTAGGATTTGCGGGAAGGGCCGATGAGGTCTGGGTGCGCACGGTAGCGCCCTCCTCGATGTAACTCATGGTCACAGTACCGTTTTCAACAGTGAATTCCAAAGAACAGGTCTTGCCCTCGGAATTGGTGAAAACAGCTGACATGGTGCCTTCCGAAGCGGCATCTGTACCAACGAACTCCGAACCCTTTACGGAAGCGGGCTTGTTGTCACATATGCCTGTATTGTCGTCTGTAACAGAAAGGGAAATGTCTTTGCCGGAGGATGCGGTAACGGCTGAAAAAGCGATATAGCCGTTGTTTTCTGTAAAGGAAAGATTGAGTGCATCCATTCCGGAGGTATTTGCTGCCAGATCGTGCATGGCAGCGATCACGCTTGCATATGTATTGTCGGCGATGGACTGACTTGCGGAGATAACATTACCTGCATAATCCGTGTAATCCATTCTGACAGTACCTGCAGTGACCGTAAACTTTACGGTCTCGGTAAGTCCTGTTTCGTTATTGTTTATGGTATAGGTAAGAGAGCCTGTTCCGCAATTGGAGGAAGAAACGATACCGTCACATACGGCGGAAGCGCCCTTTGCACTTTCTGTTCCCAGAGAAACGGCTGAATCCGAACCTCTTGAAAGGACTGTGCCGGAAAGACCCAGAGCAGCCGCGAGATTGGAATTACTGCAGCTTACGGAAAGAGTGGCATCGGTACCGTAATCCTCGGTTACAAAAAGCAGGGAGGTGGTTCCGGGAAGAGCGTTCTGAGCGGAGATGGGTGCATATCCGCCTTCTCCCGCAGCATCTTCCACACCGTTGGTAAGACCCACATAGATGTTCATCCTGTCACAGGTTGCTGTGAGCTTCGTAAGGATCTCATCAATGGAATCTCCTGCATCTATCGATACTTCTTCGTTATTTATTGTGATCGTTCCGGCATCGGGAGCTGAAGAATGAGTGATCTTGGTCATGATCTTTGCCTGTGAAGCTTCTTTGTCCACTTCAAAGGTGTAGCTCTTAACGTTTACGCTGTCGGAAAGGGAGATGAGCTTAACCGCATTGTTGTCGGAGTAGGAACGTCTGTCCACTGTTCCGTCCAGCAAAGTCTTGGTGTTAAATTCGGTAGTGGTGGAGATCCTGTTTATCTCCTGCTTCAGCTGTGCAACTTCGTCCTGGAGTGTGGCACGGTCTTCATCCGTGTAGGAACCGTTGGCTGCTTCAACCGCCAGCTCTCTCATTCTCTGGAGCATCTGTTCCACTTCGATCAGGGCACCTTCTGCGGTCTGGATGACCGAGATACCGTCGGAGGCGTTTCTGGATGCCTGATTAAGCCCGGCGATCTGTGTCTTCATCTTTTCGGAAATCGCAAGACCCGCAGCATCATCAGCCGCACAATTTATCCTGTATCCGGAGGAAAGTCTCTGAAGGCTCTTTTCCAGTGTGGTATTGTTTTTGCTGAGTATGTTGTTGATCTTTAAAGCTGAAATGTTGTGATTAATTCTCATTCACGATTCTCCTTACTCTGTATCCGCCTGTCTTACATGAGTCACGAATACCTTGGCAATCCTGTAAAGCTCATTGGAGGGGCTTGTGGAGGCTGCGTCCTCGGGAACATCTTTGTAAAGGCCCGAAGTCTTGTAATCGTAACGGTCTGACGGAACTTCTTCGGCGCCGTAGAAGATGGAACCGATCTGTATTCCGTTTTGGGCAAGTCCCGCAAAAAGATTTAACTGACGATCTTTAAGAAGGGAGATACCTTTGGCGGTGGTACTGCTTATAAAGCATTTCATTTTGTTGTTTTCAATTGAAGCTTCCGCGGAAACGGTACCCAGGTTCTCCGTGGGAACCGATGCATATACGCGGGAAGTCTGATTTTCCTCATCATCTACGATGGTAACCTTCATACTTACGATCTCGTTCCCGGTATCAATGGGGATGTTGTAAAACTTACGCTTACCCAGGCGGTTCATGAAGCGTATGCCCACATCCATTTTCTTAAGGGCCTTAACATCCTGTTTGTTAAGGGAAGGATCGTGCTGGATCTCTTTCTTGATATCCTTGGATTCGTTTACGAAGGCCTGATAGGCTTCCGACATCTCTTCGTCGCTGTTCAGACTCTCGAGAAAATCGGGAAGTATGCCTTCTTCGCCGGTAGCCAGTGTCTTAAAACGTTTCCAGTTCTTGAAGATGGTATTGTCATCGTTTAAAAGGTCTTTGGCTGCTTCGATATTTTCTATATTTGTAAGTATGTTGAAATCTTCCAGAAAACGTGTGGCATTCTGTCCTGTAGCCGCCAGTTCGTTCAGGTTTTTAAGCCATTCGTCCGCGGTAAGGTGCATGTCTTCTGTAAGTTCCTTTAATGTATTATCGGCAGATTCCACCAATTTATTTAGTGCTTCTCCCTCGGGAGATAAAGGTTTTGATAACCCCGCACGTATCTTGTTTTCAATCCTGTCAACGTCTCCGGCCACTTTCGAAAGATTTTCGAAAGTATCGTTTATAATTGTTTCATGACCTGAAGCTTTGCCGGAACGTATGGCTGTGAGAAGCCCCTGTAAAGTGGGTTCCGTGCCTGTTCTGAAGAGATTGCCGAGAGCGGAGTCCTCGGATTCCTGTATCTGGTGAAGAGCTCTGTAGATGGCAAGATAAGCGTCTCTCTCTTCGGGTGTAAGCTCATTCTTCCTGTCGAGATTAACCAGGAAGGTGGCATATGAATCCTCGGCGGATATACCTTTTTCCTGCTTTATTTCCGATGCCTTTAAGATAAGGTCGTCCAGTTTCTGATTTAAAGGATTGATGCCGTCGCGGATCATCTGTACCGTAACGGAAGGAGTGAGGTCTGCAAAGGTTTCCTGTAATTTGCCGTCATATTCAGCCACCTTATTGATGTTTTCGGGGGTGATCTCGGCGGAAGCATAGCCCAGGATCCTGGTAGCTCTTCTGGTCTCCTCGGTTACGGGAAGACCTGCGTTTTCAATGAGCCTATCCACATTTGCGAAAGCTTTTTCCATGCTGTCCCCGTACTTGGCGGAGGGAGCGGTCATAACGGTCTCGAAGGTATCGTTAAACTTGCCCATTACATGGCTGTAGGTACCCTGACCGTCACGGAAAAGCTCGTTTATCGTAATGTTTTCTGCCTTGTCCACAGTGTCATATACAAGGGCTGCGGGCATGTTCTCTATCTCTTTTAATTTCTGTGTTGTATCCTTTAAAAGGTCCACATCGTTCTGGGTGAAGCTTCCCGGAGCTGCTCCCGACTGTCTGAAGAAGTCGGAGTAGTAACGGTTTTCAAGGGCACGCAGGTCGTTAAGCAGCCTGTTCATGGAAACGGAGTCTATACGTATGCCTTCTTTTGCAAGACGATAACCCGCTTCGTAGGTCATCTTTGCCTTGATCTCTTCCAGCTGACGGCGTGCTTTAATGGAAGCTGCGTTTCCCATTCCGGAGTTGGTGTATTCCTCAAGGTAAGTGGGAACCACAGCGTTATTGTTCACTTCCTCCTGAGCTTCGTGGAGCTCTCCGAGAGAGAGTTCCATCCTGTCGGCGGAATATTCACCGGTCTGAGCTGCCTTTTTGGCTACAGCATAGTCAATGCCTGCGTCGGTAACGTTGTCGTTGTTCTTGATTATCTGACGGATCTGCTTGGCGGTGGAGGAAAGAAGATTTGCGGACTTGGGATCCTGACCCACGGAAATGGCATCCACGGATCTGGTAAGTATCTCTTCCTTTGTAAGCTTGATCTTGGTGAGCTGAGAATAGGCTTTAAGGTTATCGGCTGTAAGAGGGATATCTTTCTTTATAAAATCCTGAGCCGCTTCCATCATGTCTCTTCCCTGGCGGAGTCCTGCCTGGAAAAGGAGATGGCTGACAGTGGGCTGAAGCTGGTTCCATGCAGCTTCCGTAAGGGTCTTTTCTTTCTTTGCGTATGCTGATGCCGCACGGGCTTCCGCAATGTTCTCAAGGGTGGGAGTCATCTTATTTCTGATAAGATATTCCGCTTCCGCGCCCGAAACGGTCCTTTCGTTTCCGCTCATCTCAATAGCGGTGGCGATCCTTTGAAGATTGGCTTCGGTCACGGGGAGATTTGCACGCATAAGTTTGTCTGCGATCTTCTCCGCATCCGGATTACCGCCCAGGCTCTTTATGGCCATGGCGATAATGGCCTCTCTGTCGTCCTTTTTAGCTTCTATCTGGCTTTCCAGCGCATTGTTGAAAAGCTCCTTCTGAAGTTTCAGCCTGTCCACAGCGGCGCTGAGTTCTTCCGCAGTCATACCGAATACATCAAAGCCCTCGTTTATGAGTTCTTCCATATCTTCCGTAGTCATCTTGTTGGAAGTGTCTTCCAGTTTCTCCTGATTCTTCTCGGCTTCAGTCTTGTTGTCCTCTTCCGAAGCAGCGGCTGCTTCTTCGTTTCCAAGGTTTTTGGAATAAAGCTCCGAAGTCTGTGCGGAATCCAGGTTCTCTTCAACAGCACCGAAGGATGCTTCTATGGATTGAAAGGAGGATTTGGAAGATGAGGCTGTTTTTGCGCCTTTTCCCTGTCCGATCTTGCTGAGAGCTTCTTCGAGACCCGAAGAAGATGTCTTTGTTTCCTGATTGTTTACGCCATAAGCTGCATATGCATTCTGTATATTCATAAGTACTTTTACCTCTCGTAAATATAAAAGCCTGTAACATGTTTTTGTGATCTTTTCTAACGAGCCGTACAACAGGCTCGTAACATATATCGGCAACTTTCGGTAAAAACATTAGTCAAAATGAGCCTAGGGGACGGGGTTAGGGGTTCACTTTTTGACACCCGGGGACGGGGTTAGGGGTTCATTTTTTGACACCCGGGGACGGGGTTAGGGGATCATTTTTTTGACACCCGGGGACGGGGTTAGAGGTTCATTTTGGCGCTTTGCGCCGAAAAATGAACCTCTAACCCCGTCCCCGGGTGTCAAAAACTGAACCCCTAACCCCGTCCCCAAAGGCTCAAAAACTGAACCCCTAACCCCGTCCCCAAAGGGTCAAAAAGTGAGCCTCTAACCCCGTCCCCGGGTGTCATTTTTTTCTTAGTGATGTACAAAGTCCAAAAATATTATATAATAAAAGGATAAGAAAAAATGAGGCAGGACACTTATGAAGATAATACGTGTGGTTGCGGCTGTAATAAAGGCTGAAAACAAAAATAAGAAGCCCGTTATATTTGCGACCCAGAGAGGCTATGGCAAGTTTAAGGACGGCTGGGAATTTCCGGGAGGAAAGATCGAAGTCGGAGAAACCGCTGAAGAAGCATTAAAGCGTGAGATCAGGGAAGAACTGGATACTGATATAGAGGTGGGAGAAAAGATCGACACTGTAGAATATGATTATCCTGAGTTTCATTTATCCATGGACTGTTTTTGGTGCAGGGTGGTTAAAGGTGACCTTATACTGAAGGAACATGAAGCCGCCAGGTGGCTCACAAGAGAAGAGATGCAGGAGGTGGATTGGCTTCCCGCAGACATTACCCTGGTGGAAAAGATAAAGCAAACAATGTAGATCGGAAAAATGAACCACTAACCCCGTCCCCGGGGTTCAAAAAAATGAACCGCTAACCCCGTCCCCGGGGTTCATTTTCCCCGGGGTTCATTTTCAGGCAGGAGGAAAAAATGGGAATAATAACCGACTTTTACAATAAGCTCATAAACGGAGAAAGGGTCGATGAAAGCAGCAGAGGGATGCAGTACCCCTGCGGAAGCTATGTGGGCTTCTTTTATGCGATATTATGCATGGAGAAGAATTCCAGCAGGGAAGAATCTCACCGCAATCAGAGAATATTGGAAAAAGACTTTGGAAACCTCAAATATGATGAGGATACCAAGGAAAAGCAGATAAAGGACCGCCTTGATTCACTCTATGCGGCCGATGCACCTGAAAAACTCAGGGAAACAGAAGCACACGGCCGGTGGGGCGGTGTTTCAGAGATGTGGAAAAATATGAACGAGGTTGAGAAAAAAACTCAAAACCTCTTGAGAGACGGGCTGTTAAAGAAGCTGGTAAGTTTTTTGTGCAGCGGGAAAAAGCCGGACAGCGAAAAGGAAGAGAAAAGCTATGCCCTTATTTTAAGATACTGTTGCGAGATCTTTCAGGCACGGTGCACCGGAGTAAAGTACGAAAATGCGAAGATCATCTTGAACTATCTGGAACTGGTGCCGGACAATGAAGAGGACAAGGCTGCTTTCGGATTGTACAGCGTCATCAGATATGCCTATACAAAAGAACGTCCAATTAAGCTGAAGCTGGCGGGCCATGAGAAACTGATGGCCGATACCGCCAGATTCAGTGAAGTGCTGAGAGATAATATGGTGTTTAATTTGCCTGATATGTTTAAGATCATTAAAGCCATGGCAACTCCGCTGGATGACAAAACACCGGGAAACTGCGTGGCGCTGGGAACTCTTATTTTGCTTGAAGCCGGAAGGATCAGGAACGACGATCTCTACTCCATTATGAACGGATATGAAAAGATCGTGCATTATATTGAAGAAATGGAGCGCATAGACGAGTTTTTCCCGGTTCCCCTGTTTTACCGCTCTTATGTGGAGAACGAATATCTGCGATACAAGGGCCTTCACCCGGATCTGTACATAGAGGAGCTGGAGTTAAAGCTGAAGGAAGGCGATGCGAAATACTATGCAGATATGAAAAGGAGAGCACAGGATGCATCCTATTACGGGGTTGGCAATGCCAACAACCTTCTGGGAGATCTTTATCTGGACGGACATTTTCTGGCGGTGGAAGGTATCGCCCCCCAGGATAAGGATACTATTAATGAAAAGAGGATCGAAGAGTATAAAAAAGGAAAAAAAGCGGGAAATGTCTTATCTGCATATAAAGCCGCGACGCTTTTGGAGTCTCTGGGAATGGACGGAAAAGAAGAATACGAGTGGGCTGCAGCCGGAGGAAACTTTGCGTCGGTTATCAGATTGATCGACATAATGATGGAAGAAAGTACAGAAAAATCTGACAAATCCAAATTGGCCGGATACATCAGATTCGCCTCCGAACTGGCGGGATTGCCTGAAGAGATGACAGAGATCGGACAGAGGATCGTGGCTTATTGCAGGCGATTCGGCAAGGAGAAGGTAGCATATCTTATCGAACAAAAAGACAAAGGAAGAAGTGTTCTTGAACAGCTGATCATTTATCAGGGGGGCCTGCACAACAGGTTTGTCTCTGATCCATCAAACACTCACATTTACTCGGAAATTGAAGAGTGCCATAACGTCATTAAATGGATGGAGGAGAAATTGCTGAATGGGACAAAACCGGTAGCAAAATAAGTCCGTTATGTAAGATGAACCCGCTGTTGCATATGGATATCGGACAGATTTTTGTCGAAAAAGTGTCAAATTTCCCGGGGGGGGGGTACTAAAGATTGTAATAAAATCGGCAAAAAAGACAAATAAAATGTCTGACAAGACTAAAGTCCTAAGATATAATATATTCCAACAACTTGCTGTCAGGGTTGATGGCATTATCCTTTAGGGATGTGTTTATTGTTTAGGGTTTTCAATTTCTAAAAGGCAGTTGTTTAGGGTCAGAATGCAACGGCATGTGATGAGTGCACATGCGGTTGCTTTTTTCATTCATAGATTCATCAAGTTGTATATCTGCGAAGGGTAAGTTCTTCTCGCAAATAATCAGCGAAAGTGGTAAAGTGAATATGACATCGCAGAGGAATTCAATAGTTTTTTTCGATCGTCAGAAACAAAAATTAAATCAGGAGATAATAAAAAATAAACATGAAGCTTAGAATTGCAACACCCGATGATGCCGAGGCTGTTCTGGGGATTTATGCCTATTACGTTAAAGAAACAGCCATAACTTTTGAATACGAGGTTCCGACAGTGGAGGAATTTCGCGGCAGAATAGAGAATACATTAAAGAAATATCCCTATCTGGTGGCGGAGGAAGAAGGGAAGATCGTCGGCTATGCATATGCAAGCGCGTTCAAGACTCGTGCGGCCTACGACCATTCCGTCGAGACTTCGATCTATGTGGCGAAGGATTGCCGCCGCACGGGGCTGGGGAGCTTTCTGCTGGAGAATCTGGAAAAAACTCTGGGGAAGATGAATATCCTGAATGTAAATGCGTGCATATCCGTTCCCAACGGCGAAGAGGATGAATACCTTACCTTCGGAAGCGTCAGATTCCATGAAAAGAAGGACTACAAGCTTGTGGGCACCTTCCATGAGTGCGGTTACAAGTTCGGCCGCTGGTACAACATGATCTGGATGGAGAAGATGTTGGGAGAGCATGTGTCTCCCGCATCGGATGTGATACCCTTTCCGGATTTGAACCTTTGGGGACGGGGTTAGGGGTTCATTTTCGACCCTGAGGAAAAGGGGGTAGGACAACTTGCAATCACATCTCTTGCTGCCGATCAGACCATTCCTGCGGCAGTTACCATTACCTATAATTCCGGATTTGACAAGAAAAAAGTGGGATGAACGATAGGTCAGAAATGGTGGGTTGTTCATCAAGCAATCCTTCCGGGGAGTGAAAATGTGGAAATAGGCTAAGCAACCGGGAAGCCAAGGAATTAGCTTACTGCTGAAGTAATCCTACCGGGCAGTGAAAATGTAGAAATAGGCTAAGCAACCGGGAAGCCAAGGAATTAGCTTATTGCAGAAGCAATCCTTCCGGACAGTGAAAATGTAAAAAATAGGCTAAGCAACCGGGAAGCCAAGGAATTAGCTTACTGCAGAAGCAATCCTTCCGGGGAGTGAAAACGTAAAAATAGGCTAAGCAACCGGGAAGTCAAGGAATTAGCTTACTGCAGAAGCAATCCTTCCGGGCAATGAAAATGTAGAAATAGGCTAAGCAACCGGGAAGTCAAAGATTTAGCTTACTATGAAGAAAAAGCAACCGGGTTCGGTCAGTAAAATAGTAAGCTAAATCCGGATAATTCCAGCTGCTTAGCCGACTTTTAGATCATTGGATACTTTGATGAACGATAGATCATAAATGGTGGGTCGTTCATCAAGGAATCAACGATGCGCCCGCACTCACTACGGCAGACACGGGTATAGCCTTCGGCGCGGGAACCGGCGAGGATGGAAGACATTAAGGCTTTCAGACCCTCGACCAATTCCATAAGCACGGGACAGGTGCTTCAGCATCCCTACGACTTTGAAAAAAGGCTCATTGTATAAGGAAATGACGGATCTTCTTGTTCTTGATCTGGTCAAAAAAGGCATAGTCACCGACCAGATGGTTCTTAATCTGGGCTTCGACATAGAAAATGTCATTGATACGGAAAAGATGAAGAATTTTAAGGGAGAGGTTACTTTTGACCACTACGGAAGAGCTGTGACCAAAGGCGTTAACGGCTCCGTCAATCTTCCGGAATATACATCATCCACGAAGACGATCATGGAATATATGCTTAAACTTTACGATCAGATCGCGGAAAGGAACCTTACGGTCAGAAGGCTGAACGTGGTGGCTAACCACGTCATTTCCGAAAAGGGAGCAGAAGAGTTGAGAAAAGAGGCCGATGCCTATTGTCAGATGGACCTTTTTACCGACTATGACAAGGCGGAAAAGGAAAAAGAAGCACGGAAGGAACAGAGGCAGCGGGAAAAAATATGCAGAAGGCTGTCATTGAGATAAAGGAGAAATTCGGCAAAACCGCCGTCCTTAAGGGCATGAACTTTGAGGAGGGCGGAACTACTATAGAAAGAAACGGTCAGATTGGAGGACACAGGGCAGAATGAAGATTTCCGTTGTTTGTGTGGGAAAGATCAAAGAGAAATTCTATAAGGATGCCATCGATGAGTATTCGAAGCGTCTTTCCAAATATTGCAAACTTGAGATCATAGAGGTCCAGGACGAAAAAACGCCGGATGGTGCGAGTGAAACTGTGGAGGAACAGATCCGCCGCACGGAAGGCGCCAGGATCCTTAAGGCTGTTCCCGGCGGGGCTTATATGATCCTCCTTGCCATTAACGGCAGGCAGATGAGTTCTCCCGAGCTGTCGGAAGAGATCGAAAAACTGACGGTAAGGGGAGTGAGTAACATAGCTTTTGTGATCGGCGGTTCTCTTGGAACATCAAAGGAAGTATATTCACGGGCCGATGCGGAGCTTTCCTTTTCAAAAATGACCTTCCCGCACCAGCTGATGAGAGTGGTTTTGCTGGAACAGATATACAGAAGCTTTAAGATCAGCGCCGGTGAACCGTACCATAAATAACCGGCGGTGCGACATGAGCCCCTAACCCCGTCCCCAGGGCTCATATCAACAGTTTGGGTTTAGCACAGAGAACGATGCAAAATGCTACCTAAATGGGTAAATGCTGTGTCCACTTCCTGGGGGGCATTTTATGGGCATACTGAATTGCGAAAGCATCGGAAAGGGTGCTTTTTCTCATTTCCGATGTATGCTGACAGGGTGAAAAGCATCGGGAATGGAATTTATGTGTGATTCCGATGCTTTTCACTCTTGATGGGGAAAAATAGGGCATCGGGATGGAACTGATTCACTAATCCCGATGCTCTTAGGGCAGACTCCGTCAAAAAAAACAATGGATGGGCGTATAGAATGAGGTGACTGGAAAAACAGATTGTAATAACGGCGAATTCACCACAATTAAAAGTCAAGCCGATTTTGATCAGATTTGTGGAAGGGAAGAAGATAAAACTTGACTTCCTCTTACCGACACATTATAATGAACGTACGAAAATGCTACAAATAAACGTACGGAGGATGCGAGATGGTCTTTGCAAAAAGCATGGAGGTAAGAGATAACTTTAAAGCGTGGTGTACTCAGGTCTCCGAAGGAGAAACTATTCAAATCGCTCGTCCCGGTAATAATTATGTGTATCTGATGGGACAGGAGACGTATGAACGATTAACTATGGAAAGACGGGCTGCAGCATATACATCCTATCTGTATGGGAAAGACAAGATCATAAATCTTAAAAGGTTGTCTGAAATAGAAAAATTGCCGGATAATTGGAATAATAACGGCGCAGAGAAAATAGCCAAGAATATTATAAAAAACGTACGAAAACTACTGATGCGTCTTGAACATCAGCCTGAAATATTTCCTACTGCCTGTGACGCGATTCAGCTTGAGTGGGAAAACGAAAACAAAGAGTATCTCGAGATGGAGATATTGGAAGATTCCATTAATGTATTTCAAATTGATTCTGAAGGCGGAGAGGAGCAGAAAACCATAGCGATTGATCATTCAGCAGTGGAGCAGATAGTGAGGGGGTTTTATGAAAGAACAGTTTGAAATTAATGAAATGCTTTACCGTGCGGTGTATCCGCCTGAAATAATGCCTATGTTTTGGAAAGAAAACGGAGAGCTCTCGTCGGCTGTCTTTAAAGATAAAAAAGGATTGTCTGTTGAGCGAGCAGGTGATAGAGATGAGAAGACAACACTTACACAAATGCGTATGTTTTTCTATGGTACTATCGTTGGGGTGCTGGCAGGAGATTGCAAGACTTGCGGTGCAGAACTAAGATATCTGCCTACAAAACGAAGTAAATACCATTCGGAGATTCATGGCTCGGAAAACAGAGTAATGCTGTCACAGGCGCAGTGTAAATACTTGGCGAGCGTGGCGAGAGTGTGTGCCGTATAATGCAGGCGGGTTTTCAAAAAAGTATAAACAGGCATAGGATATAAAAAAGTAGGAGGAAGAAATGACTATGTGCAATGCGTGCTTTAAAGACGATAAGATCAAAACATTCACTACGTTTACAGTAGAATACAAGGGTTGCATTATAGTGGTAAAAAATGTTCCTTGCCTTGAATGCCAGATATGTGGGGAGATCACCTTTACCAATGAGGTTTCGGAATGCTTGGAAAGATTGGTGAATTCTGCTAAATCTGTTTTGCAGGAAATATCGGTTATTGATTATTCCAAGGCAGCATAGAAACGGGTAAAACTGAGGTAAAGGCCTGGAGGGTTTACTACGGATAATACAATATTGGGTTGAGCATTAAACTCTGTGTACAAAGCATTCTAAAGTGCACAGAGTTAATTATTTGCCTTCAAGTAGTTACGGTGAACCGTATCACAAATGAACCCATGCAAAAGGTCAATAGTCTATTGAGTGACACGTCACCGATAACATGGTAATATCTCGGTATAAAGCTTTTGTATTGGGAGGTAATGATGGAGATTGGAAATAAGATCAGATCCGCAAGGATCAGAATGAACCTGACACAGGAAGAGCTGGCTAAGCAGCTGAATGTTACACCCCAGGCAGTATCAAGATGGGAAAACAATATATCCATGCCCGATGTTTCGATGATACCGTTACTGGCAGAGAAACTGAAAGTTTCGGCAGACTATCTTTTACTGGATCAAAGCAATACGTTCAATCTTTTTGACTCCTGTAAAGATATTGTGCTTGAAGGTGAATTGATGTCGCAGAATCAGATTGACTGTCTGTTTTCGGACACAGAAACTGCTGCCGATGATACAACGAAAAAAGTGCTGATCGTTGATGATTCCGATTTCATGCGGATGATGTTAAAAGATATGCTTACAAAGAGCGGGCATGAGATCGTCGAAGCAGATAACGGAAAGACAGCCGTAAAGGTGTTTGAAAACGAAAAGCCGGATGTCTGCATACTTGATATAAATATGCCTGAAATGAACGGCCTGGAAGTTCTGGAGTATATCGTTTCAAGATCAAAGGAAACGCCTGTTATAATGCTGTCTGCATTGAGCATGGAAAGCGTTGTAAAGGAGGCTTTGGAGAAGGGGGCAATCGCCTTCGTTGCAAAGCCTTTTCAGGCAGACAGCTTGATAAGAAGAGTGGGATATCCGACACGTTGTTGACGGACAAAGAGGAAGCAGATGATGTTTCCTCTTTTTTGTGCAATTGACATCAAAAAAGGAAACGAAAGCTATGTTGATTTTTTTCGACTGGGTTGATACAATAGATATGTCATCTAAGACCCCATACAGATGCCATTGGGATGAACGATAGGTCAGAAATGGTGGGTCGTTCATCAAGAGACTTAAAAAAAAGCGGGATATCAAGCTTTGATAAGATACTTGAATCCGCAAAAGGAATGATCAAGGAAACAGAAGATTATACCAATGCGGCTGAAGAAGCGGAATTATCCTATATGCTTGGACTTAATGACAGCATATCCGACCTTATGGTGGCCCAGACCAAGGCCAACGTTTCTTTGCAATATACGGTGGCTGTCAGGAACGCTCTTGTGGATGCCTACAAGGAGATAATGGCTTTGCAGTTCTGATTAAGATGTAAACAGAGGTTAGTTGTATGCCAGAACAATTAAAAAAACGTCAAAAGAAAGTAATTGAATATTGGAATAAATGGACGACCAAGCAGAAAACCCTGATAATCGGTATTTTTGCCGGAGTTGTTCTTATTGTTGCTGTACTTGTTTTTATACTTGGCCGTACACATTATACGGAAGTTTACAATTTCAGCGATACGGAAACGGCCAGTCGTGCTGTTGCGGCACTTAAGGAAGCGGGATATGCTTCGAAGCTTGGCGACGACAATACCAAGGTATTGGTAGACGAAGATTATTATGTAGAGGCTGTTACAACACTGTATTCTTCAAATATCGGAGACGATTCTTTTGATATTTCGGATCTTTTGGATACATCACTTACTACCACCAACGGTGAAAGACTAACGAGAACGTTCTTGAGAAGCGAGTCTCAAATGAAGAACGCCATAATGCTGATAGAAGGCATTACCGACGTAAACATAAATTATATAGCAAAAGATACTTCAAATTCCGTTCTTGCTGCCAATCAGACCATTTCTGCGGCAGTTACCATTACCTATAATTCCGGATTTGACAAGAAAAAAGTGGAAGGAATTGCAACCATCGTTGCAAAGGGCCTGGGAAATAAGACCACGGATGATATCACTATTGTTGATCACACAGGTGCAGTGCTTTACGACGGTTCGGAAGAAGAAACCGCTGAAGTGAATATTACCGATAAGGATGAACGATAGGTCAGAAATGGTGGGGCGTTCATCAAGCAATCCTTCCGGGCAGTAAAAATGTAAAAATAGGCTAAGCAACCGGGAAGCCAAGGAATTAGCTTATTGCTGAAGCAATCCTTCCGGGTAGTGAAAACGTAAAAATAGGCTAAGCAACCGGGAAGCCAAAGATTTAGCTTACTGCTGAAGCAATCCTTCCGGGTAGTAAAAACGTAAAAATAGGCTAAGCAACCGGGAAGTTAAAGATTTAGCTTATTATGAAGAAAAAGCAACCGGGTTCGGTCAGTAAAATAGTAAGCTAAATCCGGATAATTCCAGCCGCTTAGCCGACTTTTAGATCATTGGATGCTTTGATGAACGATAGGTCATATATGGTGGGTCGTTCATCTTAAGAAAATCGAAGAGAGTGATAATTGTAATGGAGATGATTTTCATTACAGAACAATTAAACGTATGAAAGAAGCGATGCTCTATATGAATTGGGATTTAAAAATACAGAGCTTATTGACCATGACGGGAAAAAGTATCTCGGTTATTTTGAATTAATAAAATAGCATATCAGCATCATCCCGGATTCCGCAAGGATCTCACAATCTGTGAAAATGTATTTCAGGGCAAGTACACTTTATTAAAATCCAAGGGATACTAGTATAAGCGTTTTTAATTAGCTACACCATTCAATTGCACCAAAATGCCGTATACATGCGCTTTTAGCATGTTTCAAAGGCGGTGTTATTTGAGAACGGTTATACTAGTACATCGATTCTTAAATAACCGGACCGAATGCTTGCCTGCTTACCCGACTGCCCGTACATGAAAGCCTCGGAGTAGCCCGCTACACCTGCGTTTTCACGCACGAGCATTCGAGCAAGCATTCTGCGCATTAGTCCATTTATTTTAAAACCG
>JAFSWD010000024.1 GCA_017444675.1 Lachnospiraceae bacterium
GGCTTTCCGGGGAAAAATCCCGGGAAAGCCTTTTTTGTTTCTTCTGCCCATAATTTTTGGTTTTGAGCTTGTCAAGAGTTTTTTTATCCACATTATCCACAATCCCATTCTACAAGCCTCTAACAAAAAAATATCAATTCAAAGTTCCGTTTTTCTGTGCTATAATCCCTGCTGTCGGGTTTACAAGGTAAGGCCAAAAAGCCGCTGTTTAAAGGCATCGCGCCCTATAAGCGAGCCTTTGGGCTTCCTTTATGACCACGGCAACGGGAAATGAAAAAATGTGAACACTAGGGGCAGCAGTAATGAGCGACATAATGATCAATACAGAACGTAAATATTCAGCAACCGTTATACCGAACGTCTTTATAGATCGTTTCCTGCCTTCGGCTAACGGATCCTATGTAAAGGTCTATCTTTATCTTTTACGTTGTCTTACGGGAAATGAAATGCAGTTTTCCATTTCTTCCGCAGCTGATTTTTTTGATGAAACCGAAAGCGACATAACCCGAGCTTTAAAGTATTGGGAAAAGAACGAGGTTATCCGTCTCACCCGCAACGGTTCCGAGATCACGGGCATCACCCTTTTGGACCTCACCGTTGAACAGTTAAAGACAACGCCCAAACCCACCAAAGCAAATGTGATCTCCATTAATAATATACGCACCGAGGCTCAAAAGCCCGAGACCAAGGTTTCGGAACCCCCTGTCGAAAATGTTCCCGAAGCTCCCGCACCCATGTCCGTTCCCACCCTTACCAGGGAGGAGATCAATAAGGCTCTTGTTTCCGAGCCTGTTTCATGGCTCATGAACGCGGTGGAAATGTATCTGGAACGCCCTTTGACCGAGGCCGATCAGAACCTTGTTATCTTCCTTTACAGAGATCTTCACTTTTCCAGCGATCTTCTCCTTCATCTTTATGAAGTGTGCATAGGCAGAAACAAGCGGAACATTTCCTACATTCAGAGTGTGGCCATCGACTGGTACGAGCATGGCATATCTACTGTCGACGAGGCAGACGGCTATTCGGTGGTTTACAGCAACTACTTCAGCGCAGTCAATAAAGCCTTCAATCTGGGACGTCTTCCCGGAGATAAGGAGCAAAAATATATCAGATCCTGGGAAAATATGGGCTTCTCCCCCGAAATGGTCAAGGAAGCCTGCGACAGAACCCTTTTAAAATGCAGTAAACCCAGTTTTGCCTATGCAAATAAGATCCTTGTGGCCTGGAACGAAGAGGGTATAAAGGGCCTCTCCGCCCTTGCCGAAAAGGACAAGAGCTTCAGTGAAGCCAAAAACGCAAAAAAATCCAAAACCGGAAGATCCGTGTCAAAATCTGCGGAAAACTATCTGAACAGATACTCACAGAGAGAGTATTCCGCTGAGGATATGAAAGAAATAGAACGTTTAATGCTTGAAAAATCGTTGGGTATTTCAATTAAGCAAGAGGGATGAACATGGCACTCACTAACAGTCAATATACAAAGATAATGCGTGACTATGAAGAAAGGCAAAACGAAACCAGGCTGCTTCAGGATAAAAGAAAAAACGAGGTGATCACTAAGATTCCCGAATATAAGATCCTGGACGATGAAGCCATAGACGCTTCCATGGAATATGCACGGATGACACTGCTCAACAAAGCGGATGACGCCGACAAGCGTCTTAATGACCTTAAAGTACAGATCGGTCGGATAGCTAAGCAAAAGGCTCTGCTGCTTCAGAAGAACGGCTATCCCGCAAACTATCTGGATCCCGTCTATACCTGCCCCGACTGCAGGGATACCGGCTATATAGGCACAGAAAAATGTCACTGTTTCAAACAGCAGATAGTTGATCTGCTCTATTCCCAATCAAACCTCAATGAGGTTCTGAAAGCAGAAAATTTCTCTACCTTCCGTCTTGATTATTTCAGCAAAAATGATATAGATCCCGCCAGCAAACTCACCTGCTACGACCTTATGTCCATGTACCTTAAGAACGCCAAGGAGTTTGTTGCCAACTTTTCGACATCCAAGGAAAATCTGCTCTTTACAGGCAATGCAGGTCTGGGAAAGACCTTTCTCTCCCATTGCATAGCCAACGAGCTGCTAAAAAAAGGATATACTGTCCTCTATCTTTCGGCTCCCCAGCTTTTTGATATCCTGAGAAAAGAACTGATATCCAAAAACGGCGAAGAAAGAGCTACAACCGAACTCGGCAGATATGTTTTTAACTGCGATCTTTTGATCATAGACGATCTCGGCACCGAAAACATCACTGAATTTACGGTATCCGAGCTGAACACCGTCATCAATGAAAGGCTTTTGGGCAAACACTCCACCATCATCTCCACCAATCTCACTCCTCCGGAAATGAAAGAGACCTACGGAGAAAGAAATTTTTCAAGAGTCGTTGGCCTTTACACCCTGTATAAATTCTACGGCAAGGACATCCGTCTGGCAAAAAAGTACAGTACCCTGTGACTTGACAAACGTAAAAACTTGCTGTAAAGTGTGACGCGGGTTTACAAAAGCAACTATTTACATATTATATTGTTAATTAGCTGGAGGACCAAAAATGTCTCAGGATGAAATCTGGAGCACCATTCCCGTCGGCAAGCTTGGCATTATCGCATTGCGAAGCTGTGACGACATTGCAAAGAAGGTGGACAAGTACATCGTTGAGTGGCGTAGCGGACGTACTCACGAGGAAATGAACACCATCAATTTCGAGGACTACAAGAAAGACTCTTACCTTGTAGACGCCGAATGCCCTCGTTTCGGATCGGGCGAAGCCAAAGGTCTTATCAAAGAGACCGTGCGCGGAGACGATATCTACTTCCTTGTTGATGTTACCAATTATTCCATTACTTACACCGTCAGCGGTCATGAAAATCACATGTCCCCCGACGATCATTTTTCGGATCTTAAGCGTTTGATCGCAGCCGTGGGTGGTAAAGCCCGCAGGATCACCGTGATCATGCCCTTCCTCTATGAAGGCAGACAGCACAAGAGAAGTGCCAGAGAATCTCTGGACTGTGCCATTGCTCTTCAGGATCTTATCAACATGGGTGTTGACTCCATCATTACCTTTGATGCTCATGACCCCAGAGTTCAGAACGCTATTCCTTTACATTCTTTCGAGACAGTACAGCCTACCTATCAGTTCCTTAAAGCACTTCTTAAAAAAGTGCCCGATATCACTCTTGATACTCAGCATTCAATGGTAATAAGCCCTGATGAAGGAGCTATGGGACGTGCGGTTTATTTCGGTTCCGTTACCGGTATCGATGTAGGTATGTTCTATAAGCGCCGTGATTATACAAAGATCGTAAACGGCAGAAACCCCATCGTTGCTCACGAATTTCTGGGTTCCGATGTGGAAGGTAAGGATGTCATCATCATCGACGATATGATCTCCTCCGGCGAGAGCCTTCTGGACACCGCAAGAGAGCTCAAGGCAAGAAAAGCAAAGAGGATCTTCCTCTGTGCCACCTTCGGACTTTTCACCAACGGTCTGGCTACCTTCGACAAGGCCTTTGAAGAAAAGGTGTTCGATCTCATGATCACCACAAACCTTGTTTATCAAACTCCCGAGCTTTTGTCCCGTCCTTACTATGCTACCGCAGAAATGGCCAAGTACATTGCTCTTCTGATCGACGCCATGAACCACGACCGCTCCATCAGCGAGTTCTTGAGTCCTACGGCCCGTATACAGAAATTCATCGAGAAGTACAAGAACAATCAGCTTAATAACCAATAAATTTTCACCGTCTTTAAGAAATAGCTTAAAGACGGTTTTTTTATTTTCCGAAAAGTTGTAAAATCGTTATATTCCCATAACCCCGGAGGTAAGACATGAACAAGATCCTTATAATAGAAGATGACAAGACACTTAGAGACGAGCTTTCCCTGCTTTTGACCAATGCCGGCTATTCTGCGGAAAAAGTCACGGACTTTTCGGCTGTGGATACTCTGATAAAAAACACGGATGCGGATCTCCTTCTCCTTGACATTAATCTTCCGAATTCCAACGGAGAAGCCCTTTTGCAGGAATTCAGAAAAGTTAAGGACACTCCCGTGATCATGCTTACCAGCAGAACGGGCGAACTGGACGAAGTGCTATCCATGAGCTACGGTGCGGATGACGATATCACCAAGCCCTACAATCCCACCATCCTTCTTTTAAGGATCTCCGCCGTTTTAAAAAGGACCCGGAAGACCGGTCAGGAAAAGGTCTATAAAGGCATACGCATAAACAGCCTTAAGGGAAGTCTCACTTCAGAAACCCGGGAGATCCTCCTCACCAAAAACGAAATGCTGATCTTCCAAACCCTTTTGGATCGTCCCGGCGAGATCGTTTCAAGAGACGATCTGATGACTGTTCTCTGGGACAATAACGAGTTCATAAATGACAACGCTCTTTCCGTAAACATCAGTCGTCTCCGTTCCAAGCTTTCGGATCTGGGACTTCCGGATGCCATAGAAACAAGAAAGAAACAGGGGTACGTGTTGAGATGACATATGCATCATATATAAAAGATAAATACTTTGTTCTTATTATAAGGGCGGTGGCAGTTCTTACGGCGGCGGTCTTCCTCGTTGCTTTCAGAGTGAATGCGGGTGCGGTGATCGCTATGTCCGTGATCTTTGTGATCGGCACCCTTATTGCGGACATTATCGATTACAAGCGAAAAAAAGACTTTTATGAGCCTCTCCTTTGCTCCCTAAGGGATCTGGACAAGAAGTACCTGCTTTCGGAAATGCTGCCCGGTCCTTCTTTTCTTGAGGGAAAGATCCTTTCGGACGTGCTCCTGTCCTGCTCCAAATCCATGGCGGATCAGGTGGCGTCATACAGGCTCCTCAACAAAGAATTCAGAGAATACATAGAGATGTGGGTCCATGAGGCAAAGCTGCCCGTGGCTACTCTGGAACTGATCTGCAAAAACAGTGTGGATTTTAGGCAGGACAGTGAGGATGATCCGTCTGTCCCAAAGATCAGAAATCAGATAAAAAGGCTGGATGACTATATAGAAAACGTGCTGTATTACGCCCGCAGCGAAAACGCGGAAAAAGACTATATAATAAAGAATATTTCCCTGCAAAAGATCTTTGGAAATGTTGCCGTCAAGAACAGAGATGCGCTGCAGGCAGAAGACGCCGAGATCCGGGCATCGGGACTGGATGTAACGGTTCTTACCGACGGGAAATGGATGGAGTTCATTATCGGTCAGTTAATGGCCAACAGCCTTAAATACATGTCTTTGGAAAGGCCTTTGGTCATAACCGTGACCGCAGAAAAAACCCCGGAGTACACCGTTCTTTCTTACAGAGACAACGGTATGGGTATCCCGGAGGAAGACCTTCCCAACATCTTTGAAAAAAGCTTCACCGGAACCAACGGGCATAAGAATCCGGGTTCCACGGGCATGGGTCTTTATATAGTAAATAACCTCTGCCGGCGCTTAGGGCACGGCATCAAAGTATCCTCCGTAAAGGATGAATATACGGAATTCAGGATCTTCTTTTCCGAGGATAAACATCTTAAAATGTCCTAAAGCTGCGCACTGCCTCATCCAAAGAAGGCCGCTTTCCTTTCAAAAATGTAAGGTTAAATAATATTAGAAAAACGACAAAGCCCGGATATAGGATTAAAATACAGAAAAAATGAAAGGAAACAGTTTTATGGAATTACTCAAAGTACAAAATGTGGAAAAATATTACGGCAACAGATCCAGTCTCACAAAGGCTATAGATGATATATCCTTTAAAGTGGACAAAGGGGAATTCCTGGCTATCATGGGTGCTTCGGGAAGCGGTAAGACCACACTTCTTAATTGCATATCCACCATCGACAGAGTGACAGCCGGTCACATCTTTCTTGAAGATCAGGACATCACCGCACTTAAAGGAAAGGAGCTGAACCATTTTCGCCGTGAAAAACTCGGGTTTATTTTTCAGGATTTTAATCTTCTTGATACTCTTACTGCTTACGAAAACATTGCGCTCTCCCTCACCATCCAAAAATGGCCCACGGAGACAATTGATAAGGCAATACAGATTGTAGCCGGACAATTGGGTATAAGCGACATTCTTTCAAAATACCCCTTTCAGCTTTCAGGAGGTCAAAAGCAGCGAGTTGCCTGCGCCAGAGCCATAGTCACCAATCCCAGGCTGATCCTTGCGGACGAGCCTACGGGCGCTCTTGATTCCAAATCCTCCGGCCTTCTTCTGGAGCGCTTTAACTTCCTTAATAATGAATACAATGCCACCATAATGATGGTGACCCATGACAGTTTTGCCGCCAGCTATGCAAGCCGTGTTCTCTTCATAAAAGACGGAAGGATCTTTACAGAGATCAACCGGGGCAGCGCAAAACGCAAGGAGTTCTTTGACAAGATCATCGATGTTGTTACTCTTCTGGGAGGTGATGTAAGCGATGCTCTGTAAACTCTCGGTCAAAAACCTACACAGAAGTATTAAAGACTATGCCATTTACTTCTTTACCCTGGTCATCGGTGTTTCCATATTTTATATCTTTAATGCCATAGACGATCAAACAGCTACTCTGACGATCCAAAGCATAGATCTGGAAGTCCTGGATCTCCTGTCCGGAGCCCTTTCGGCAGTCAGCGTCTTCGTCGCTGTAGTCCTGGCCCTTTTGATCATTTATGCCAGCCGTTTCTTAATGAAGCGGAGAAATAAAGAGTTTGCTCTTTATATGCTTCTGGGAATGGGAAAGGGAAAGATATCCGCCATCCTTCTGATCGAGACCTTCTTTATCGGTCTCGGATCTCTGGCTGTGGGACTGGTCATCGGTATTGGTCTTTCTCAGCTAATGAGTGCTCTGGTGGCTTCTCTCTTTGCGGCGGATATGACGGAATACAGGTTTTCCTTTTCCTCAGCCTCCATGGTACGCACCGTCATCTATTTCAGCATCATGTATATTGTGGTAATGCTCTTTAACGGTGCATTTGTTACAAAAATGAAGCTGATCGACCTGATCCAGAGCGAAAAACGCTCCGAGGAGATCAAGGTTAAAAATCCGCTCCTTTCATGTATCATTTTTCTTGTGGCAGCTTTAGGTCTTGCCTGGGCCTACCGCAAGGTTACCGGGAGTTTTAACGGCCTTAACCAAAGGACCATTATCTTATGCATAGTTATTGGCGCGGTCTGCACTTTTCTGGTCTTCCTTTCCCTCTCAGGCCTGCTCTTAAGGATAGTAATGTCCTTTAAGAAAGCCTACTTCCGGGGATTGAACAGCTTTACTTTTCGCCAGATCAGCAGCAAGGTGAACACCATGATATTTTCCATGACAGTGATCTGCCTCATGCTTTTTGTCACTGTGTGCACCCTGTCCTCAGCCTTTTCCGTGAGAAACACCATCAATCAGACCGTGAACACTCTCTGTCCCGTGGATGTACAGATAGGCATAAACGAATACGAAGGGGATTTTAAGCCCACCTACGTGGACATCGAGAAAATATATGCAGAATACGGCTATGATATAACGGAGAAATTTAAGGATCACGTTTTTGTCGATGTGTATCTGGATCCCTCCTTTAATTTCGGAGAATTTTTCGGTCCCTATCAACAGGAAGTGAGAAAGCAGTTTCAGTTCTTGAGGTTTGACAGCCCGGAGCAGATAATGATTTTAAGCGACTACAACGCTTTGATGGAACTTTTCGGGAGAGCCACGTACACCCTTGAAGACGACGAGTTCATGCTGGTGGCAAACTACATAAACATGATCCCTCTGAGAAATATGGTGCTTTCCGGCGGATGCACGGAAAACATATTCGGCCATGAACTAAAGAGTAAATATGACCATTGCATCGACGGCTTTCTGGATCTTAACCTCAACGCTACCTGTTCGGGCATATTTGTGATCCCTGACAGCGTGGCGGACAAGGATTCCAGGGTATCAAACTATCTTTTCGGAAATTACGATGCTGCCACAAAAGCTCAGACCAAAGCCATGGACTCAGAGATGAGCGATATACATCAAAAGGTTTACGAATGCTATTACAGAGACCTGTACACAGAAAGAAAGGGACAGAACATGCCCACCTTCTACGAAGGCTTCACCTCCAGGATAGAGCTGTACTCCAATGGTATGGGTATCAGCGCTATCATCACCTTCCTTGGACTTTACATCGGTATCGTTTTCCTTATCGCCTCCGGCGCCATCCTTGCTCTAAAGTCCCTTACCGAGTGCGTTGACAGTGTTCAGAGATATGACATGCTCAGAAAACTGGGAGCAGACGAGGGTGAACTCAACAGATCCCTGTTCCTTCAGACCGGCCTGTTTTTCCTGTTCCCTCTGGCTGTTGCGGCGGTCCATTCCGTTTTTGGCATGAAGTTTGCCATCAGCCTTCTGGAGACCGCAGGCACCACCAACACCCTTCAGTCTCTGATACTCACCTGCATCATATTGCTGGCCATCTACGGGGGATATTTTATCATTACCTATTTCAGCAGTAAAAACATCATTAAGAACCGCATCTGACCCGGCTTATCAATAGTTTAAGGATCCTGCGTAAGAAAATAAAGAACATATTGGGGGAACTTATGTTTTTGGAAATGGAGTTTTATATCTCCATTTCCTTTTTCTTCTTGCTTTTATACTATATTTAGTGTACTATGGGATTAGGTATACACTAGGCTTTAGAAATATTTAAGATTTGAAGCTTCAGGTAAGGGAGGTAAGGCAATGATCACCAAAAACATAATGATTAACGATATCCGTGCAGGAATGATCATGGCCGCGGATGCCATTGGCCCCAGCGGGTCTGTTGTGGTTTCCAAAAGTACAGTCCTCTCTCAAAGATACACCGCCCGTCTTATAAGCGCCGGTGTAAAAGCCATCAGTGTTTATATTCCCGATTACATTGCTACTCCCGAAGAATTAAAGGAAAGCGCCACCCAGGAACACCGTATAAAAGACTCCCGGGAATATCAGGATTTCCGAAAAGAGCTTCTTTCTGTGGCAGGCGAACTTTCGGAAGTATTTGAACGATTGATGATCAATCCCCGTTCCGACATTAATTCGGAAGAGCTCATCACAGCCATCCGTTCCCTTTCCCAGAAATACGGCGAGACCATCCACGTTCTGGAGCTTTTGCAGGCTTCCAGAGATTTTGATGACAGTATCTACATCCACACCGTGGGCGTGTCTCTTATTTCCATAATAATCGGCCTTAAGGCTCAGTTCAGCGAGGAACAGATCCATGATCTCATCCTGTGCTCCATTTTCCATGACATCGGAAAGATCACCATTCCCGAAGAGCTCCTTAACAAGCAGGGCCGTCTCACGGAAGATGAACTTGAGGAGATCCGTTCTCACACCCAGTTGGGTTATCAGCTCCTTTCCCAGACCAATCTTCCCGAACATGTAAGTCTCTGCGCTCTCTATCATCATGAGCGTTATGATGGAAGCGGTTATCCGGACGGCATCTCCGGCCAGAACATACCCTTCTATGCCAGATATGTAGCCATTGCGGATGTTTACTATGCCATGACCTCAAAACGACCTTATCGAGAAGATATATGCACATTTGATGTTATATCCGCTTTTGAAAAAGACGGTTACAGCAAGTACGATGTGGCAGGCCTCATCCCCTTCCTTAACTGTCTTGCCCAGTCTCTCATCGGATCTCATGTCATTTTAAATGACGGTACCGACGGAAAGATCATCATGCTGAACGAGCGCCTGACCCGTCCCATCGTAAAGGTGGCTTCGGAGTTTGTGGATCTTATGAAGCGTTCGGAACTGGAGATCATAAAGGTAATGTGATTTTGCCCGGAAAAAGTGCCAAAGGGGACGTTCCTTTGGCACTTCTTTTATTCGTCTTTTATTCTATTCCGCTGCCAGCAGATCTTCCACCTGCTCCCTCTTTTCAAAAAGCACACAGCCGCCCTTGTGATCGTCCGCCAGCACTCCGCCGGTCTGCAGAGCATTGAAGAGCCTGGACTTTAAGGCTTCTCTTACGGATGTATCCCTTACATTTATATCTGAATAAGGTGAGAAAGGACAAGGCTCCGCGCCGCCGTGGGAATTTATGTGGAAGAAGCCGCGACCCGCTGCGATACAGCCTCCCGAACTCTTTTCATCTCCGGGGAAGGATACGAAAACCATCTCCTGATGAGCCTTTCTTACCCTCCTAAGTTCTTCTGCCATCAGATCCCTCTCCGCATCCGTAGGTGCCAGATCCGCGGATTCTTCTGTTGTGGGAACGTATTCCACATAAACGATCAGCTTGCATCCTCTTTCCGAAAGAGTGTTTATGAATTTATCCGAAAGGACTTCTCTTACGTTTTCCGTCGTAACAGTGACCGATGCACCGAAGATCAGGCTATGCTCGTGAAGATCGTTCATTACCTCGATCAATTTGTCATATATACCCTCGCCCCTTCTGGCATCCGTGATCTCACGATCTCCTTCGATGCTGATAACAGGGATAAGGTTTCTGTGTTCATTGAACAGTTTCAGATAATCGCCGGCCAAAAATGTTCCGTTGGTGAAAACAGGGAACATGATATTGGGCTTTTGGGCAGCCATATCTATAACATCCGCACGAAGTAAAGGCTCTCCTCCCGCCAGAAGGATAAAACTGATACCCAGCTCTTCCGCTTCGTCAAATATCTTTTTCCATTCCTCAGACGTGAGCTGTTTAACAGGCTCCGCATCCACCGTGGCATTGTTGCATCTTGAATAACATCCGGCACAGTGCAGATTGCAGGCTGAAGTGATGCTGGCGATAAGAAAAGGCGGGATGTGCTCTCCTTCCTTCTCTGCCTTTGCTCTCTTTTTGGAAGCTTTTTTACTTGCTGCCGCAAACTTGACTATATAAGCGCTTTCCCTCGGGTCTTTAAAGGTAGCTCTGAGTGCGTCCGACACCACCTGTTCAACCCCTTTGGTCATATACTCCTGAATATTGAATTCTTTTTCCATAGAACCGGCCTTTCTTGATCTGTTTTCCGACACCTGCACTTTAGGTCCGGATGGTTTTTTGTAATCAGTTTCGCACAACTGATTTAGCGAAACTGATTATCTCATCTATTAAGAAACAAGTCAAGAAAAAAAGTATAAACTGTATCTGTCCGCGGTTGTCGAGGAAATATATGCATTTCATGCGCTGTTTTTTGCCACTTACCTTTACATTTGAGACAGGATCTCTGATATAATGTATGATGTGATCGTCGAAAGGAGATGAATCAATGAAAGTCAGCGTAGATGTTTCAGCAGAATATAAGGAGCCCTTTGCAGTGATCCATACCTGCGAGATAAACGAAGAGGTTCAACGCATGCTCGACCTGTTCGCAAATCCGGAGGCTCCCGTCACTGCCTTCAGAAACGAGGAGGACATTGTGATCCTTAAGCCCAGGGACATATATATGATAAGGGTTGAGAACGGTACAACGGTTATTTACGACGGATCCGGCAAATACCGCTCCAACAGGAGACTGTACGAACTGAACCGGCAGCTGGGGAATCAGTTGATGCAGATCTCAAAATCCACCCTTGTGAACCCGGCTTATATGGACAGCATAGAGGCGGGCTTCGGAGGCACTTATCTTTTGAAGCTTAAAAACGGAGCCAAGGACTATGTCACAAGGACCTATCTGCCGGCTTTTAAAAAGTATCTGGGGCTGTAGGGCATCCGTGGGTGGAAGGATATCCGGGTTTAAATGTATCCGGGGTTTAAATGTATCCGATGCTTTAATTCGCGTATCTTGGCTTTTCACGGGATCATCTCATCGCAGGTTTATATTAAAAGGAGGTCACATATGAAAGGATTATTAAAAAGTTTTTTGCTTGGTGTAGGCATTGCCATGACGTTTATGTCTATAGTATTTGTGGTTTTTGATATTATTAACGGAGGGACTTTTAAGCTGGAGGATTATCAGATGACAAAAATGGTCATCGGATGCCTGATCTGTGGCGCGGGCTTCGGTATCCCTTCCATGGTTTACAGTAATGACAGGCTTTCCATGGCTACGAAGGTTCTGATCCACATGGGCATCGGATGCACAGTTTATACCATTGTAGCCTTTAATGTGGGCTGGCTGGGCACCGGCACCACCCTCGCCCAAAAAGTCCTGATCGTAGCCTGCCAGTTGGTCTGCTCCTTCCTGATCTGGTTCTGCTTCATGCTCCATTACAAAAAAGAAGCCAGGAAAATGAACGACAGGCTTCATGAAAGATGATCCGGGATCCGTTTATCCATCCTTCTCTTTATCAAAAACCGATCCGGCCATTAAAAATAGTCATCCTCCCCGGGATGACTATTTTTCTTATGATATCCCCTGAGAAACGCCCCCACCGACTCCCTAACACTCCCCCGAGAACTCAGGTAC
>JAFSWD010000025.1 GCA_017444675.1 Lachnospiraceae bacterium
ATTTCCATACGATCTTCAAAAGACACCAGTTGCCTTGGATCCTTGTAAGCAGGTCTTGCTGCGGGCATAAATACAAGCCTGTCAAGTCCGAACTGCTCTTTTGCAGCCTTGCCGAGAGAAAGATGGGCATTGTGTATTGGATTGAAGGTTCCTCCTAAAATGCCTGTTTTCATGATCACCTCGGAAGTTCTATTTTTCTCTTATCCTTGTCTTTTGCCGGTTTATATACAACGATCTTTCTGCCCGTTACGGAAACCACATCGGAATGGGTCCTGTCCGCAAGGATCCCCGCAAGCTCTTTTGGTTCGTCGTCACAGTTTTTAAGAACCGAGATCTTTAAAAGCTCGTTCTTTTCAAGATTTTCAATGATTGCTTCCGTAAATTCGGGAGTAAGGCTGTTCTTTCCTATCTGAAACGAAGGATCCAGGTTTTGTGCCAGTCCTCGCAGATAGGCTCTCTGCTTTGTTGTGATCATATGCACTCCTTATTTATAATAATCGAAGGACCAACCGTAGATCCTTACGGTATCTCCGTCTTTAATTCCCATGGACTCAAGCTCATCCAGTATTCCGTTGGTCCTCATAAAATTCTGGAAGAATTCAAAGCCCTTTTCGGAATCCAGATTAGTATATCCAAGCATCTTCTCGATCCTGGGTCCTTCAATAACATATTCCTTTTCATTTTCGTCATAAGAAACGAAATAAGGCTCGCTGTCAGACTCAAGAGCTTCGGGATAGAATTCCTTTTCGAATACAATGGGCTTGTCTCCGCATTTTTTCAAAAGGTCATTTACGTAGTAAAGAAGCTCGGTAATGCCCTCGCCGCTGACAGCCGATATAGGGAACACTTTGATGCCCTGAGGCTCAAATTCGTCCTTTATAAGCTGCAGAGCAATGTCTTTTTCCTCTCCGTAAAGTGTATCCAGCTTATTAGCCGCGATAACCCAGGGCTTTGAGGAAATGGAAGAATTATAGGCTTCCAGCTCTTTATTAATATTGTAGATATCCTGAACCGCATCTCTTCCTTCCGTGCAGGCCGCATCCACTATATGGATAAGTACTCTGCAGCGCTCGATGTGTTTAAGGAACTGATGACCCAGACCAACGCCTTCGGAAGCTCCTTCAATAAGTCCCGGAATATCAGCCATTACGAAGCCTTCACCGTTTTTAAGGTCCACCACACCCAGATTGGGATTCAAAGTGGTAAAATGATAATTTGCGATCTTGGGACGTGCGTTGGACACGCGGCTTAACAAAGTGGATTTACCTACATTGGGGAAGCCCACCAGGCCCACGTCCGCTATAACCTTAAGCTCCAGGATAACGGTGAGTTCTCTTGCTTCCTGACCGGGCTGGGCATATTGAGGCACCTGCATGGTGGCTGTGGCATAGTGCTGATTGCCTTTGCCGCCTCTTCCGCCTTTTAACACCACTTCGCGATCGTTGCCGTTTGACATATCGGCTATCACCTTACCGCTTGTAGCTTCACGTATGACTGTTCCTTCGGGCACCTTAAGAATAAGGTCGTTTCCGTTGGCCCCGGTACAATTGTTGCCCTTGCCGTCTTCTCCGCTTTCAGCGCAGTATTTCCTGACGAAACGGTAATCCGTAAGAGTGTTCATCCCCTTATCCACTTCAAAGACGATATCTCCGCCTTTTCCGCCGTCCCCTCCGTTAGGTCCGCCGGCTGCAACAAAAAGTTCACGGCGAAATGCAACACAGCCGTTTCCGCCTTTGCCGGACTTTATATAAATTTCCGCTCTGTCAGCAAACATAGCATATCCTTTCTCAACTCGCAAATGCTTTTAAGTCTATAATTCATTACAGAAAATTTAAGCCCCGAAGCTTATCCCTCGGGGCTTAATCAATCATCTCTACTTGGATTCTTCTACAGGATAAACAGAAGCCTGCTTCTTATCTCTTCCCAATCTTTCGAATCTCAAAACACCATCCTTAAGTGCGAATAATGTATCATCGCCACCGCGTCCAACATTAACGCCGGGATGAATCTTTGTTCCACGCTGTCTGTAACGGATGTTTCCGGCCAAAACACACTGACCGTCGGCACGCTTGGCACCAAGTCTCTTAGACTCGGAGTCTCTGCCGTTCTTAGTAGAACCAACGCCCTTTTTATGAGCAAATAACTGAAGGTTCATCTTTAACATTGTGCTTACCTCCTATTTTAATAAGTAAACGAACTTTTCTCCGTACTCCTGTACGATCGCCTCTATTCCGAGAAAGAAGGAATCCAAAAGCAAAGCGCTTTTAGCAGAAACCTCTTCTGTAAGGATCAATTCGAGGAAACCGTCTTCAGCCTGCTTACAGGAAAACACATCATCGGTAAAAGCCTCAACCGAATTAACGGTATTTGTAGCCAGAACCGAAACAGCCGAGCATATAATGTCTCTGCCCTTTTTGTCGTATCCTGCATGACCTTCTACACGAAAGCCGCAAACCTCATCTTTTTCATTATGGATCGATGTAACTTTAATCATGCCAATTAAGCGTTGATCTTTTCAATCTTGATACGGGTATAATTCTGTCTGTGGCCATTCTTCTTGTGATAGCCGGATTTTCTCTTATACTTATAAACAATAACCTTGTTACCCTTAACATCTCCGACAACGGATGCTGTTACGGTAGCACCGGAAACAGTAGGGTTACCGATTTTCATTGATCCGTCGTTCACTGCGAGAACCTGATCGAATGTGTAATTTGCTCCTGCTTCAACGCCGAGCTTCTCAACATTAATGATATCGCCTTCTGCTACCTTGTATTGCTTACCACCTGTTGCAATAATAGCGTACATACTGGCACCTCCTATTTATCATTACTCGCCAACTGTGGTGCTGTCCTTAAGTCAGGGCAGACTTCGACCTCGTTGTGCGGCATACTGAGAATTTATAACAAAAAACCACTTGAATGTCAAGTGGTTTTATAAATAAATTTTTCAAATAGTCTTAAAAATTTTCAAAACTTACATTACAGCATCAGCTCTTAAGCTGTTCCGCTATGCACTTATGTACCTTCTTACGGGTTACTTCCACAAGCCCAAGCTTGGTGATATCCACCAGTTCTGTCTGGATGTTGTCGTTCTTAAACTCATTTTTAAAGTTCTCAAGAAGCTGCTCTCTTAAAGCTTCGTCATGCTGATTTATGAAGTCGATAACAATTATGCCTGAAATATTTCTGAGCTTCAATTGGTAAGCGATCTCCTTTGCCGCTTCGCAATTGATCTCGAAAAACGTCTGCTCTGTGGCACGCTTTCCGGAAATGGCCTTACTTGTATTAACGTCAATGGCTGTCAAAGCCTCTGTCTGATCGATTATTATCGAAGCACCGGACTTAAGATTTATGATCCTCTTTAAAGCGCCGTCCATATTCTTATCGATCTTATAAAGAATGTTCAAACGATGAGGATCATCGGTAAAAAGCACCTGGGTTTCTTCACCGTTTTCATTTACGGAAGGGAAAAGCTTAAGGTATTGATCCACTTCATCGTAAACTTCGGGAATATCCGTAACTATCCTGTCATAAAGGAAGGTGTTTGTATCTCTGAGCTGAATAAGATAAGCGGGCAATTCCTTATGGATCACCGTGTATTTAGCATCATGCACGGAATAATCGCAGATACTCTTATACTTTTTCACCAGCTGGGCTGCTTCTCTTAAGATCTGCTCGTCGGTGGCATGAACCGAATTTGTTCTGGCAATAACACAATAATCTTCATCCGAGAACCGGGACAGCAATTCTTTTAAATGCTGCCTTATCTGCTTGTTTGTTATCTTTTTGGAAACCTGCGCTCCGGAACCGTTTTTAACAAGAGATACAAATCTTCCTGCAAGAGAAAAACTGGTGGTAACCACAGGAGCCTTGGTCTTAATGCTTTCCTTGACCAGCTGTACGATGATCTCATCACCGATACATACCTTTTTCTCCGACTGTCTTTTGACAAATAAAGGCTTTGTATCTGAGTTCAGATCCAGATAACAGGAGCAATCATCAGAAATATTGACAAATGCAGCATTTATGTTCTTTACAATATTGTCTACACGTCCCACGTAAATATTTCCGATCTCGAAATATGTCTTGGGAGGTATCACGGAAACATTGGTCATTCTGCCGTCGTTATATATGGCACTGATCTTCTTTCCGTTATAATTTGTAATAACCAACTCGTTCATTATAGGTGAAATATCCTTTTATTCGTGAAATTTATAGATGGGTATAAGTTCCTCATCCTTAAGGGCATAGGCTTCAAGTCTGTGAACCTGGTATTCATATTGATCGTACTCGATGCCTGTGTAGGAATGAAATGCCTTCATAAGAAGCTCCGGGCGGATGTGATTCTCGTTTCCGGCACAAAGCTTTACATATATACAAAGTCCATTATCATATTTTTCCGTAAGTTCCGTAGGAGGAACATCATATTTTACGTCATAAATAAACGGAGCCAGATTGATCTCCGTATCACCCACCTTGGTGGTCTTAACGGCAAGTATCTCAGGTTCCTTAACAAACTCACTAAATTTACCTAAAAATTCCTCATTTGTCAAGGGTAAATGTGCCAGACCCTTACGAAGCACAAGGTAATCCGAGGCTTTTACCAATGCCATCAGGGATTCCTTCCTGGTCTGAGGCGGCGTAGGAGGTAAAAGCGATACATGAAGCACCTTAAAGCCTTCCGGCATCTGTGCATCAAGCCTTGTTAATATGTCATCCGTGCTTATCATGGAATTCACTTCAAGGTCGAAGTACTCTCCCTCGCTGGTCTGTCCCACTCCCAAAGGCGCAGCAAAGGACATGAGCTGATGAGGATGATACCCTTCAGAGTATTTTACATCTATCTCCGCTCTTCTTATGGCTTTCTGGAAGAAGCGCATTACATCCAAATGTGACAGGAATTTAAGATTCCCGTATTTTGCAAATTTTATTCTTAAAGTCATTGAACTTCGTCTCCGGACACATTTCTTGTTTCGTAACAGATGCCCCCATGGAATTCGAAGGCGCCGCATCTCGCGCATCCCTTTCGACAGTTGGGAGTAACCTTTTCATTAAGGCCGGTCTGATATTCTCTCCATAAGAATTCCTTAGTGATACCCGCATCGAGAAAATCCCAGGGGAAGATCTCGTCCTTGTCTCTTTCGCGGAAAACATAGAACTCCAGATCCACCTTTTCTTCTTCCATGGCCTTATCCCAAAGCTCTTTCTTAAACTGATCCGTCCATGCGTCAAAAATGGCACCCTTTTTATATACATTAAGAAGGAGCTTTGACAGTCTTCTGTCACCTCTTGCAAATATTCCCTCAAGAATGGTCAAGTCGCTGTCATGCCATTTGTAATGAATGCTTCTGGCATTCAATTGCTCAGCCACCTTTGCTTTAAGGAAACGGGCCTTTTCCCTGAACTGTTCTTCTCTGTTCATGGCAACCCACTGAAAAGGTGTAAAGGGCTTGGGCACAAAGAAGCTGGTGCTGGGTGTGATCTGCACCCTGCCGTTTCTCTGCTCCTTGGGAATCTCGTAATACTCTCTTGCTACCTTGTCGGCCAAAACCGCTATCTGCTCTATGTCCTCTTCCGTCTCCGTAGGCAACCCCAGCATAAAGTAAAGCTTTACATTGTTCCAACCGCCTTTAAAAGCATCCATGGAGCCTTTAAGGATGTTTTCTTCCGTGAGTCCTTTGTTGATAACGTTCCTGAGCCTTTGAGATCCGGCTTCGGGAGCAAATGTAAGGGAGGATTTCTTTATATCCTGAACCTTGCTCATAACATCCAGAGCAAAAGCATCTATTCTGAGTGAAGGAAGAGAAATGTTCACCTTCAGCTCTTTAAAATGATCGATAAGGAAATATACCAGTTCCGGAAGAGCCTTGTAATCACTGGAGCTTAAGGAAGAAAGGGTGATCTCTTCGTGTCCGGTGTTTTTGATCATCTTTACGGCCTGCTGTTTAAGGAACTCCACATCCCTTTCTCTTATGGGTCTGTAAAGCATACCTGCCTGACAGAATCTGCACCCTCTGATACAGCCTCTTTGTATCTCAAGAGTAACCTTATCCTGCACCACCTGAAGGAAAGGAACCACCGGGCTGTCCGGATAATAGGTCTCGGAAAGCTTCATTTCCACCTGTTTTCTGATCCTTGCGGGGGCATGGGGATTGTTGGGAGTAAAGCTCTTGATTGTCTGATCCTCGTTATAGTCCACATCGTAAAACATGGGAACATACATTCCCTCGACCTCTGCCACCATCTCAAGAAATTCACGTCTTGTGCCGCCCTTATCCCTGTTCTTCCTGTAGAGGTTTATTATATCCTGATATACGGTTTCCCCTTCTCCGATATAGAAGAAATCAAAGAAATCCGCTATAGGCTCGGGATTATAGGCACAGGGACCTCCACCGATAACAATGGGATCCTCTTCTCCTCTTTCCGAAGCGATAAGAGGAATGCCCGAAAGATCCAAAACCTGAAGGATGTTGGTGTAACACATTTCATACTGGAGTGTTATACCGAGAAAGTCAAAGTCCTTTATCCTGTCCTGAGATTCCAGCGCAAACAAAGGAATATGCTTTTCTCTCATTATCCTGTCAAGGTCAGGCCAGGGTGAATAAACTCTTTCACACCAGACGCCGTCAAACTTGTTAAACATATCGTAAAGGATCTGTATGCCCAGATGGCTCATACCGATCTCATATACATCTGGAAAACACATACAAAAACGAACGTCCACCTGATCCTTAGGTTTAACGATACTGTTTACTTCTCCGCCGATATATCTTACCGGCTTTTCTATATTCATTAAGATTTCATCCGAAAGTGCAAGCTTTTGCATGAAAAGACCTCTTTTATATCTCAATCTGATCTGAACCGTATTTTTTATTCTAACATAATTCCCGCCAATATACAATAAAAATCCCTTATGTGCAAGTTACGACGCCCTTCAAAGACCACTTTTCAGCCTTATTTAAATACTGTTTAAATATTATTATTTATCTTGAAAAATCCGTACAAAAAAATTATACTTAAAAACGATCAATGATAATAATATCGGAGGAAGCAACATGTGGTGTCCCAATTGTCAAAATGAATTCCGGGAAGGGATCACGATCTGTCCCGAATGCAATATCCCGCTTATAGAATCCCTTGAAGAAGCAGAAGCAGAGCTTAAAGAGCTCATGGCCGTTAAGGATGAAGCTCTTAAAGATAAGATAATCAAATATCTGGATCACGTTAATACACCCAATTCCGTTACAGAGCGGATCAATGAGGAGGAAGAAACGGAATTTGTCATCTCCGTTCCGGAAGAAAAAGCAGCGGAGACCATGCAGGTGATCCGGGCCATAATCAAGGTTGAGGCGGAAAACAAATTAAAGGAGAATCCCGAAGAGGCCCTAAAGGAAGCTGAGCAGGCAATGGAACAGATAAAAGAAATGGCTGCGCAAAAAGGGTTTATCAAGGCCAGCGACAAGAGCAGCGATTACACCTCTTCCGGATGGCTGTTTTCTGTCTTCGGTGTTGCACTCATAGTTTTCGCAATAATCAACAAGCTGGAGGTCATCAGACTCTTTACAGCCACCTTCTCTATCATAGTCCTGATCCTGATGGGATCACTTTTCATTGTTTACGGCATATATTCCATCATCAAGGGAAAGTCCTTAAAGGGCGAAGTCGTGAAGGAAGAAGAGACAGAAACCAGACTTAAAGCCTATATTAAAGAGAATGTTACAAAAGAAATGCTTGATGCCCTTAATGACGAAGACACATCGCCTGAACTTCTCTATCTCAAGCAGTCGGATCTGGTAAAGGAAAAACTTATGGAAGCTTTCCCCGATACCAATGATGAATATGCCGATATGCTCGTGGAGGAATTCATGAACGGACTATATAACGATTGAAAAAAATCCGCCCTGAGGCGGATTTTTTTAATCCAATGAGAACAACTCCATGATCTCTTCCTTTGAAAGGGAATTGATAAATACCTCCTTGGTGGAGATAATGGACTCGGAAAGTTCCTTTTTTCTGTGTTGAAGCTTGTATATCTTTTCTTCTATGGTTCCCTTGGTGATCAGCTTAATAACTTCCACCACGTTCTTCTGACCTATTCTGTGAGCTCGGTCCGTAGCCTGATCCTCCACTGCCGGATTCCACCAGGGATCGAAGTGAATGACGGTGTCAGCCCCGGTAAGGTTCAGCCCCGTACCTCCGGCTTTAAGGGAAATAAGGAAAAGCTGACGTTCTCCGGCATTAAATTCCTTAACATAATCCACTCTTTCACTCTTTTTCGTACCACCGTCCAGATAATAATAGGTGTATCCCATTTCATCCAGAGCCTTCTGTATCAGTTCAAGCATGCTGGTGAACTGGGAAAATACCAGAATACGATGTCCGTTTTCGATGAGGTTTGGAACCAGCTCGGTAAACAGATCCAGCTTTCCGCTCCCTCCTTCGTAGTTCTCCAGGAAGGTGGAAGGATGACAGCAGATCTGCCGAAGCCTGGTAAGGGCAGCAAGTATCTGGAAACGGCTGGCGTTTATGCCCTCGTTTAAAAGCTCCTGACGAAGATCTCCCTTGACGCTTTCCAGATAGGAAAGATAAAGGTTCTTTTGCTCGAAGTTCAATTCGGCTATCATCTTTTCCTCTATCTTGTCGGGCAGCTCCGTAAGCACATCCTTCTTCATCCTGCGCATTACGAAGGGCAATATACGCTTGTTTAAGATGGCCTTTACCCCTTCATCGCCTTTTGAAATGGGCTTTTCATACTTGGGTATGAACTTAGTATAGGAAAGCAGA
>JAFSWD010000026.1 GCA_017444675.1 Lachnospiraceae bacterium
ACCCACTGCCTTGTGATCTTCGTTAAACTTCACGATACGGTTATTACCCGTATCCACCACATAAATGTTATCCTTGTCATCGATAAAGAGATCCTGAGGTCCTTTAAAGATGGATGTTCTTTTCTTTTCATTGGGGTTGGGATCTGTGAAGTTCCCGATGTTATATATTGTTTCGGAAACAATATAGCAATCCGGTATGGGCTGTCTGTTCCAGTCATCTCCCGTCACATAGTTACTTGCCTCTCCGTCGGCGGCAAAGACTGTATGTATGCCTGTTGAACCAAAGGCAATGACTGCAGATAACAGGCAAATACCGATTTTTTTAATTGATCTCATATTTTCCTCCTGCTCATCAACCTTTAATTCCAGAATAAGTCATTGTCTCCATAACATGTCCCTGCATGATCGTAAACAGAATGATCGTAGGAGCTGCGGTAAGAAGTGAAGCCGCATTCATGGCACCTGCACGGGCAATACCCGTTCCGATCGTTTTTAAGGCGAGGGGAAGGGTTTTCATTGCCTGGCTGGTGATGTAAATAAGAGGTGAAAAATAATCATTCCAGTTACTTACAAAGGAGAAAACAACTAATGTGGACCAAGCCGGTGCAAGGGCCGGCATAACCATCTTAATGAAGATCTTAAATTCTCCCGCTCCGTCGATCCTGGCGGCCTCGATAAGTTCATCGGGATACTGCTGAATGAACTGTCGCATAAGGAAGCAGTTATATGCCACCGCTATGCTGGGAAGGATCAATGCCCAGTAAGTATTTACCATGTTCATACCGTTAATGATCAGGTAACTGGGTATCTTGGTAACGTGGGGTGAGAACATAAGGGCTACAAGGATAAGGTCAAAGAGCACCTTGCCTCCCTTAGGCTTAAACTTAACCAGTGAGTAGGCTGCCAGTGAACAAACGATAACTGTGAGCACTACTACCACTATGGTGATCAAAATACTGTTGAAAATATATCTCGTAAAAGGCACTGTGGAACTTCCCAGGGAAACCACCAGATCCGAGAAGTTCTGCGTTGTGGGGTTCTTTACATAAAACCTGGGAGGATAAACAAACAACTCATCCAGAGGTTTAAACGCCGTTACCACAACATAAACCAGGGGCAGTGCCGTGAAGGCTACAAGAGCGAGCATAACGATGTACAACAACGTTTTGCCGAAGGTTATATGCAACCATTGTCCCTTAAACCATTTTATCTTTATCATTACATGTTCCTCTCTTTTTGTCAGTCTGATCTTTCCAAGGCATTTGCTTTATTCTTCCTTGGAGGAAAGCGCCTTCATTACGACTTTACCGAGAATAAAGGTAACGAGGAAGAGCACTACGGCTACGGCTGATGCGTAACCCATCTGGAATCGTATGAACGCGTAATCGTAAAGGTGCGCCACAATGGTGTGAGCCGAATAGTTCGGGCTGGGCATTCCGGCAACGTTTACCGCAATATCGAATACCGCGAAGGAACTTGTAATCGTGTTGATGGCACCGAACAAAAGCTGAGGCTTCATGGCGGGAAGGGTGATATAGAACAGTTCCTGGAACTTGTTCTTTACACCGTCAATGGCACCTGCCTCATAAAGAGATCTGTCCATGTTCTGCAAACCTGCCAGGAATACCAGGAAGCCGGTACCCATGCTCATCCACAACTGAATGAACATTACAACGCCCATAATGTGATTGGGGTCTGTGTTCCAAAGTATGGGTTCGTCAATGATACCCCATTGGATGAGCCAGTAGTTGATGATACCTCTCTTATCGCCGGAGAAGATGACCAGCCAAACGTTGGACATAGCCACACCGGAGAGAATTGAGGGTGCATAGAAGGCAAGAGCAAATGCTCTCTTTGCCTTCAACTGATTTATTACCCAGGCTGCGAAGAAGGAAAGGAGATATCCCGCAGGACCTGTAATGACTGCAAATTTAACCGTGTTCGCTATAGAGATCTTAAATACATCATCATCCAGGAAAAGGAGCTTGTAGTTGTTAAAGCCTACAAAATCGGGCTTCTGCATCATGTTGTAATCTGTAAAGCTTAAGCCTATGGCCGTGAATACCGGTGCTACGACGAAGATGACGAAAAGGATAACGAAAGGAGCCATAAATCCGTATCCCATCCAGTTCTTGCGCCAGAATTTCTTAAAACGCTGCCACTTCGTGTAATTCTTATAAAGGCTGTTTTCGGCGATAACCACTTTTTTCTTACTCATTGGTATTTACCCCGTACTCTTCCTGTTTCATTCGTAATTCTCTGTTAATATCTTTAACCGCTCTTTCGATGGCTTCTCTTACATCCATGCCGCTCATTACAACACTGGTCCATGCATTGGTCAGGTGACGCTCTGTCATGTAACCGCCGAGAACATAAGGAGTTTCTTTAGCAAATTTCCATTCCTCCTGAAGAGCAGCTATGTCTTCCCTGCTCCAGGAAAGCTTCAAAAATGCTTCCTTGTTTGCGGTGTTCCATCTTGCTTCGGTACCGATGGTAGCTTCGACTTCTTTTGCAAACTGGGTCTGGGTCTCTGTGCTTGTCCACCATTTTAGGAATTCCCAGCTCTGTTCGGGTTTTTCGGACTGCTTCAGGATAACATCGCCGGTCTGAGTGATGGCACCTGCCGTTCTGTCAATGGTACCGTCTGCCTTAAGATGTCCGGGAAGGGAAACTATTCCCCACTTTCCGGCCAGCTCGGGTGCTGCCGCGGAAAGCTGCATGAAAGCATTGAAGTCCCCCACGCCCAAAGGCATGAGGCCCGAACGGAAGTATTGATAGAAGTTTGCCGTCTTATCAACGCCGTAGTTTGTGAACAGCTCTGTGTACTCCTTAAATGCCTTGTAGGCTTCGGGAGTATCCAGTGCGGATCTCAGACCGTCTTCCGTATAATACTCTCCTCCGTTCTGGAAAAGAAACTGGCTGAATTCACGTGCGAAGTAGAATTCAAGTCCGTTCTGGTACAGAGCGGGAAGAACATATTCATAAAGATCGTCCCAGGTATCGGGAAGGTCTATACCAAACTTTGCAAGAATGTCTTTTCTGTAGAAAAGAACGTTAAAGTTCATTGTTTCGGGTATCGCGTAGATGCCGCCCTGATATTTGTAGGGAGTAAATATGGCTTCTACGAAATTGCCCTGCATTTCTTTAAATCCGTCCATTTTGGAAAGATCATATACCTGATCTCGGATAGCAAACTCAACGGGGGACTTAATATCTACACCCAGAGCCACGTCGGGAGCTTTTCCCGAAGTAATGGCAAGCATGATGGCGTTTACCTGTCCCGCATCAAGCTGCGAAGAAGGAAGCACGTTTACGTTGATGGCTATTCCCGATTCGGGAGTAAAGGTTTCATCCGCCAGCTGCTTAATGATCTCAGCGTACTCTGTACTTCTTGCGATCCATACATCGATCGTATCCGTAACAACAGTATTCTCTGTAAGAACGCTTCCTATATTGTCATAATCCTTTGTGAAGGAAAGCAGGAACTGTTGGATCGTAACTCCGAATCTCTGGAAGAAGTTGGAAGAAACACTCTTCCACTCTTCATCGGGACTTCCTACATAAAACTCATCCACAACCAGCATCAGATACTGTATGGTCTGGTAGTACTCGGAAAGCTTGTTCTGGTTATCCTCAAGAAGTGAGAATCTCTTTGCGATAACGAAGGGATCTTCAACCATGGCCTTGATATCTTCCTGAACCGCCAGGAAGTTGTTTGCCATAGCGGAGGTTTTTTTCGACATGCTGTTTGCCAGCTCGTACTTATATTGAAGACTGTCGATCAGATAATTAAGGTCTTCTTCAAGGTCAGGTATCTTTTCAAAGAAACCGTAATCGTAGTTGGGGTCGGGGCTTGCTCCGGCTATCATGGTGATGTTAAGGATAACATCGGAAAGCACTGTGATATCCTGCTTAAGGGACTCAATAATGGGACCGAAGTTACCCATCTTAACTGTCATCGTAATGGTGTGCTTTCCCTTTGTGAGGTAGAACCTGTAAGGATCTCCGTCTTCAGGTCCCAACTGGTTTACTATCCACTTGGTACCACCCGTGAACTCAAATTTATAAGCACTGAGTTCTTCAAAGGGTACCTTGCCGTCGATCAATATCTGTCTGTAAGAAGGAAGGCCGTCATTCCATGCCTGCTTCTCATAAAGTCCTATCTTGTAAAGTCCGTCTTCCGGAACTTCAAATTCCCATGTGATGCTCTGGTTACCGTATCTCCACTTTGAACCACCGATAACGTTCAGTCGTCTGCTGGTGCCCGATACAGGCTCTACCAGAGGATCACCGTCATTCTCACGTCTTAAGGTGGTGGAGTTCTTTTCTATCGCTGTGGTCTCTGCCTGGAAGGTGATCTTCTCGCAGTCCACATTCTTATATCCGTTAGCTTTGTATTCAGCCTCAACTTCGGCGTAGGTCTTTAAGATCTCGGGAACGGTGAAGCGGATACCGGATATATACATGTCTCCGCCGGAAACCATGAACTTTACCGTATGGCTTCCTTTTGTAAGGAAGATCCTGTAATCCTCGGAAGAGATACCGGTGGTATCTTTAAGCCCCTGAGTTCTCCATCCCGTGATCTCCTTCTGTCTCGGTCTGGTCTCATCTCCTATACTGTTCAATATAGGTTCACCGTCATCGCAGAAGTATCTGTAGAACACCAGGTCGGCAGCTTCGGTAAAAGGATATTCTCCGTCTATAAAAAGATTTCTCTTGGCTGAACTTGAATCCGTACCTGCCATATGATAATCGATCTCAAAACCGTAGATCGCATCCTCGGGAACGTTTATCTTAAACTCGATATATTCTCCGTCCAGATCATTAAGGATAACGGTCCTTCCGTCATATTCGGAGGTCTTAAGTCTGCCGTTTATATTTGATAGGGAAGAAAGATCCACATTGATCTCCTTCTCAGCAGCTTTTACGCCGGCATAGTTCTCTTTTGTCTTGGAATAGGTAAGGACGTTTTCACCGACGGAGTACTTCCAATCAATGTCACGGCCGTCAAATTCTGTATATTTATCCTTAAGCGCCTGTCCTTCGGCAGCAAAAGCCGAGGAAAGGGATGAAGGTAAACTTGTTATCGCCATAGCGGTAACAAGAGAAAGGCCTATTACTTTTTTAAAGTTTTTCGAAAAGCCGCCTTTGATTTTTTTCATAAAAAAGATCCTCCAAAAAGTGCTTTTTTAGTTCAGTCATTCTTTTACTGTTTGGAACGATGCTAACATAGTTGTACACTTTGCACAATTGCCATTTTTTGACATTATTGTGTTTCCTTGAAGTTCAGCGATAATCATTTTATTATCACCCCTCAAAATCATTGTGTTATTTTGATATTTATGCTATATTTTGTCTATAAAACTAAAAAATGATTATTTTCTTCGGAGGTGGCATTTTTGTTCAATTTTACCAAAACTAATGTTAATGATCTTTTTGAGGAAGGCGCTTTACCCGACTATTCCATAATAATCGCAGCCCTGAAAAACCAGCAGGGAGAGGTGCCCTCCGGGGCAGAGCTCACCGAAGTCCTCACCGCATGTTCCAATCTGATGACAGCCTCTTATGTCAGCCATTACTGTGAAAAAGCAGGGGATCTCATAGTATGCTTTCTTAATTATAATTCATCTGTATTCAGCATCCGTGCCTTTGTAGGATCCCTTCGCCAGACCATGTACACCATATCCCAAAAGAACCGTTCCTATGTCTGTTATTCGGAAGGCTTTCAGGACAGAAAAAAGGTATTCGAGGAAACTGTATTTCTCATGGAATCGATGAAATACGGATATATCCTGGGTTCCTCAAGGCCTTATACCGGTTCCCTGCTCCACCGCCTGAATGACAGCAGGACAGCTTTTCCTTTCAATCTGCCTTCACTGCTCTATGATGAACTCATCGAGAAAAAATATGACCGGGTAATAGATTATCTTTCTCAACAGGAGCGCGCTTTCCTGAACCTTTTCGACAACGGTGAAACTTACGATTACAACAGGATCATAGACTATGTTACGGAATTGCTCACTGTGTTTAAACTGTTCTTCACCAAGCAGAACTATGAATTTTCCTTTGCAAAGAAAAACATTTTCGACCTTCTTTTTGATACCAACGGATGTGCCGGCCTTATGCGACTCTTTATCGACTCCGTCACCAAGTACAGGGATAATTTTATGCGCAGACCCGCTTCGGAACGTGAACAAAAAAATATGACGGATATCTTAAACCATATCGCGGAAAACCTAAGCACCGCCACACTGTCGGAAACAGCCGCCCACTTTGATCTTACCGATGCCTACCTCTGTAGACTGTTTAAAAAGAACATGGGAATGAATTTCACCGAATATCTGAAAGAAAAGAAACTTGAGACTGCTCTCCGCCTCCTTCAGGGAGACGAAAAAAAGACTGTCTCCGCCATCTCCCAGGCAATAGGGATGAAGAGTCAGTCACATTTTCAAAACGTATTTAAGAATGAATTCGGCATAACGCCCGAAGCCTACAGAAGAAATTACCGTTTAAACAAGCCGGAATAAGAAAAGGATCATTCCTCATTACCGTTGATCTTATCTTCCAGCTCCCTAAAAAGATCGTCATATACTTCGGCGCAGAAATAGGCCGCCGTTCCCAGCTCTGCCAGAAAAACAAGAGGAACGAAATTTCCGGATATAAACACTACGCAGGCCGGTATAAAAAGCCAGATGATAAGCATCAGAATTGTTTTGGGAAATTTGGTGACCGCAAGCCAAAAGGAAAGCTTAACAGTCTGTTTAATGGGGTTTTTAAACCGGCTCTGCATGGGAAAGATCCAGAGAATGGTAGCTATCACTATTAAAGCTCCCATTCCGAAGCCTATCTTTATTATAATATGAAAAGCACTTCCTATCATGATCATTGAATAGAGTCCGCCACCGAAAAATCCCAGAGCCAGAAGCACCAAAAGGCCAAGGATCACATTCTGCAGGAAGTTGGACTTAAAGCTCTTAAAGAAATCTTTTACCACATAGCTTTCTTCATTTCTTACCATCTTAAGACTTACAACGTACAAAGCCCTTACCGCCGGTCCGAAGGTTATCACCGGGATACAGCACACCAATGTCACCACGCTTAAAATGATGATATTGGCAAATGTATTTAAAAAGCCGAAGAAAGGGCCGTCATAATTAAATATCCTTCCCTTCATTTGCAGCCTCCTCTATTTTTCTGAACACCTTATCGTATAACTTTGCATCCCAAAAGGCGGGAAGAGAAAATCCGAAGATGAAAAGCAGCGGAATAAGGAAATGAACAAAATAACAAATTATAAAGGGCAAAAGATTAAACAATATCATGAGTAATGTCATTGGAAAATGGGAAAGTGCCATCTTAAACGCATTTGAAATATTCTGCTTAAGGGTCGCACTGAGTTTTGCCTGGACAGGGAAGAAAAAAGTCACGGTGGTTATCGTTACCGCCGCCATAAGGATCAAGAGTACAATTGCCGCTTTTACAAAGCCCGGATCCTCCTGAAACCACTGTGTCGCCCAAAAGTCAAGGCCTATAAATCCGAAGGCAAAAGCCATGATAAAGGTAGCCCCTATGCCCTGCTTCAGATTTTCCTTAAAGGATTTAAAAAAAGTCTTATGTATATAGCCTTCTTCGTTCCTCACCATTTTAAGAGCCGTATAATGCATGGCCGTAAAGGATGCGCCTATAGTTACTACCGGGATAGAACAGATTATCGTGAGCAGATTGAGAGTTATCAGATCTTTAACCGTGTCAAAGCCGGTCATCAAGGGCCCTTCAGGGTCAAAAAGTTTGGATTCCGTTGCCATTTATCTATTTCCTTTCAGTTACTTAAAGCGAAAAGTATCATCTTTTTATAAAAGTGTCAATTCCTTAATTGGGGGTTTTACACTTTTTTTTGTTTTAGTGAAATGTTATAATCCGTACCAAAATAAAAACTATACTTACGAGGTGTACTTATGTTTTATGAAGATCTTATTCCCGTTCTCGTAACCTATCCCGATCCCGCTGCCGGCTGGAATAACGGAGTCTACACGGAGAGAAAACCGGTTTTCAGGGAAATATCATGGAATGACGTCGATCCTTCATTTACAGTGAAAGACAGTGCCATTACTCTTTCCTCTTTAAATTGGATCGAAACGGAAGTTTCAGGTTTTGGAGTTTACAATTACGCCGAAGGTCTCGGCTTCAAAAAGAAAACAGGTCTTAAGGACGGTAAATGGACCGTTACCTTTAAGAACGCTTCCGAAAACGAGATGAAGGTAAGCTGTTTCGCAAACAACATTTTAAAGCTGAATGCCTTTGCTGTTCCCGCCTGCTCGGAAGCTTCAACGGAATTCACCCTTTGCTCCGTGGAAGAAGAAACTCTGCTTCAGTTTTTTGTTCCCTCGGAAGCAAAAGTAAAGGAAGATACAGTTCCCGCAAACCTTACCATTACAAACATCTCCTATGAGGAACTTCCTCTTAAGGCTCCCAAGAAGAAGCCCACTGTTTTCCTGGCTTCCGACTCTACGGTTCAGTCCTACGAAAGATTCTACTATCCTCAGACAGGTTGGGGACAGGTGTTATACAGATTCTTTAACGGAGGTAAAGACACGCCGGAGATCCAGTCTCCCGACCTTTGTTATCCTCAGAATCATATTTACGAAACGCCTATGTTCAACATAGAAAACCGTTCCATCGGTGCAAGAAGCTCCCGCTCCTTCATTAACGAAGGCAAATGGGACAGACTCCTTGCCCTCTCCGCTCCCGGAGACTATTGCTTCATCCAGTGGGGTCACAACGATGCCACCGCCGTTCGTCCCAACCGTTTCGTTTCAACAGCCGATTTCGGCTTCTGGCTCAAGAAATATATTTATTCCTGCAGAGCCAGAAAGGTAAACATTGTCCTGGTAACTCCCATCGCAAGAAGAAACTGTGACGATCATGAGGGTAATTTCATCGCCTCCTTCGGTAAATACAGAGATGCCATGGTGGCTGTTGCAGAAGAGGAAAATGTTCCTTATATCGATCTTTGCAACCTTACGGTAGAATACTTAAATTCCATCGGAAGCGAAGAATCAAAACTCATCTACCTCTGGGCAGCACCAGGTGCTTATCCCGAAGGCGCTTACGCAGACGGAGTACATGACAACACCCATCTTCAGGAATACGGTGCCACCATGTTTGCAAAGCTGGTAGCTCAGGCTATTCTGGATTCCGACAGACCGGAACTTGCTCCTCTTAAACCCGCCATCACAACGGATTTCAAGATCGCAAAGCCCGCTCCCGTTGCAAATCCCGAGCCCGCAGATTCTACCAAGCCTTCAGGCTTCGCTTTACAGGAGCTTCACATTGCGGATGGTGTGGCCAACTTCCTTCTCATCTGGAACGATGTGGAAGGTGCGGTTTCTTATACGGTTTACAGAAAAGGTTCCGTGGATTTCCAGTTCTTCCCTTTAAAGACCGTTTCCGCAGAGGAAAAGAAGACTTCTCCCGTCCTGCCTTTCACCATTCCCGCCTCCGACGTATATCAGGTTTACGTTGCGGCTAAATTTGCAGACGGAAGTGAAGGCGCTCATAGCCGTATCATCGAATTCAGAGCGTGATAAATGTTTTTTCTGTTTTAAAAAAAATCATTCAAGAGCATATACTTTAAGATCGGAATATTCTCCGATCATGGGGGCAAGCTGGCGGAAGCCTATCTTGCCCTCTTTTAATACCTCGCCGTAGGTCTTTCCGTCGTCATCAAAGGAAAAGCTCATAAGGCCGTTTACATAGAATTCCACCCGTCCTTTGTTTTTAACTACTTTCATGTCATAAAACCCGACACAGTCCGCAACATCCGGAATGGGATCCGCTCCCTGAGCCACCAGATTAAATCCGTAGCTTTTTCTTAAGTTACAGGTATGGAACTGTCTTTCATCCGGCTCTTTTCTTCTGAAGTAGGAAACATGAAAAGCATTTATATCCCCATGGTGATACAAGGGGTACTCTCCCGTTCTCTTTTGCAGTTTTTCGTCAAATAAGTCTTCTCCGTTTATTCCCTTGGCCGCAAAAAACATGATGGCAAGGCCCGGTTCTCTTATGGGCTTAAACTTCCAGGTGATCATCAGATCCTCCGGAAAATCCCTGTCGCACCAGAGTACATAATTGGCCTTTTGGCCGTTCTCCGCTGCCATGGCATTTTCAAGTCTCATATTTCCGTTTTCAAAGCTTATCTTGGCCTTTCCTTCAAGTCTCCAGCCTTCTATATCTTTTTCGGATTTTAAAGGATTATCGTATATTAATCTTTCCATATGAATTTATCCTTTTCAAAATGTATTTGGTCCACCCTGAGGCCCGGATCCAAAAGGTGCAGAGTAAGACTATGCACGCCGGACGAAAGTTCTTTTTCGCACACGGGATACCATTTCCATGTGTTTTCCGAGGAATAGCTCCAGAGCTTGGGTTTTACGAAGTCTTTCGTTTCAAAATGCTGTCCGTCTATGGTGACTTCAAACTTTGACCGGTCATTTCCCCACATAAAGAGTTTTAACCACAGCCTGTAATCCCCCGCCTTCGGGATCTCAAAGCGGTAATTTAAGGAAGGGGCGTTTTCAAGACTGAGACGGGGTCCCTTCTCACGGATATAAAGCCCCAGTCCGCAGCCGCCGTGGGAAAGGGAATTGCAATAGGTAATCTTCCCCTCTGCATCCTTAATAAAAGCATTTTTCGTATCCCAAAGAGCGGAAGCCGCATCAAACTCAGTTCCCAGAGGCTTTGCAGCGGAAGCTTTTATAAATTCCGCCGTTTTTAGGCTCTCCTCTCTCCATTTGCTTAAGGGCACCGGCTCTTCCCCTGCCCTGTAGGCATCATAGTCGGTATTGGCATTTTTAACCTCATCAAAGGTAGTGAATATCTCTTTTACAGGTTCCGTTTTTATCTTTCCGTACAGTTTCACGGACATTTCTGCCGTATCATACTCCTCGGGAAGATCCTCACCGTAGCATTCTACACCTGTATTAAACTTGCAGTCCTCTTCCGTAAGGATAAAAACCCTTGAAAAAGAAAAATACTTATCGATCCCGGAGATCTTAAGGCTGTGAATGCCTTTTTTCAGTTCAAGGCCGGTCACTGTTCCCATGTCTCCATTGTTTTGGACATTTTCTTTCCAGTTTGCCTTATGCTCATCATTTGCCGCAGCCTCGTATATGAACGGCTCCTTACCGTCAACGCTTAAGGCCGCTCTTATCCTTCCCACGGAATTAAGAGTAGGAAAACGATGTATCATAAGGGTTGCATCTTTAATGTCCTCAAAGATTTCAAAGCTGTAGGTCACAGTGGCTGTCTCATCATCAAGCTGAACCAATGAACCGTGGTCTCTTCCCAGCCTCGGAATGACCGTCACTTTGCCCTCGCACTTTTCAAACTCCGAAGCTTCTATGATGATCCGCCCGTCCTCTTCTTTTCCTCTTATTCTGACCTCTGTCGGGATAAGCAATGTCTCACCTGTATCGGTGCAACGCACCCTTATCTCGCCCACAGAGTCCCCGGCGGAAATGTTTTCGATCCCTATCCTTCTTTCTTCCCCCACTCTGCCTTTATCGCAGGATACCTTAAGCCACTCGGGCGCAGAGATCTCAAAGCTTATCTCTCCCTCTCCCGCATTGGCCACTTCTATCCACTTGGTTTTGCATCCGTTAAATGTAAGCTTGCCGTCGCCGCTCCAGGTGGTTACTATCAATTGTCTTTCACCCTTATCAAGAGGAGGCATGCAGGGCGGACAGCAGGCCGTTCTCGGCGGCGGAAAATCTTCGGGTGTGAGTATCCCGCTCCATTTTCCCCCTGCCATTACATGGTTGTAATAATAAAGCATATCTTTCCTCAACCGGTCAAATTCCAGCGAAAGAAGAGTATACTTGGCTGCTGCCGCCTTTTTCCCCTGCTTCATACAGAGATTACTCCTGTCCGCATAATAGAACATGGCATTTGAATAATAGGCAGCATGTATCTTCATAAGCACCAGTTCGAAAAAAGCATCCTTTTGATCCTTGGGAAGTTTATTCCATATGCTGTTACCCTTATCAAAACATTTCTTATAAAAATGAAGTCTGTGTCCCCCTTCGTCTCCGCAGCCCGTAAGCGGGAAAATGTCATGATCCAGATGCTCCACCTTTCTCACATTGGTCACCTGATCCAGATCATTCATAAGGTTTGCCAGTTCTCCTGCTTCTTCCTCATTTAAGCTTCCTCCAAAGGTTTTAAGGAGCCGGTTCTTCAGCCACAGATCCACATCGTCCGTTTTAGGATCATTCTTTCCTGTCTCCCAGGCCAGGTCTCCATAGAAACTCATTTCCACTTCAAAAGGTTTAAGAGTACCGAAATTGGTAACCCAGAGTTTTCTTATGCCTTCATTGTAGGCCTTTTTAAGTTCATTGGCTGTGTGCGCCAATGGGATGGTATCTATAAACATATAGGAGTTGCCGGGAGGAGCCCAATAGGAGTTGTGGTAATACAGGCCGTTACCGCCCTTTCTTTTCTTTTCCTCCGAATTCGGATAACGGCGGACATAGCCGTAGTTGTCATTTACCCAGACCAGGGTCACATCCTCCGGCACTTTGAGGCCGTTGTCATAAAGCTCCAATACCTCCTTGTAAGGCACAAAAAGCCTGACAGGATCTTTAGAGACTCTGTCGGCTATTATCTTCTCCTGGGTTTCTATTACCGTTTCAAGAAGCTCTGTCTTGGCTTCCAAAAGTTCTTTACCCTTAAGCTCCGCAAGTGCCCGCACTTCAAAGCCCGAATCATGTATGCCTCTCATCCCGAGAGTATAGCTCACTTCAAAATCCTTATTCTGCTCCACGCTCTCTGCCCAGTACTCCTTAAGTATCTCCCGGTTTTTCCCGGGAACAGAGAAGTCATACTCCGCTCCTTCGTAACCCTTGGACCTGAGCCATGGCACCCATTCGCGGTTGTTGCTTCTCATCAGCATGTCGCAATGGCTTGTGCCCACCACGATCCCCATCCTGTCTGCCAAAGCCCCGTTCTCTTTTTTCATATTAAAAGAGTTTACATGCATGGCGGGCCAGATGTAATTCATCTTAAGTCTCAAAAGAAGTTCAAAAATAAAAGCATAGGTCTTCTCTCCGATGGTGGATTCTCCCATATGCAGACTTACCCATTTATCCAGTTCCTCTTCATCATTTATAAAAATGCCGCGGTATTCTATGACGGGATGATCCTTAAGTTCAAAGCCTTCTTTAAACTCCATTTCTTTTCTTTTAATTACGGGAACATCTGCCATAAAATGCCAGGGGGATACTCCAAGCATCTCGCTGAGAGTATATATGCCATATATGGTTCCTCTTCTGTCGGCGCCCGAGATCAAAAGTTCATCACCGGTACATTTTATACTGAAGCCCTCTCTTAACAGAGTATCATCGCCGGTCTTTATCTTTATCACCTTGGATGCCATATCATCCACTTGAACATCCATGGATGCCATCAGATCTTTCCTAAGGTTCTCCGCCGCTATCCTTACAGCTTCGCTTTCACCGTTTTGTAAAACCAGCCTTATGCTGTCGTTTCTTTCGATCTTCATCTTTTCTCTCTCTTCATCTAAAAACGGACCTTATCGGTTCACTTCTCCCAGGCCCTTAACACCCAGGGATATCAGCATCCTGCAATATTCATTGTTTTTCGTAACCAGTTCATCCCTGTACGTTTCGTAAAGAAGCTCTTCTTCCTTGTCCTCCCCGAAAGTTTCCTCTTTCATATTGGCACTTCCGAAATCCATGAGCTTACGCATGATGTCCAGCGCTTCCTTCTGCTGTCCCAGACGGGCTTTGGCAAGGCCTATCCAGTACAGGCTGTCCGAAGGATAGTCCGATACACTCTTTAAGAGCTCGGGTTCCAAAGGACCTTCCGCTGCCTTTTTATAGGCTTCTTCCGCTTCTTCGTCCTTTCCTTCATCCTTTTTTATCTCTCCGATAAGATACCAGCCCTTGTTGTCCGGCAAAGCCTTCCCCTTGTTGACGCCCAGGCAGTCGGGATAGGTGAAGGTGAGTTCGCAGAGCACCGCAGCCCTATCTTTATTTCCTTCCTTTATCTCTCTGAGCGCAAAAGCAAACAATAATTCCTTATAAACCGCAATGATCTTGGGCTGCAGTTCCTCATCAAGATGAAAGTTTCTGCCCATAAGCCGGTCCAGCGCCTCTTCCTCACGACCATTTCTGCTCAAAACACTGATGTAATTGAGACTCAGATCATCTCTCTCATCTATCAGCTCCTTTTTTTCTTCCAGCATGGAAAGCCTTACCAAGGGATCCGCTCCCACATTTTCAAGAATACGATCTCTGTCATAAATATACCTGCTGTTTTCCGGATCCAGAGCACAGGCCTGATTTATGGCTTCCAGTGCCTTAGCCGGATTGTGTTCCTTATTGTATAATTCCACAGATATCTTTCTGAATGCTTCCGCAAGATCACTTTTTCCCCTGATCTCATCAAAGGAATCCATTGCTTCATTGTCCATCTTTATCACCTCATGCCTTTTTCTTACAAAACGCCCAGTTTTTTTAGCTCCTCCATGGTTTTTTCAACGCTCACGTGAAGAACCCCCGTTCCGCCGAGTTCATTCCACTGCTTTATGGTCTTTACCATATCATCGATAAGGATACAATCAGGACCGGTACAATAATCTTTCTTTTGATCCCTGTAAACGATGTTCATGACTATATCCTTAGACAACAGCCTTCTCATCCAGGAGATCTTGTCTTCAGCAGCCGTAAGCACGCCCTTGTAAGGCTTTGGAATACCCGTGAGGATCTCACATCTGTCGCCGTAGATCCCTCTAACGGTGTCAAACATCTCCTTTGCACCGGGCAGGATGTCCAGCCGGTCATAGAAATTCTTGACCCCTCTCACCTTTTCCCACAGAAGGTCATCGTAGCCCTTGGGTCTCTTAACATTCTGGGAGTAGGCATCGATACCGCAAAGTTCTCTGACGCCCTTTTCAAAATCTGCCAGGACACCGTCCATATCAAAGTATATCTTTTTAATCTCCATGTTTTTCCTTTTCTGTTCTTATTAATCCGGGTTTCTGAAATCCAGAAGATCTTTCACCACTTCCGCCGCTATTATGAGCCCTGCCACGGCAGGTGTAAAAGCCATACTGCCCGGTATTGCCTTTCGTACTTCGCATTTTGCCGCCGTATCCGGAGGACAGGTGCAATTGTTCCTGCAGCTCATCTCGATCTCTGTTTTGGGAGAAAGAGGTTTTTCCTTTGAATAAACCACCTTGAGCTTTTTTATCCCTCTCTTTTTAAGCTCTCTTCTCATCACCTTTGCCAGTGGACAGACAGTGGTCTTGTATATGTCCGCCACCTCAAACTTTTCGGGATTTATCTTGTTTCCCGCACCCATACAGCTGATGATCGGCACTTCTGCCGCATTGGCCTGCATCACCAGTTCTATCTTTCCCGTAACAGTATCTATGGCATCCACCACATAGTCAAATTCAGTAAAATCAAATTCTTTACCGGTTTCGGGCATATAAAAAGTCTTATAGGTGTGTACTACCGCATCGGGATTAATGTCATTTATCCTTTCCCTGGCCACATCCACCTTGTATCTTCCCACGGTACTGTGAAGTGCGATTATCTGCCTGTTAAGATTGGTCGGAGATACTTTATCATCATCTATGATGTCAATGCTGCCCACACCGCTTCTGGCAAGAGCTTCAACCACATAGCCTCCCACTCCTCCCACACCAAATACGGCAACACGGGAATTTTTTAATCTATCCATATTATCCTTACCCACAAGGAGACGGGTTCTTTGAAACTGATCGGGCATTTTACACCTCCGGAGAGTATTTCTCCCACTTTTACATATTAAAAAATCTTTGGATATTGTAGCAAAAAAAATAAGGGTATGCAATCGCTTTGCTCTATTGCCGGTGAAGTGTCCGGAGTTACTGCCGGCTGTAAATAACCGGCAATTTTGCAGTCATTTTAGGATAAAACGTTGATTTTAACCATATTTTTTAGCATCTGTATAGGTTATAATCTTTAATTGGAGTTTAAGTTAAATCTTTGATACAGCTATCATCTGATTTTGGGAGGTATATGACATGCCCGTTATAATATATAAGATCCTGCTCATCCTTGCTTGGATCGTGATCGCAGTTTTTGCACTGGCTGCTTTATGGGTTGTATTTCTAATGATAAATGCGATCCTTATAGATCCCAAAAAAATCTACACCAAACATTCCCGATATCACCGGTTCTTA
>JAFSWD010000027.1 GCA_017444675.1 Lachnospiraceae bacterium
AAAATGAACCCCTAACCCCGTCCCCAAAGGTTCATTTTGAAAAAATGACACCTTGGGGACGGGGTTAGGGGTTCATTTTCAGAAACCGATTGACAGGGCAGTGTATAATATAATATAGTATTTTGGTTACGCAAAACTAACCCATCAAATAAAATCTACAGGATAGGAGATATATAATGAAAAGATCTATTGCTTTATTACTTGCTTCCGTAATGCTGTTAAGCCTTACAGCCTGCGGTTCGTCTAAAGACACTTCTGCTGCACCCACAGCAGTTCCCACTGTGACTTCGAAGCCAACAGAGGCTCTCAAGCCTACAGCAACACCTGTTCCCACAGAAGCGGTAAAACCCGCGGAGGTTGATGTTTCAGGTGTGAAAGTGGCAGCTCCCAACGGAGCGCCTGCCATTGCTCTGGCTGCAGTTGCCGCAAGCAATCCGGACAATTACACCTTTATAAGCGCGGAGACCATCACTGCTGAGTTTTCAAACGCCACCTCCGATTTCATAATCGCCCCCATAAATGCGGGTGCCAAGCTTTATACAATGCGTAAATCCACCTATAAGCTTGCGGCTGTGGTTTCCTGGGGAAATCTCTATTTCGCCTCCCAACGTGAAGGCTTCAAGCTTGAGGATATGAACGGAGCAAAGGTGGTTCTTTTCGGTGAAAACACCATCAATGCTTCCATCGCACTCTATGTTTTAAAGGAGAACGGTATCGTTCCCTCAAGCATCGAATATCTTGCAGGCGCAGCAAACACCCAGAGCCTGCTCCTTACCGATGCCGAGGCCATCGTTCTTACCGCTGAGCCCGCACTTACCGCCGCAAGCGCAAAGAACAACAAGATAACCGGATACTCCATGAACGAACTCTATAAGAAGGCTACAGGTAACGACGGCTACACTCAGGCGGGCCTTTTCGTAAAGCCCGAGACCGCAAAGGAGAAGCCCGAGGTTGTGGAAGCCTACCTTAAGCTGGCGGAAGAATCAACGACCAAGTGCACCACCGACCTTCAGACAGTTGCGGAAGCAGCCGCTCAGCTGGGCATCCTTCCCAACGCAAATGTTGCCATGAAAGCTATTCCCAATTGTGCCATAAGATATATGAGTGCAGTTGAGGCGAAATCTCAGATAGAAACAACAGCAAATATCGATCTCAAGCAATTTGGCGGAGCCGTACCTGCAGATGACTTCTATTATGGATCAAAGTAGAAAAAAAGAATTAATAACGTTTATCCTTGGAATACTGCTACTGGGAGCACTTATACAGACAGCCGGCCGGCTTAAAGGCGACCGGCTGGTGTTCCCGGGTGTTCCGGATATCCTAAAAGCTTTTTTCAGGCTTGTAAAAACCCCTCACACCTATAAGCTGATATGGACCACCGTGAAGCATCTTCTTGCCGTCATGGCCGCTTCCACACTTCTCGGCATCATCATCGGCCTTCTGGAAGGGGTAAGTGTTTTTGTGCGCTCATTGCTGAAACCTATAATGATCATGCTGCGATCCATACCCATGATAGTCATGGTGGTCATCATTATGGTCCTCACCAAATATGACCGGGTTCCGCTGATCGCCTCCACCCTTTTTCTCGTGCCCCTCATCAGCGAAGCCGTATGCGAGGGCTATCTCCGCATCGACAGCGAGCTCATCGACGTTTACCGCTTAAACGGCCCCTTTAACCTCTATGTCCTGACCCACGTTCACATCCCGCTCATGGCAGGGTATTTAAAACAGGCATATATAAACTCGGTGGGTATGGGGCTTAAGCTCATAGTTACCACGGAATATCTCGTTCAAACCAGGGATTCCCTGGGAAAGGCTGTCCACAACAGCAGTTATTTCAATGAATATGAGGACATATATGCCTATGCCCTCATAATGATATTCCTTGTTCTGTTGGTAAGCGCTCTTCCACAAATAATCGACAGTCTGATCAAAAAGGCTTCCGAAAGGAATTAGATTTCAGACCACCATTTGTTTGATCATTTTCCATCCGGTGCATCTCATGTAGTTTTCACCGGGCAGTTTTACATTTCTGTTCCAGGGGCGGTCAAAGACCATTACCTTTAATTCGGGCATATGATCAAAGAACCGGAAAGCGGAAGGTGAGTCCTCCACCGCATAATCAAACTTCATCTTATAGTAATCCTCAAGTTCAAGGCTGAATCCGCTGTTCTTTAAGAAACTGTCTCTTCCGTATTTATTAAAGCAAAACATCTTGACCCGCTCAAGGCCGTGCTCATCCAGCCACTGTCTTGAAGGTTCATAGGCGCTGTAGGGCCGTCCCGTGATAACGGATACATCATAGCCCTTATCAACCCAGCTGTTAAGAGTCTCGGAAGCACCGGGAGTCTCTTTATAGGCCAGCAGCACTTCGGGCCTATGGCCCTCTGTCATCATCCGGTCATACTGTTCATCCGTCAGGGAAAAGGATTTCTTAAGATCAAAATAACCTATTTTCTCATAGGGTACTTTCTTACCGAACATTTCCTCCGCTATCTTTGAAAAATTAAATGCTGTTTCGCAAAGGCAGTCATCAAAATCCACATAAATCTTCATCTCTTATCACTCCATTCAAAAACCAAAGCCTAGTACACCGGTTATTAAATAACTGGATCCAATGCTTGCCTGTTTACCCGACTGCCCGTACATGAAAGCCTCGGAGTAGCCCGCTACACCTGCGTTTTCATGCACGAGCATTCGAGCAAACATTCTGCGCATTAGTCCATTTATTTTAAAACCGCTGTACTAGTACATCG
>JAFSWD010000028.1 GCA_017444675.1 Lachnospiraceae bacterium
CAATAACCTCATATTATTTTTTGGAGATGATACCATGTCAGATATTAGAGATATTGAAAATGAGATACGTAAGGGGAAGAATCTTGAACAGGATATTCCGGTCTATTTAAATTCCATGGCTTCACTTTACGGTGAGTTCGCACTGTATAATCTGTCCATGTCTTTATCGGTACAGGTGGAGAAGACAGAGTTTGACGATACGGAACTGGATAAGCACAACAAAGAGTTATATGCGGGACTTTCGGAAGAGATCAAAAAACTGTGTGACGATCCCTTCGATCCTGACAAGAATAAAGCATCCATTGAAAGGACAATTGCCTTAAGAGAGACCATCAGACATCGCATGGAAGCGGTAACTGCCATAGTGGATGATCTGGTCATATATGAGTATATGATAAACCGTCTTGAACCCAAGTTTGAGTTTGTGGCTACGGAAGACACAGACGATGATGAAGTTGCGAGAGAGATCCTTAAGTGGATATTTAAGGATGATGAAAATGCCCTTGTAAACGAGAGGATAAAGACTACCATGTCATGCCTTCCCATAAGGCTTACCAAGGGAAAGATATTGGACATGGTGGATACCACCTTCTCGCTTTACGGCGGTTCTGACAAAAAGGCTATCGATACCTTTGATTATATGCTCCGTTCGGCATCCGGAATGTACAAGATCAATAAGGAATATGATGTTTACGAAAATGTAAACGAACTTTTGGAAGAACTCAGAAATGCCGATTACAATGATCTGGAATCTCAGCATTATTACGATCTTTGTGATGATTACCGTATAGCTTCCAACCTGGTCTCCGGACTGGCAGATGAACTTACGGATCTGCAGGAACTTTCAAATGCGCTGCTTTCAGTGCTTCTTACCAGACAGTATTTTTCACTGGAATGTGAAAAGAACTGCGAGAAGATCTTTGCCGTTATCAGGAAACTTCTGGCAGGAGACAAAGACTATGATAAGCTTTTCACCGGTACGGAAGGAAGAATGGAAGAACTTAGCGAAAGGATCAGTGATGAGGAATCGGTATTGCTGGTGATCAAGGAGAACTATCGCAAGCAGGTAGAGGAATTGATGCTCACCGTTCCTTTTGAAAGATTACTGATGACCTGCCGTCTTTGCGGTGAAAGCACATTTGCGGATCTTTTCGAGGAAAACACGACTATCGATGATGAGTATCTTGAAAAGACCAGAAAGACCTTTGCAAAGGATCTGGAGGAACTGCTTAAAAACGGCGGAAGGCTTAAAAACCGTGCGGTAATGGCTCAGCTGTTAAGAGAGCTGCCGGTAATGCTTTCCACTCATAAAGAAGTTATGGACTATGTAAGACATGCACTTGAAGCATGCACTGATGCGGGAGAGAAACAGATATCCATTAATCTTATCAGAGATTGCTATGATTAAGTTTGTAAAACCGTTACATATAGGAAAAAGTATAAGACACAAAAAACTGCGGACCATGAGAAGGATAGCGGCGGGAAAGCTGTGCAGCAATGTACTGCTTATAACCGATCCTTCAAATCCGGAGAATCTCTTTGATGTTATCGAGGAAAAGGTGCTGCTTTTCCCCTACTTTCAGGAAAGAGAACTTACGGTGTATGGCATAGCGGGAAACAAAGGCGAAGCTGACGAGATCCTTCTTAAAATGGTCGAAGAAAAATATGCTGATTCTTAAGATAACGGGCCTTATATTGCTGGGAATCCTTGCTTTGGTGATCCTTGCGGCATTACTTGTTCTGTTTGTTCCGATAAGATATAAGGGAACATTCACAAAATACGAAGAAGTGCTTAAGGGTGATGGCAGGGCAACCTGGCTTTTAGGTCTTGTATGCCTGAAAATAAAATATGAGGACAAGGAGTTTACCCGATCCGGAAGAGCGGCCTTTTTCAAAATATGGAAAGAGGAAGAGGTTGTAAATAAGGAAAAGCCTGCAGGACCGGAAAATTCAGAAATGCCTGAAAGGTCCGAAAGGTCCGAAAAGAAGGCAACTCCTGTGGATGATGATCTTAAGACTAAGGAGGAAATAAACCGACCTTTCGGCAAAAAAAAGAAAGACAAGAAAAAAAGGAAGAAAAAGAAAAGTAAGAGCGAGCTTTCTGTTCTCGACAGGATCAAGAACCTCTATTTTAACAGGGATTATCTGGAAGCCCTGTGGGATAAGAATGAGGATGTGATATTAACAGCTCTTAAAAGGGTCAAGAAACTTTTGATACACATACTTCCCAAAAAACTTTGGGGAGAAGCCGAGTTTGGCTTTGAAGATCCGGCGGCTACAGGAAAGGCACTGGGAGTGATCTCTGCAATTTACGGAAAAACAGGGGCTTTACTTGATCTTAAGCCTGATTTTCAGAATAAGGTATTTAACTGTAACCTGCATCTTAAGGGCAGGATAAGGATATTTACGGTTGCGCTGGCGGCTGTTTTGTTGTATTTTAATAAAGACATCAGAAAGATAGGAGAGAGAGTTAAAAGACTTTCCGAAAAAAGACAGGGAGATTGATCATGGCAGATGAGAAATTTCAGAATACAGTAGAATCCCTTTTTAAGGGAATGGATGGATTTCTTACCACAAAAACAGTAGTGGGAGATGCTGTTAAATTTGATGACGGAACGGTTATCCTTCCGCTGGTAGAAGTATCCTGTGGAGTGGCCGCAGGCGCATGGAACACGAATAATGCTTCAGGCAAGGCAGGCACGGGAGGAAGCGGCGG
>JAFSWD010000029.1 GCA_017444675.1 Lachnospiraceae bacterium
AGAACCCTGCAAAGGTCAGAAATATCAAGCAGTATCTGCTTGCAACAATCTATAACGCTCCGCTTACCATGCAGAGCTACTATCAGGCCTGGGTCAACAACGACATGGCTGAAGGCCGTATATAAGGAGGATAAATCAAAATGTCAGAAGTAATATCAATTAATCTTGATCCTTTAAAGGATGGAATTATCGGAACTGTAGAAAGAGCAGAGAGTACAGCCGGCAAATATGTGATCATCGGAACGAATTATGAGCACAGAGTGATCTCTGAGGCGGTGTTTGAGACCTATACGGATGAAATGGCCAAGAAAGATATTCTGGGTTGCATTATCGTCGCGGATTATATGCTGTTCTATGACACAACGAAGCTTATCAAGGTGGATGGAGAGAATTATCTGATCGGCAGCTTTTTGCTTGTAAAGATCTCTCAGACCGGAAATTCAGCGTACGTATGGCTTTCCGAGGATGACATTGAGGAGGCCAAGGAAGACCTGTATGGCTACTTTGCTGAACTGATCATCAACGGCGAGCGTTACGATGCGCTCTGTGTGGGGTAAGGAGGTGCAGCATGAGCAGAACGATTCCCAGAGCCTATGTAACGGCAGCGTGGAGTAAGAACCGCGTGGATGCGGAAGATCAAGCAAGAAAATACTGTGGTGAGCTTGTAAAGGCGGGATACCTTCCGTTATGCCCGGTGCTGGCATTTAGCGGCATCATTGCAGAAGATGATCCCGACGGAGAGAAGAAGCGCAGAGAGATGTCGGAGGATTTACTCAAGCGTGCGAGATTTCTCGTAGTCTGCGGAAAGAAGATCAATGATGATGTCCGCGCGGATATCTCTGTTGCAAAGCGTTCCAAGGTGATCCCTACCACATTGGAGGGGGTGCTGGAATGCGGAGAATAGTGTAAGGATAGTGAAATTTTAGTGGAAAGGAAGTGATAGCTTGAACGAAGAAGTATCGGACAGAGCGGTACGTGTGGCTGTCAGGGTGACGGAATTATCCTTACGGCATGTTCTTCAAGGTTTAAAAGAATGGGCCCGCGAGCAGCGTAATAAGAAGCTGAATAAGAAGTCAATCGATAAGTCAAAGGAAGTGACCAAGGGCAAGCAGTCCGTGAAAGAGCTGATCGGACAGGGCCAGGGCGTATCCAGTATGGAAGTAGGCGATTCCGGCATTCGTGATTTTAAAAAGATCGCAAATAAGTATGGTGTGGATTTTGCCATTGTGAAAGACAAGGATGTGGATCCGCCGAAGTACACGGTTTTCTTCAAAGCAAGGGATGCAGATGCCATCACTCAGGTTCTGAAGGAATATGCTGCAAAGCAGACAAAGAAAAAGGAGAGGGCGGAAAAGGAGCGCCCGAGTATCCTGAAGAAGCTGAAGGCATTCAAAGAAAAGGTTGCATCTATGCCCCGTAAGGATAAGGAAAAGAGGAAGGAGATGGAGCGATGAAAAAGAAGAATCTGAAAAAGCTCATCATCCTGAATATTCCTTATGTCGTGATCGGGCTTGTGGCAACAAATATCGGAGAAGCATTCCGAATCGCCGGAGGCACAAATGCTTCCGAGAAAGTACAGAGCGTAGTGCTGGACGGTTGTTTCGGCACTGCTTTTGCAAACCCCATGCCGAGTTTTCATCCCATAGATCTTTTAGTGGGACTGGCCATTGGTGGCATCTTAAGGCTTGCGGTTTATATCAAAAGCAAGAACGCAAAGAAGTTCCGGCATAATCAGGAATACGGTTCTGCCAGGTGGGGGACGCGGGAAGACATAGAGCCATACATGGATCCTGTCTTTCAAAACAACGTGATCCTGTCGCAGACAGAAAGACTGACCATGAACAGCAGACCGAAGTTAACGAAGTATGCCAGGAACAAAAACACGTTAGTCGTAGGTGGTAGTGGTTCCGGTAAGACGAGATTTTTCATCAAACCGAACCTTTTGCAGATGCACAGTTCCTACGTTTTAACTGATCCAAAAGGCACGGTTTTACCGGAGATAGGCAATGCACTTGTAAAGAACGGATATCGCCTCAAGATCTTTAATACGATCAATTTCAAAAAGAGTATGCAT
>JAFSWD010000030.1 GCA_017444675.1 Lachnospiraceae bacterium
GGAAGCTGAAAGACTTTTAAAGGCAGGGCGGGTGACCGAGTTTTATGCAACCGTAAAAAAAATGACCGACGAAATGAAGGAACAATACATTAAATACAACGAATAACGGAAACGGATCAGTATGGGATTTTTCAATTTTTTTAAAAAAAGAAAAGTGAAAAATGAAGCGGTGAATAACAAAGATGACCGTAAGATCACCGAAGTCGCTTTTAATGACAGACAGGCCAGAATGACCTTTTTGGAAAGCAATTGCGAGATCATCACCGCTGCGGACAAACAGATACTTGAATCCCGTAAGGAATATGAAGTGGTGACCGGCTATCTTTCCGACATACAGAAGATAGATGCGGTGGGAAAGGAAGAACGGGGCGAGATCAACGAAAGCGCCAACAGGATCATCAACCTCAACAAAGAACGGCTGGCCATGCAGCATACTCCTCCCAAGATCACTGTCGCGCAGAGATATGCCATAGAGCAGGAAGAGGACAGGATAGAGGATGAGATCAAGAAATTAAGAGAGAATGAGATGTATAAAGGTCTTGTGGAACAGGATCTTAAGGTCCTGGAAGACGAAAGGGATTCACTGGACCGAAAGATAAACAGGGCCATATCGAAAACCGAGTTTAATCGAAAGATACTTGTGATAGCCACGGTATTTATAGTCGTGGCATTGATAGCCCTGATCGTGGCAAGGATAAAGACCGAAAACGATGTAACGTTTGTCTTTGCGCTGGTGGTACTTTTCGGAGCCTTTTGTGCCGGTTACTTTTTTCTGGTTCACAGAAAGACTCTGGCAGACCTTAAGGTGAACGAGGCAAAATTGGGAAGAGCCATTACTCTCATCAATAAGACAAAGATCAAGTTTGTGAATGTTACCAACGTGCTGGATTACAATTGCGAAAAATATCATGTCACAGGCTCGGAGGATCTGAAGTATAACTGGGCAGAGTACAACCGGATAGTGGAAGAAGAAAAGAGATTCAAGAAAGCAGAGCAGCTTATTGAATTTTATGATAATGATCTCAAAAACAGGCTTAAAGCCTGCGGCGTAGCCGATGCGGGAATATGGCTGTATCAGTGCGAAGCTCTGGTGGATGCCGGTGAAATGGTGGAAGTCAGACACAGGCTGAATGTTCGGAGACAGAAACTGAGAAAGACCATTGACTACAATAACCAGCAAAAGAAGAGCGCTGTACTGGCGCTTAAGAGCTTTGTGGTCAAACACAAGGAATATGAGATCGAAACCCGTATGGTTATGGAGAGGTACGGATTGACGAATGGGTGATCCTTTGCTAAAATAACTAAATTTAAGGGTACGAAAGATAATCTTGAAAGGATAAATATATATGAACAAGGAACTTGAAAAAAATTACGATCCCAAACAGATAGAGGATCGACTTTACAAAAAATGGATCGACAAGAAGTACTTCCATGCGGAGCCGGATCCCAAGAAGAAACCCTTTACCATCGTTATACCGCCGCCGAATATCACAGGTCAGCTGCACATGGGCCATGCCCTTGACAATACCATGCAGGATATCCTGATAAGATACAAGAGAATGCAGGGATATAACGCTCTTTGGCAGCCCGGCACCGATCATGCTTCCATCGCTACGGAAGTAAAGATCATCGAAACTCTTAAAAAAGAGGGCATAGATAAACACGATCTGGGCAGAGAAGGCTTCCTTAAGAGAGCCTGGGAGTGGAGAGCGCAGTATGGCGGAAGGATCGTTGAACAGCTTAAAAAACTGGGATCTTCCTGCGACTGGGACAGAGAAAGATTCACAATGGATGAGGGCTGCAATAAAGCCGTAGAAGAAGTATTTGTAAATCTTTACAAAAAGGGAATGATCTATAAGGGATCCAGGATCGTTAACTGGTGCCCTGTATGTAAGACTTCCATTTCCGATGCGGAAGTTGAATATGAGGATCAGGCAGGACATTTCTGGCATATTAAATATCCTTTGATCGAGGATGACGGCAGTATCAGCAAGACCCGCTTCCTTGAATTTGCCACTACAAGACCCGAAACCATGCTGGGTGATACGGCTGTGGCGGTAAACCCCGAGGACGACCGTTACAAGGATATCGTAGGCAAGTTTGTATGGCTTCCTTTTGTTGACAGAAAGATTCCCATCATTGCCGATCCTTATGTAGAGATGGATTTCGGAACAGGTGTTGTTAAGATCACACCTGCTCATGACCCTAACGATTTTGAAGTAGGAAAACGTCACAACCTTCCCGAGATAAATATCCTTAATGATGATGCCACCATTAACGAAAACGGCGGCAAGTTTAAGGGTATGGACAGATATGAAGCCCGTGACCTCATAGTAAAAGAACTGGATGAGATGGGACTCCTGGTACGCATAGAGGATTATTCCCATAATGTAGGTACCCACGATCGCTGTAAGACAACGGTAGAACCGTTGATCAAAAAGCAGTGGTTTGTAAAGATGGATGAACTTATCAAGCCTGCGGTAGAGGCTGTTAAGAACGGAGATATCAAGCTCATTCCCGAAAGAATGGAAAAGACCTACTACAACTGGACCGATAATATCAAGGATTGGTGTATATCACGTCAGCTTTGGTGGGGTCACAGGATACCCGCTTATTATTGTGAAGATTGCGGGGAGATAATTGTAGAAAAGACAGAAAATGCTCCTCACAAGTGTCCTAAGTGCGGTGGCACAAAATTGACACAGGATCCTGATACACTTGACACGTGGTTTTCGTCGGCTCTTTGGCCTTTTTCCACTTTGGGATGGCCTGAAAAGACCGAAGATCTTAAATATTTTTATCCTACGGATGTACTTGTTACAGGTTACGATATCATCTTCTTCTGGGTTATCAGAATGATCTTCTCGGGATATGAAAATATGGGAGAAAAGCCGTTTAATACCGTCCTTTTCCATGGCCTGGTAAGAGATTCCCAGGGTAGAAAGATGAGCAAGTCACTGGGCAACGGTATCGACCCTCTTGATGTTATAGACAAGTATGGCGCAGATGCCCTCAGATTTACTCTTATTACAGGAAACGCACCCGGAAACGACATGCGATTCTACTGGGAGAGAGTCGAGGCAAGCAGAAATTTTGCAAATAAGGTTTGGAATGCCTCCCGTTTCATCATGATGAACATGAAGCAGATGGAGGAAGCAGGTCTGGATCACAAATGCACCGATATCGACCTTAAGAAGCTGGAAGATGCGGATTGCTGGATCCTTTCCAAACTCAATACATGCATAAAGGAAGTAACTCAGAATCTGGATGCTTTCGAACTCGGAGTTGCGGCTCAAAAGATCAATGACTTTATCTGGGACGATTTCTGTGACTGGTACATCGAGATGGTTAAGCCCCGTCTCTACGGAGATAACGGAGATTCCAAGATCGCTGCTATGTGGACCTTAAGGCATGTTCTTACGGATGCCCTTAAGCTTTTACATCCTTATATGCCTTTCGTAACAGAGGAGATCTTCTGCACCCTTAAGGAAGCAGAGGGCATTCTTGAAGAAAATGAATCCGTAATGGTTTCCGAATGGCCCGTATACAGAGATGAATTCAGCTTCGAAAAGAAGGTTACGGCAATAGAGATGATCAAGGAAGCCGTAAAGGGTATCAGAGATGTAAGAACTTCCATGAATGTTGCTCCAAGCCGCAAGGCAGAAGTTTTTGTGGTATCCGCGGAAAAGAGCGTCAGAGAGATCTTTGAAGAGAACAAAAAATTCTTTGCCGTACTGGGATATGCATCAGAGGTCATTGTAAAAGAAAACAGAGAGGGCATTGCGGATGATGCGGTTTCTGCCGTATTACCAAAGGCCGTTGTTTATATTCCTTTTGCTGAACTTGTTGATATTGACAAGGAGCTTGAGAGACTTGCCAGAGAGAAAGACCGTTTGACCGGAGAGATAAAGCGCTGCGAGGGTATGCTGGCAAATGAGAAGTTTATCTCAAAAGCACCGGAAAGCAAGATCAATGAAGAAAAGGGCAAGCTGGAAAACTACAGAAGTATGATGGCTAAGGTTGAAGAGAGGATCAAGGCACTTTCAAAGTAATGGTCCCCTTACGGAGAGGATTGATATGATCAATTACGATGAAGAAATCAAAAAGTTTCAACCCAGTCTTGAAGTGGAAGAGGCTGAAGAAACGATCCTTCACACCGACATGTCGGATATTGCCGATGTCATAGAGAAGCTTATGGTCCCGAAGGAGGCTAAGAACAGATGAATTGTCCGAACTGCGGTTACAAGATCGTCGGACATCGTCGCAGCTGCGTGAAATGCGGTAGGGACCTGAGAGCATATGAAAGTTTAAAAAGGCTTTCGAACAAACTGTACAATGAGGGCCTTGCGGAAGCTAAGGTCAGAAATCTTTCCGGAGCCTGCGATAAATTAAAAAGAAGCCTGGAATACAATAAAGAAAACATTGAAGCAAGAAATCTCCTCGGACTTGTTTATTATGAGCTCGGGGAGACAGTTGCGGCAATCGTTGAATGGGTTATAAGCCTTAACATAGTAAAGACTGACAACCCTGCAGATGATCTTCTGAAACAATTACAGGGGAATGCCAATGAATTCCGGGATGTTAAGTCTGCGATCAAAAAGTATAATTTAGCGCTGGAAATGGCGCGAAAGGGTAATGACGATCTGGCCATAATGCAATTGAAAAAAGTGGTGGATCTGAACGACCATTTTGTTAAAGCTCTGCTTCTGTTGGCAGTTTTGCAGATGAAGCACGAAGAATACCAGTCGGCCCGGAAAAATCTTAAACGCGTGCTCAAGGTGGATGTGGCCAATCTTGAGGCCAGAAGGTATATGAACGAACTGAGGGCCATTGCCGCAGAAAGAGGAAAAAGCGGTCAGCCTTCCTCGAGTCCTGCAAAGGTAGATAACGTAACCGAAAACGAAGGTGCTTTTGGTATTTCCAAGGGCACTCCTTATCGGGAGGACAGGCCTAACTTTAAAGCGTTCCTTTTCTTTTTGGCAGGAATCGTATTGGGAGTTCTGGCAGTGGTATTTTTTGCGACTAACTTGATAAAGGCCAAGGTCATTGCGGAAAATTCTGAGGAGACCGGGAGAATGGGAACTCAGATAACAGAATTGAATGCCAGGGTTTCAAGTCTTGAAAGTGAGAAAAGTATTCTGGAGAGCAAGATAACAGATCTTACCGGGGAACTTGAATATGAAAGATCCGTAGTAGAAGAAGACTACAGGGCTTTTCTTGGCCTGTGCGTCGGCTTTGATGAAATAAGAAATAAGATAATTGAGAGAGATCCGGAAATCCCTGTTTCAGGAGAAGAACGAAGAACTGTAGAAAAGTTTTACGAAAAACTGGACAGATTTGATGCTTCCGGAATAAAAGACGATGAAGCTCTTTTAGCTATATTGGACAAGATGAAGGAATATCTTTTCCGATTCTTGAATCCGGAAAATGAAACAGGATCCTGACAGACCGAAATTTTAAAAAATTTAAATTTTTTTTATTTTTTACTTGCTCGGGAGGGAAAAAATGCCGACAATAATCAGTGTGATAATATTTATCTTGTTGGGGCTTTTTCTTATCTATCTGTTTCTTATAATGCCCAGGATGTTTCACAGAGCCGACAGAGGTCCTTTTATGGGATATTGGTATGCCCACAGAGGATTTCATGATAACAAGGGACCGGCGCCGGAAAACAGTCTTTCCGCTTTTAAAAAGGCAGTGGAAAAAGGGTATGGAATAGAGCTGGATGTGCAGCTTACCAAAGATAAAAAGGTGGTTGTCTTTCACGATAACGATCTTAAGAGGGTATGCGGCATTGACTGTTCTGTGAATTTAAAGACCTATGAAGAACTGCAGGAATTAAGGATCTGTTCTTCCGAGGAAAAGATCCCCTTGTTTGAGGAGGTACTTAATCTGATCCGGGGCAGGGTACCTTTGATCGTAGAAATTAAAATGGTTGATGCATCCACGGAAGTATGTGAGCTTGCCAATGAGATATTAACCGGATACTCCGGAAAGTATTGCGTTGAGTCTTTTCATCCGATGGCAGTGAAGTGGTTTAAGGATCATAGACCCGAACTGATGAGAGGACAGCTGTCAAGCAACTTTGCAAAAGATAGCGGGAAAAAAGAGAATACGGGAGAGATACTGGTGCATTACCTTTTGGGAAATGTTATCTGCCGACCGGATTTCATAGCCTATTCCTGCGATCATGTCAATAATTTCAGCTTTTTCCTGACCCGGCTCATGGGAGCCCTTCCCGTGGCCTGGACGGTTAAAAGCCGGGAACGATTAAACAATATCCATTCAAAATATAAGTTGTTTATTTTTGAAGGATTTTCACCGGAGGACAAGTAGGACAGATTTAAAAGCATATGGATAAAAAGGGGAAAGGACTTACGCCCTATCAGCGTGAAGTAAAAAAAAGAAGACTGATCTTATTGTTTTTGATCCTGATCTTTTTGGTGTTGATCGTAGTAATGATCAACGGCCTTATAAGTTCATCCGTAAAGGCATATAAGATCGCGAAAGCCACTCCCACGCCCACGCCGACCATGTTTGCCAGGATCACGCACACTCCTGTACCTACGGTGGTTGTAACACCCACTCCCGGACCTGTGGTAATGATAGATCCGGGGCACGGCGGGATCGATATCGGAACCGATGCCGGCGGATATGCAGATGTTTTTGAAAAAAGCATAAACCTTTCCATCGGTCTCAAGGTGAGAGATAAACTTAAAGAATTGGGCTTTACGGTACTGATGATCAGAGAGGAAGATGTTTACATCTCTCTGGACGACAGGCTTAGAACGGCCAATGCATCCGATGCCGATGCCTATATAAGCATACATCTGAATGCGCTGGAGGGTGATACCAAAGCTTCGGGCTGTGAGGTCTACTATAACGGTAGTAAGAATGAAAATAACGCTCTGCTGGCGGAATGTATAGTGAATGGTATCTGTGATTCCACGGGAGCCAGAAACAGAGGAATAAAAGAAGATGATTTTGAAGTGCTTTTGACTTCAAAACCTGCGGTACTGGCGGAATGCGGATTCATGACTTCCGAAACCGAGTATCCGCTGCTTAAAGACGATAGTTACCAGGAGCTCATTGCACAGGGGATCGTGGACGGGCTGTTTAAGTATTATAAAAAATTGAATGGAGCTGAAAAGAAGGATGAATAGTGGAAGGATAGAAAACGGGAAAGCGGTGGTGGCCGGATGTGTGACCTATGCCGGTCTCGGGATCGTTAACGGTATCATGCCCCTTCTTTTTCTGAATTTTGAAAAGGAGTTCGGTTATACGGCCATGTCTTTAATATTGCCGATCCTTTTGTACTTCGGAATACGGGCATTAGGGGATCTTTTTTCCGGAAAAATGGCATTGGCCATGGGTTATAAGATCGTTGTGATCACAGGCTTGTTATTCACTGCATTGGGGCTTGTGGGAATGGGAATGCTTCCCGGACTCATGAACGGAAGATACGGAGTCCTGATCGGGGCCGGGGTATGCGGACTGGGAGCCGGGCTTGCTCTTGTTCCTGTCGGTAATCTGGTAAGAGCTAATTCGGAAGATGAAGAAAAATCTCCCCATATATTATTTATAATGTATGCGCTTGGTCAGTTTCTGGCGATCATAGCGGGTACAGTCTTAACTCTCGTGTCAGGTATGGATGATTGGAAGATATTAACGGTCATATTGGCGGTTTTACCTATAATCTGTATTTTGTTTTTTGCCATCCTGCCCTTTGACGATCCTGATACACGGGAAGATGCAAAAAGCTTGAAAGATTTAATGAGTAATTCTTTATTCTGGGTTTTATTCGGCTTGGCGTTTTGCGGATGTGCCGCAGAACAGACTATGACTCAATGGATTCCTTACTTTTCGGAAAATTCCGTTGAGATCGCGAGTGCGATCGGAAGACTCCTGGGACCGATCCTCTTTGCAGTCGGTGTCATAGTCGCCAGAATTCTTTACAGCAGATTTTCCGACAGGATAAAATTGCAGAGGGTGATGATCTACAGCTGCGCACTTGGCGTCACATCCTACCTCCTCGCAATATTGGCGGGAAATCCGATTTTATCCCTTGTGGGCTGTGTACTTGTGGGGATTTCAACGGCAATGTTGAGACCAGGTACATGTTCACTTGCTTTATCCAAGATCCCTACCGGAGATATGGCACTTATCGCCCTTCTCATGTTCGCGGGAGATTTGGGATACGGAGTGGGACCTGCGCTTGTCGGGATAGCGACGGGTATATTCTACAATAATCTAAAGAAAGGATTGTTCATTGCACTAATTTTCCCGATTGCGATGATATTTATCATTATGAAGGTAAACAAGAATCTGACCGGAAAATTGATAAGAGAAAAAAAGACCTGGATCGGTCTTGCATGTGCGGCTGTCATAGTCACGCTCTCCGCTTTTACCGGCGGTTGCGGTGAAACCGAAGTGACAACACCTACGCCCACGCCTACTCAGATCGTGGCAGAGACTCCCGTTCCTGTTTATACGCTTCCGCCTACGGAAACTCCTACACCGGTTCCGGCAACGCCTACACCTTCGCCTACACCCACACCGACCAGAAAGCCTACATCCACACCTACACCTACAGCAACACCCCAGCCTACGGGATTTGAAGGAATCACGATAACCGCCCGCACGGGAGTTGTTATCTCAACGGATTCGATCAACATAAGGATCGGTCCCGGAACTACCTACAGAGTAGTGGGAGGCGGAAAGAACGGTGAAGAATTTGTTCTTACCGGTGAGACCTCCAACGGCTGGTGGCAGATAAAGTATGACGGAGGAGCCGCTTACATCAGTCAGACATATTCCAGACTTAAAGACGGTTCAGCTACCAACACACCTACGCCCAAGGCAACTGCCACACCCACGACCTCGATCGTTACAAGACCCACATCCACACCTGTTCCCACAAAGGCAGCAGGTACTACTTTTGAAAAGTATGTGGGCTTTGACGGAGCAGCTTATATAGCCGTAGATGCAAAGACCGGTCAGGTACTTCACGCATACAATGAAAATGTCAGGAGAAGCCCGGCTTCCTTAACAAAGATGATGACGGCTCTTATTGCTGTTGAGCAGTTCTACCTGAATGATGATTGCGAAATGAGCGTTGATGCGCTTCGTTGGAACGATGTTACCGTAAACGGAGCAACGGTTGCGGGCATCGACAATGAAATGTCCACTTTTGCGGATCTGATCAGGTCCAATACCGGAAAGACCTTTTCAGCGGAGGAGTGGATAAAGGCAAAATACACCGTTGAAGAGAGACTTTATCAGATGCTGCTTTACAGCTCTGCGGATGCAGCTGAGGCTCTTGCTTATAAGGTTGAACAAAATCTTGATTTCTTCGCTGAGCAGATGATGTACGACAAGGCCCAGGAGTTGGGGCTTACAGATTCCAACTTCACCAATGCGGTGGGTGCCGATGAGACCAGCGGTACGCAATTCGCAGGTAACTATTCTTCAGCAAGGGATCTGGCTGTAATAGCCAAGGCTCTTATGGAGGACGGAACCTTAAGAAAGATAGTTGGCAGTCAGTCTTATACGCTTAAGGCATCGGGAAGCATTCCCACCGTCACACTTAGAAATACCAACCTTCTTTTGACCGATTCAACCTACAAGAGCAGTAATTTCAATTGTATCGGCATCAAAACCGGATATACCGATGCGGCCGGCTTTTGCCTGGCAGCATGCGGTACGGACAGTGACGGCAACGAAGTTATCGTGGTTACTCTCGGCAACAGCACAAGACAGAGTAATGCCGAACAGACAATGAAGATGCTTGATTATATCTTCAGATATGAGAAATAAAACAATATAAGGGAAGAGGGCTTTGCCATGGGGGCAAAGCCTTCCTGCCTTGTTTTTACGTTTAAGATAATGATAATAAAACAGGTTTGGTGAGTTTACATGGAACAATACAACGGCAGTCAGATAGTGGTTCTTGAAGGACTTGAAGCAGTCAGAAAACGTCCCGGTATGTACATCGGAAGTACCGGCTCAAGAGGATTGCATCATCTCATTTGGGAGATACTGGATAACGGCATAGACGAACATCTTGCAGGTCATTGCAAACGCATAGATATTACCCTTAAGAAGGATGGAGGTATTACCATTTCCGACTTTGGACGCGGTGTACCTGTGGATATTCATCCCACCAAAGGGATACCTACTGTTCGTGTGGTATATACCATACTTCATGCGGGAGGTAAATTTTCCAATTCCGTATATAAGGTATCCGGAGGTCTTCACGGCGTGGGCGCATCCGTTGTAAATGCACTTTCAAAGCGCATGATAGTTGAGGTGCGCAGAGAGGGCAAGGTTTTTAAGGATGAATACATTAACGGCGGTCATCCCATTGTGGAACTTGAAAAGGGACTGCTTCCCGTTGTCGGAAAATGCGCAAAGTCCGATACGGGTACCAAGGTTACCTTTTACCCGGATGATACCATATTCGAAACAGTGGATTTCAAGCCGGAAATAATCGTAAAGCACTTAAAAGAATCTGCTTTCCTGAACAAGGGGCTCATTCTGAACTTTAAAGACGAGATCAATAAGACCGAAACTACATTCTGTGAAGAAGAGGGCATTAAGAGTTACGTAGAGTACCTTACCAAGGGGGCTACCAGAGACAATGAAAATTATAAGACTCTGATACCCGAGCCCGTTTATATAGAGGGGGTCAGCGGGGATATAGATGTGGAGGTGGCTTTTACCTATACAAATTCCTATTCCGAGCAGATCAACTCTTATTGTAACAGGATAAACGTGGTGGACGGAGGAACTCTGGTCACGGGTTTCAAATCCGCTCTTACCACGGTAATGAACAGATATGCCCGTGAGCTGGGTATGCTTAAAGAGAAGGACGAAAATTTTGATGGTAAAGATATCAGAAACGGTATCGTGGCCATTATCTCAATAAAGCATCCGGATCCTCAGTTTGAAGGTCAGACCAAGACAAAGCTGGGGAATACCGATGCAAAGCAGGCAGTGGATGATGTTTTTACTGCCGAAGTTACAAGATACTTTGACAAAAATATCGAGGAACTCAAGGCGATACTTGAGAATTCCATGAGATCATATAATGCCAGAAAGGCCGGAGACAAGGCCAGGAACGCGGTTTTGAAACAGCTCAACGATGTGGATACCAGAAGCAAGCTGGCCAGCTGCTCGTCAAAAAAGGCCGAGGAGTGCGAGATCTATATTGTGGAAGGTGACTCTGCGGGAGGTACCGTTAAGACCGCAAGAAACAGAAAGACTCAGGCTGTTCTTCCTTTAAGAGGAAAGATCCTTAACGTTGAAAAGGCGCCTTTGGAAAGAATATTGTCAAATAACGAGATCAAGACCATGATAGCAGCCTTCGGATGCGGCATAGGAGATGATTTTGATATTACCAGGTTAAGATATGACAAGATCATCATCCTTACGGATGCGGATGTGGACGGTGCTCACATCTCTACCCTTATGCTTACATTTTTCTACAGATTTATGCCCGAGCTTATCATGGAGGGAAAGGTCTACAGAGGAATGCCGCCTCTTTACAAGGTGGATTTTGAATCCGGCAGGAAAAAAGGAAAGGAATCGAAATACCTCTTCAATGATTTTGAATTGGAAAAATTCCGCAAGGAAGGCCATAAGATAGTAAACCTTCAGAGATATAAAGGTCTGGGAGAAATGGATGCGGATCAGCTCTGGGAGACCACTCTGGATCCTAACCAGAGGGTTTTGGCTCAGGTGTCTATTTCAGATACCGTTGAGGCTGATGAAGTAACCTCTCTTCTAATGAGCTCCAATGTTCCGCCCAGACGCGAATTCATTATGGCCGAAGCTAAATATGCGACTTTGGATATATAAATAAGTGAAAGTGAGTGTAACTCATGGCAGATAAAAAAGAGGCTCAGGTAAGTACAGCCGAGCTTATACAATTGGATTTTTCGGAGGAAATGAAGACCTCCTACAGGGATTATGCCGTTAATGTTATCATTGACAGAGCACTTCCGGATGTAAGAGATGGTTTGAAACCGGTTCAGAGAAGAATTCTGTATGCAATGACGGAACTGGGGCTGGACCCTAAAAAACCTCACAGAAAAAGTGCCCGTATCGTTGGTGATACCATGGGCAAATATCATCCCCACGGAGATTCCTCCATTTATGAAGCGCTGGTACATATGTCAGAGGACTTTTCCCTGTCAATTCCCCTTATAGACGGGCACGGAAATTTCGGCTCTCTTGACGGAGATTCGGCTGCCGCCATGCGTTATACGGAAGCAAGACTCTCGGAAGGCGCAATGACCATGCTGGAGAATCTTGATGATGATCTGGTGGATTACAAACCCAATTTTGATAATTCGGAAAAAGAACCCACCGTACTCCCTGCCTTACTTCCCAACCTTCTCATAAACGGAACCACGGGTATAGCGGTGGGTATGGCGACCAATATCCCTCCTCACAATGCGGGAGAGGTCATTGACGGTTGTATGGCTTTTCTGGATGATCCGGATATTTCAATCGAAGAGCTTATGAGCTATATCCCCGGACCGGATTTTCCTACCGGAGGCATCATTGTAAATTCCGATGTGCTCCCCACAATTTATGAGACCGGCGAAGGTAAGATCAAGATCCGCGCAAAGACACAGATAGAAAACGGAGATTACGGTAAAAAGAACATAATCGTTACCGAAATCCCTTATACCAGTGCGGGCAATAAGACCAGACTTGTGGAAAGCCTGGTGGATCTTATGAAGAATAAGACCTTTGAAGAGATCGCGGATGTAAGAGATGAAAGTTCAAAGGATGTAAGAATAGTAATAGAAGTCAAAAAGGATAGAGACGTAGATAATCTTCTTAACGGACTGTTTAAGAAGTCTCCTCTTGAGGACACATATACCGTAAACCTTCTGGCAGTTAAAGAACAGCAGCCAATTGTATTCAATCTTAAGAGCCTTATACATGAGTTCATCGTATTTCAGGAGGAGATCTATACCAGAGAGTACAGGACCCGTCTTGAAAAGGCTAAGAACAGGAGCGAGGTCGTGGAAGGCCTGCTCTGGGCTACGGATGTTATCGATCTTATCATTGAGATCCTTCGCGGAAGTAATTCCGTCAAACAGGCCAAGGACTGCCTTACAAAGGGAATTACCAAGGATATCAGGTTTAAGAGCGAAAGATCCGAAAAGGATGCGGCAAAATTGGACTTTACGGAAAAGCAGGCAGATGCTATCCTATCTATGCAGCTTTCAAGACTCATCGGACTTGAGATAAAAAAACTGCATGAAGAACAGGATATGTTGAATGCAAATATTAAGGAATTCGAAAAGATCCTGTCTTCAGTAAAAGAACTGCACAAGGTTATAAAAAAGCAGCTTTCGGAATTCAGAAAGAAGTTCGGAACTCCGAGAAAGACCGATATCACGCTGATGGAGCAGACCAACTATGTAGTTGAAGAAAGGATCGAGGATATATATGTCCTCATCGATAAATTCGGCTATACAAAGTCGGTTGATGCAACAGTTTATTCAAAAGCTTCAACAGAACAGTTGAAGGAATTCCTATATTGTATTAAAATGAAGAGTAATGACAGATTATGTGTGTTCACTGCCGAGGGAAACATGTATCAGGTAAAAGCATCACTGATACCCAGAGGCAAGCTTAAGGACAAGGGCACATTGATCCATCAGATGATACGTCTCGGTAAGGAAGATATAGTTCTTTATACAGGTTTTGAAGAATTGTTTGAATGCTCTTTGCTCTTTGCGACAGAGAGCGGATTTGTTAAGATAGTATCAGGTATAGAATTTGAAACAACCAGATTGCAGGTGATGGCTACCAAGCTTGATGAGGGTGATAAGGTAGTGAACATCATAAAACTCACTGCCACGGATATTCTTTCGGAAAACCGTAAGGTCATTATGATGACGAATTCGGGGCTTTCCCTGGGATATGCGCTGGAGGAGGTTGCAGAGTTTAAGAAGACCAGCCGCGGAGTTAAGGGTATAACCCTTGAGAAAAATGATAAAGTGGCCCTTGCCACGGTAGTCACTCCTACGGATGAAAAGTTTGAATTTAAGGGGAAAGAAATACAGGTTAGAAAGATCAAAATAAGGAAACGCGGACTAAAAGGACAGAAGACTTCTCTATAAGGAGGAAGATTTATGGACAACAACAAAGTAATCCGAACATTGTGCAGCCGGTATTTTTGCGTTTACAGTGTAGATCTGGTAACGCATGCCTATGAAGAAGTATACGCGGGAGATTATATCAAAGCCCTGATACCTCCTACCGGCAATTCATACGAGGTCCTTTTTGAGAAAGTCTTGCCCGAGATATATGAACAATATCATGATGATGTAATGCAGCTCAAGGATAAGGAACATACTATTCGGGAACTTATGAATCTGGATTCCTTTTCCATTGAGTGTAATACAAAGATCATAGGATGGGTCAAGATCGTCATCATGGCGGGAGAACGTGACGAAAACGGAAGGGTTAAGAACCTTCTGGTTGCGGGTCAGAATATAGACGTGGAAAAGCAGGATGAGATAGAGGCCAGGGAAGAGATAAAGGCTGCCTATGTGGAAGCCAATCGTGCCAATGCCCAGAAGAATGACTTTATCTCCAAGATGAGCCACGATATCAGAACCCCCATGAATGCCATTATGGGTATGACCACCATAGCCGTTAAGCACATTGATGACAGAGAAAAGGTTAAGTATTGTGTTGAAACCATAAATGATGCGGGCAAACATCTGCTCGCTCTTATAAATGAAGTTATAGATGTTACAAAGCTGGAAGCGGGAAATATAGAACTGGTAAGAGATCATTTCTCGGTTTCCGGGCTTGTTGATAATGTGCTTAATATGATGACACCTCTTTCGGATGCCAAGGAACAGATGCTGGTACTTAACATGACGGGAGTTAATCACAAGTACGTTATCGGCGACAGAACAAGAGTGGAAGAGATCCTTACCAATCTTGTGAGCAATGCAATAAAGTATACCTATGAAAAGGGATTGATCAGCATTGACATTACCGAGGAAAATGCTTCGGATGATGCTGCGGATTATATTTTTGTAGTAAAAGACAGCGGCATAGGAATGAGCAAGGAGTTTCAGAAACACCTTTTTGAAGCTTTTTCCAGAGAAGATGATGAGTATATCTCCAAGGCCGAAGGAACAGGCCTCGGTCTGACCATCACCAAAAAGTATATCGAAGCCATGAACGGTCAGATATCCTTTAAGAGTGAAAAAGGACACGGAAGCGAGTTCTGTGTCAGGATCCGTCTGGAACTTCAGGACAGAGAAGAAGAGAGTTACTCTGATGAGGAAGAAGAGATAAAACTGGATACTCTTGATTTCTCCGGCAAAAGAGCCCTTCTTGTAGACGATAACGATCTGAATGCGGAAATAGGAAGAGAACTGCTGGAAATGGCGGGGTTGACTACCGAGAGAGCAGAAAACGGTGCTGATGCGGTAAATATGTTTACCACTTCACCCTATAATCATTATGATATCATCTTTATGGATGTCATAATGCCCATTATGAACGGATATGATGCGACCACAGCCATCAGAGCTTCGGGGCGTCCCGACAGTTCGGAGGTTCCGATCATAGCCATGACCGCCAACGCATTTGCTTCCGACATCAGAGAAGCTTTTGAAGCCGGAATGAACGATCACATCGCCAAGCCTATAGATAACGAATACCTTGCAAAGGTCCTTATCAAGTATCTTGGAGAAGAGTATGGACATAAGGAGAATGCATGAAAAAAGTGATCACATACGGTACATATGACCTTTTGCATGTGGGCCACATTAATCTTTTAAGACGGGCCAAGGAACTGGGAGACTATCTTATAGTCGGGCTTTCCACCGATGAGTTTAATGCGGGAAAGCACAAAGAAGCATATCACACCTATGAGGACAGAAAGATCATACTTGAGTCTATAAAGTACGTGGATGAGGTGATTCCCGAAGCTACCTGGGAACAAAAGATAGATGATGTGGTCAATAACAAAGTTGATATCTTTGTTATGGGCGATGACTGGAAAGGTAAGTTCGATTTCCTTAAGGACTATTGTGAGGTCATTTACCTGCCAAGAACTGCAGGAATATCAACCACAAAGATCAAAACGGATCTCCATGGTTAAGAAAGATACAGGGACATTCAAAAATTTTAAAAAAATATTATTTGTTTAGCTTAAGTTTTTTCTTCACCCGTCCGATATACAAGATAGGAGCTGTGAGAAGTCCCAAACAAAAAGTAATGCAAAATTTATTATAAATCATGGAGGATGACACAATGAGAATTGATGCAATGTCTGGAATAGCACAAATTTATCAGGCAAACGGCAAAATGAAAAAGGTTGATTCCGCCACAGCAATGTCAAAGGACAGTGTTCAAATTTCCGGTTTCGGTCGCGATCTGCAGATTGCCAAAGAGGCAGTAGCAGCCGCTCCCGATGTTAGAGAGGACAAGGTAGCTGAGATCAAAGCCGCTATGGCGAACGGAACATACAACGTTCCGATGAGTGCGCTGGCTGATAAGCTTTTAGCACAGTCTGAGCAGTCGATCAAATTCTGACGGAATTGGTAAATAAAGGCTATAACGCGCGGAATTTGGACCGGAGGTCCGGGTTCCGCGTGTTCCAAGTTTTTTAGGTGAATGCTATGGCAGGTTTGATGGACGACCTCATCTCGACCTTAAGAGATGAATTACAAATATATAAGGATCTTATCCCCCTTGCGGACAAGAAATCAAGTGTTATTATAGCCAACGATACCGAGGCGCTTTCGGAGATTACCGAGAAGGAACAGATCACGGTTGAGAGACTTAAGAGCCTTGAAAAAAAGAGGGAAGGGATCATGATCAACATGAGAGTTGTTCTGAACAGGAAGAATTCGGAACTGAAGCTGGAAGAGCTTATCGAACTCATGGACAAGCAGCCGGAGGCCAAAACAAACCTGACAGAACTGAAGAAGTCGCTGAAAGAAACTCTTGACCGCCTGAAAACCTTAAATGAAAGAAATACAAAGCTTATAAACGAGTCATTGGAGATCTCCGAATATCACTTAAACATGATCAGATCTTCAAAAACCTATATCGGCAACAACTATACAAAAAAGGCCGGACAGTTTGATATGTCATCTATGATGACCGTCGGCACGTTTGATGCGAAAAACTGATGAATTATAAAGTATCTGCGAATGCGGATACTTTTTTTATACGTCGGGGTTAGGATTTGGGGTTCGGAAGCCGATAAAATAGAATGTATAATACTATGGAAAGGAGGACACAGCATATGGGATTAATGTCGGCAATGTATGCCGGAGTATCCGGACTTACCGCAAATCAGCGCGGACTTACAGTGGCAGGCCACAACCTTGCGAATGTTGAGACTGAAGGCTATGTTCGCCAGCAGATGGAGACCACGGATTCTTTTTACAGAACAGTGGGAACCAGCGCATTATCACTGATGCAGACCGGTCATGGTACCGATGTGTCCACCATTAAACAGGTTAGAGACCAATTCCTTGATAAGACCTACAGGGAAGAGGTGGGAAGACAAAACTATTACAGACTTCAGTATGAATCCACAACTGAAGTTGAAGATATATTCGGAGAAACAGAAGGAGTAGCATTCCAGGATTCCATGGAGGAGGTCTGGGTGGCTCTGCAGGAAATGTGCAAGGAGCCTGACAGCATAGTTACACGCTCCAGCTTTATACAGACGGCAGTCAGCTTTATAGAAAGAGCTGAGGAGATCTATAAACAGGTAGGCGATTATCAGGTCAACTTAAATACTCAGGTTAAGAATTACGTTAACAGGATAAATGATATAGCCAAGGAGATATATGACCTGAACCACAGCATACAGAAGATCGAGGCATCAGGTTTTGAAAATGCCAACGACTTGAGAGACCGGAGAAATCTTTTGGTAGATGAGCTTTCGGAACTGGTAAAGGTCAGCTACAAGGAAGATGCCACCGGAATAATGACGGTGTATGTGGAAGATTATGCCATGGTTACCGAAGATCTGGTCTATCCCATTGATACAAGGCCCATAAATGATGAGACTTCAATGATCGAGCCCTATTGGATCAATTACGATTCGGTGGACCTGTTCAAGTTTGACAGGGTGCCTTCGACGGAAGCAGACACAGACGTGGGAGCGCTTAAAGGACTTTTGATCGCAAGAGGCCAGAAAGTGGGAAGGTATACGGATATTCCCACAGAGCCCACGGAAGAGGATTTTACGGATGAAGCCGGATGGTTTGATCTCACGTCCTATCAGGCAGCTATGAGAGACTATAATAAAGAGGTGGAGGAATACAAGATATCCGTAGAGAGTTCTGTCTGCGTCAGCATACAGGCTCAGTTCGATAATCTGATCCACGGTATAGTCACCACCATTAACGATCTTCTTTGCCCCAATAAGGAAGTGGAGCTTACAGACGGTTCCAGGATAAAGATATTTGATGAAGAAAAGGCTTCGGTGGGAATGGATGAGAATGACACTCCGGGAGAGGCGCTTTTTAACAGAAAATCAGTTGAAAGATATACGGTCAGAGCAGTGGATATAGTTAACGATGACGGAACGGTGGAACACAAGGAAGCCTGGGTGTTTAATGACGAAGATCCCGCCAATAACTATTCGCTCTTTACCATAGGTGAGATCGAAGTAAACGATAAACTCATGAAAAATCCCTCCTTACTTCCCCTTTCGGATAACGGAGGAACGGGAGATTTCAGCATAGAGCTTTGTGAATCCCTTCTTTCCGCATGGCAGGCTGAATTTGACACCATCTCTCCCAGCGACTACACCAAGCAGAACTTTAACAGTTACTACACCGAGATGATCGGATTGTTGGGAACAAACGGACAGAAATACAAGAATGTTTATAACAGCCAGGAAAACCTGGTAAACAGCGTGGACAATCAAAGACAGGCTGTACACGCTGTGGATTCCGACGAGGATCTTACCAATATTATAAAATACCAGCAGGGTTACAATGCAAATTCAAGATTTATAAATGCGGTTAATCAGATGCTTGAGCATCTTTTGAACACCCTTGGCAGATAAAGCTTTTTGGCAATACGGAAAGGAAAAAGTATGGCATCAACATTTTTCGGACTTACAATAGGAACATCGGGATTGTTTGCATCCAAAACCGGGCTTAACACCACGGCGCATAACATATCAAATATTGAAACCGAAGGCTATACAAAACAGAATGTATCACAGACCGCGGACAGGGCCATTTCCACCCATAATAAGTACGGTATGCTGGGAACGGGCGTTAAAGTCAATTCCATTGAGCAGAGCAGAAGCCAGTATTATGATGAGAAATATCGTAATACCAATTCCGAAAACGGTTTGTATGGGGAGCGTTACTATTTCATGAAGGAAGTTGAAAGCTACCTTAATGAAATTGAGCTGGAAGGTTTCACCACTTCCTTTGACAGTATGTATAATTCGCTTCAGGAACTTTCAAAGGATGCTTCCAGTCTTACCGTAAGAACTCAGGTCTGTAACTATGCACAGTCTCTATGCGAGTA
>JAFSWD010000031.1 GCA_017444675.1 Lachnospiraceae bacterium
AAAATAATACCGGCTGGATGTAAACATGAAAAAAGCTATTTTTGCAATAGTCTATTGCATATTGGCGGCAGCCTTTACGGTTTACGTGGTGCTTACCACATTTTTCGTAAAGAGCACGCCGGACATAAACATAAATATTTCGGCAGCTTTGACCAAGACACCCACTCCGACTCTGACACCGACCCCTACACCGGAAATTTTGGCGGTGCCCACAAACGTTCCCGTTGAGGATCCGGATCTTAAGCCCACATTAACGCCTACGTCCACACCCACACCCACGCCTACCATGGCACCCGTGTGGACGGAAAACAGTTATACGGATTCCAACATGGCTGTGACCATAACCAAGTATAGGGAATATAATTCCGATATATTTGTTGTGGATGTGGTACTGAATTCCGTTGATCTGTTAAAGACCCAGCTGGCAAGTGTTGTAAGAGGCGGTAACTGGGAAGTGGTTTCGGACATTTCCAAAGCCTGCGATAACCTGATCCTTTCCATTAACGGTGATTGTTGGGCTTCCAGAAACGGTTATTCGATCAAGAACGGAGTTCTGATCAGAGACTCGATCACGAAGTATACGAAGACACTTACCTCGGAAGAACCCGGGCAGGAGGACTATGTTATTTTCTCCGATGGAACCGCAAAGGTTATAAAAGAAGGGGAAGTGACAGCGGAGGAGCTTATTGAAATGGGAGCATGGCAATTGTTCAACTTTGGGCCTGCTCTTATCGAGGATCACAAGAATGTATCGAGGACCAGTGTATCCACTTCAAACGTAGCCAAAGAGACAGCACCCAGAACAGCCATAGGTGTTATGGACGATCTTCACTATGTGTTTATCGTGGTGGACGGCAGGAGCTGGACTCAGAAGCTTAACTTTATGAATAAAGGTGTTACCTGTTACCAGTTGGCGGATTTTGCCATGAAGCTGGGAGTGGAAAGCCTTTATAATCTGGACGGCGGAGGTTCCTCCACTCTTTATTTTAACGGTGAAGTTATTAATAATCCCTGTCGTAACGGCAAAAAGATAGAAGAGCAGACAGTAAGTGACATTATATATGTGGGGTATTGAAAAAATGAAGATCTTTCACAGGAATTCTTTTGTTTATTTGATAATTTCTCTTGTTCTGGCACTCACAGGTGCCATATATGAGCATTACAGCCACGGAGTTTACTCTTACTCCATGATCTATGCATTTGCTGCACCCTTGATATCGGGAACCCTTGTAAACATGATCTTAGAGCGTTTAAAGGCATGGTATCCGGGACATCTCACCAGACAGTTCTGGCACTGCGGTGTAGGTACCCTGACGGTGGGGCTTCTTATAAGCGGTGTATTTCAGATCTACGGATCAGCCAATTCACTCCTTAATCTCTATTATGTGGCAGGTTTCATCATGGTAATAGCAGGAGCGGTATTATACTTTACAAGAGACAGGCAATATACGGAAGAAGAGCAGTAGTATCTAAGTAGATGACAGCAAAATAAAAAAGGTCCCTCGGATCACACTCCGAAGGACCTTGATTTTTTTTTGCTTTTAAGCTGTTTACAACGATCAGCGTGCCTTTCTCTTGGAAACACTCATCATTGTGAAGGAAGCAGCTGCCATGAGAAGAAGCATGATCATGATCATCATGGAGCCGTCACCTGTCTTGGGTGTTGTATCTGCGGAAGCCTTGGTGTAAGTGCATCCCTTATCAAATTCAACTGTGCCCTTGTAGTTCTTGATGTTACCTGTAACTGTGATAACATCGCCAACCTGGATATCAGCACCGCCTGCAAGACGATATGCTTCGATCTCGTAATCGCCGACCTTCATCATGAGAGTGATGTTATCGTACTTCTCAGCGTAAGCGCTTACGATGGAGGATACTGTACCGGTTACTTCCTGGATACCGGGCATTGTCTCGCCGTCAGCAAGAGCAAATGCCTTTTCCATTACCAGAAGATCCTTAGCGTATGCAAGCTTCTGACCCTTAACATAGGTGCATCCCTTATCGAATTCAATGGTGCCCTTGTAGTTCTTAAGAGTACCGGTAACTGTGATAATGTCGCCAACCTGGATGTCAGCACCGCCTGTGAGACGATATGCCTGGATGGTCTTGTCGCCGACTGTCATGTTAACGGTGATGTTGCCGTACTTCTCAGAGTAAGCGGAAACGATCTCTGTAACCTTGCCGGAGAGAACCTGAGTTCCGGGCATTGTTTCGCCGTCAGCGAGTGCATATGCCTTCTCAACGGTGAGGAGCTGCTTAGCTTCGTCAACGGAGAGGGTCTTGGAATAGGTGCATCCCTTATCGAACTCAAGAGTTCCCTTGTAGTTCTTAAGAGTACCTGTAACTGTGATAACGTCGCCAACCTTGATGTCGGAACCGCCTGTGAGACGATATGCCTGAACTGTTGTGTCGCCGACCTTCATGTTAACGGTGATGTTGCCGTACTTTTCGGAGTATTCGGAAACGATCTCTGTAACTGTTCCGCGAAGAACCTGAGTTCCGGACATTGTTTCGCCATCTGCAAGAGCAGCGAGCTTAGCAAGTACTTCTGCTTCGCAAAGATCGGAAGCCTTAGCTTCAACAGCGATCTCGATGGTAGCTGTATCTGTAGCATCGTTGCACTTAAGAGTAGCAACAACTGTAACTGTCTGAGCCTTCTCTGTCTGAACAAGAGGAAGCTTGCCGTCTGCAGCGGTTGCGCCTGTTACTTCATAGGTGATGATGACATCTGTGTATGTAGCACCTGTAGGATTAAGAGTAACAGTGGTATCTTCCTGAACCTTTGCGGGGATTCCGAGGTTAGCCTTTTCGTAAGCTACCTTCTCTGCATCGGTCCTCTTGGGAAGCTGGAAGTTAGAGAATGCATCTGCGCTTACGGGAGAGAGATAGAATGCTCCGTCATAAAGTGTAAGGATACCGGTTGCATCTGCAAGGTAACCCTTGTGAGATGTGAATGCTGTCTTGAACTTTTCCTGCTCATCCTTGGTGATAGGGCATACGGAAGAGGAGATTCTTTCGTAGGACTGCTTGTCACCGAGCTGGAACATGAAGTAGGTGGGATCGGAACCAACGCCGATGATCTCAACGCCTTTAACGGTTACGAGAAGACCCTGTTTAGCGGTAAGGTTCTTATCCTTTAAGCTTTCAGCCTTTGTGTAAAGGTCTGTGTAATCTGCGGGAGCAACTGTCTTAATGGAGGAATCAACGATCTCAACGTTGGAATTGATGATCTCGTAGGTTCCTGAGTAAGTGGAACGCTCACCGGTAGCCTGAACTGTCATACCTTCCTTGATACCGAGATCTGTAACGGGATCGGAGGACATATTGTAAACATAGTAACCGCCGTCGTTGTCCTGGAAGTAGAGAGCGTTGGAGGAGTTACCCTTTGACTTTGCAATGATAGCTGTAACAACACCCTTTACAACAACTGTTGTTCCGTCTGCGGCAGCAGCGTACTCAGCCCAGGTGAATTCCTTGTAAGCGGGTACGAAATGCTTGAAGGAAGCGGAAGCTGTGTTTCCGTTGGCATCCTTAAGTGTAGCGGTAAGAGTGTAATCAACCTGAGAAGAGGTCTTTTCATCTACATCGATGGTTACCATCTTCTTGGAGTTCATAGCCCCTACTGTAACGCCGGACTTAACATCAACCGACCAGTTAACATCATATGTAACGCCGTCGATCTTAACAACTCCGACAACTGTGTAATCGGATGCGGTAGCAGTAGCGCTGCCATCCTTTGAAGCATACATACTGTTGAGATAATCCTTAGCTGCGGTAACACCCTTTGTATCAGCAACAGGGGCCGTAGTAGGAGCAGTGGTAGGTGTCTGTACTACAGTAGCGGGAGTGGGGGTGGGATCAGCTTCCTTATCTTTTCCGCAGGCTGTAAGGCAGGTAATGCTCATTGCTGCAACAAGCAGTAATGAAAGAAGTTTTTTACTCTTCATCTTTTTTTCCTTCCCTTTGTTTAATGGTTGATAGTTATATAATCTTTAGATAATACCTTGATCTGGTAAGAGCCGTCGAAGTATTCCACTATGCCCTTTACGGAGATGTTTCTTCCTTCGTAGGCATCGGCTTTTATAAGATTGCGGTTATCATCATAAAGGACTACGGTTCTGACATCGATCTCCGTACCATCCTGGGTAGCGCAGTGCAATGTCATGGCTCCGTTGGAGGAGCTGGCAGGATTAGAAGTGGTGTAAATGCTGAGTACATCCAGATCGCTTACGGAAACTGTGGTTCCCTGGATCAGGTCTGCATAGGCATATGTTTTCTCGATGGTTGTAACTGTACCGTCCTCTGCTTCAACATCATAGGAGACTGTTCTCTTGCCGCTTACGAATTCGTCGGGATCTATCTCGGTGAAGGAAGCTGAGTAGCCTGTGCCTATAAGCTGAAGATTCGAAGGATCGTTTGGTTTCATAACCTTGTACTGTACGTCGGCTATCTGGTAAGTGCCGCCTGCTTCATAGAACTGGCAGGAACCTACCACTCTGACGCGGTTGCCCACATGAAGGATCTCAAGTCCGGCACCGCTCAGGTTATAACCGTAGAAGATGGATATGCCATAGTAAAGATCTGTTTCGGCATCGTATTCCTCCACATAGACCGTACTGTCGGAGTTGACGGTTACAACACCTTCGATAGCCAATTTTTGTCAGTTATAATCGGCTATGTTCAGTCTGAGCTCCTTTAAGGTGAGCTCGTGAGCATCTCCGTAGAAGAAATCGGGATCTTTTTCACCCGAATAAAGATTCAACTTGCAAGCTTTAGCGTTCATGAGAGCGGACATTGCAACATCGCCGTAGCGGTTGTTGGCTGTGGATGAAGCCAAGGCAAGTCCGTTCTGAAGAAGCTCCACGTTCAGGTTTCTGTAAGTGTCGCTCTCAGCTGTTTTGTACCAGATCCACACCAGATATCTTCCGCCTGTGGAATCCAGATTCCATTTGGAGTCATCGGATTCAAGGATGATGGAAGTGGCTTTGGAAAGAGCGTTTCTTGTGTACTTGGAAGCGGCTTTGCCGTATTCCTCGATCTTTCCCGTGGATTCAGGGGTGTTTACCGCAAGAAAACGGGCTTTAAGAAGTCCCGTATCCACAACGGAAGTGGGAACATCGAAGTGCACCGTATCTCCGTCCACATATGATCTTACGGTAGCCTTGGTCTTAACGGATTCCGAATTTTCATTGAGAGTGAGCTGAGCTGCATAATCAATAAATTCAGGCTCCGGAGTGGCAGTGGGAGAGGGGGACGGTGTAGGTGTGACAGTCTGTTCCACCGCTGTGGTGGGAGCCGATGTGGGCACCTGACTTTCCGGACCGCTCTCATTCCCGCAGGCAGCGAAGCCTGCGAGAGATAAGATCATAACTGCGGTTAAAGCTATGCATGTTTTTCTGTCTTTTTTAAACATATTGTTACCTTAATGATGGAAATCAATTAATACTGGCAGTTCTTTATAGCTTCTGCAAAGGCTGCGTCAACGTTCTTGTCAACATCACCTGTTATAAGGAAGCACTTCTGCATGAGAGAACCTACCTGATCACGAGCCTTGGAAGAACCGTTGAATGCAGGAGATACATAGTAAGCCTTTTCCTGATCGAGACAGATCTTAGCGGAGAGAGCGGAGATGTAGGTACCGCCGTCAGCCTTTGCAAGATGTGCCTTGTAGATGGGATTCTCAGCTACGGACTTAAGAACGGGAACGTAACCGGAAGTGATGGAGAAGCTTGCCTGGAACTCTACGCTTGTGGTGAGATACTTAAGGAAAAGCCAGGATGCTATAACTTCCTGAGGGTTATCCTTCTTGAAGATACATACGGAAGGACCCTGGGAGATAACCTTCGGATTGGAAGGATCTACCTGAGGAATGGAAGCGATGCCCACTTCGAAAGGATAATTTCCGGAGTTATCGGCTGCAGGACGCTGATGAGTAGCACCTGCGGAAGAACCGATGGACATGTAGCTTCTTGTACCTGTCTCAGCAACAAAGAGACCGGAGGTATAAGCACCGTAGAGCTGCTGAGTTGTTACAAGGTCGTTCTGATACCAGTTTCTGAAACGCTTAACGAATTCCTTATTCTGAGCGTTATCGAAGAGGAAATGATCTCCGGTTGCGCTGGTGTAGGGAGATCCGTACTGCTCGCACATGGTGATGAACCAGTTCGCTTCGGAGTCATATCCGAGAGGAACGCACTGAGGATCGATATCCTTGATGGTTTCGCAAAGGGTTTCCATCTCATCCCAGGTCTTGGGAACTTCAAGGCCGTTCTCATCGAAGAAGGTCTTGTTGTAGTAGAGAACTTCTGTGGACTTGGAGAAGGGCAGTGTGTACATATGCTCGTCACCGAAGGAAGTACCTTCTGCATAGTAACCTTCAATGAAGTCACCGATCTGATCCTTTGTAAGACCGAGAGTTTCTGTGGATCCGTCGGCTCTCTTTATTGTTTCTGTGCTGGCGATAAGGTTGTCCAGATGAGCAACTGCGCCTGCAAGGTTGTAAAGAGCAACGTGGTCGGGATAGCAATAAGCCATGTTGGGTTCGCTGCCTACAGTGATCTCTGTGGAGATCTGATCTCTTACATCGTCATAGCCGCCCACCTGGGACCATTCGATGTGGATCTTGGGATAGAGCTTGTTGAACTCTGCAATATACTCATCAAGTACTGCAGAAAGGTTCTGACCCATTGTATGATAGAAAGTAATGGTTACTTCGCTTCCGTCGTATCCGCCTGCGGGAACCGTGAAGTTGGGAGCTGTGGATTCCTGAACGGGCGTTTTTGTGTTGGAGGAAGTGTTGTTTGAGCTTTCATTCTGACTCTTAGCGGGTGTAGGTGTAGCCTTAGGAGCGTCAGAGCTGTTGCCTCCGCATGCGGTGAAGAGCATTGAAGCTGCAAGGACCGTGCATGCCAGAGTTTTGAAAAATCTCTTCTTCATATTGTTGTTTCTCCTTGTGTGTTGTATATCGGTGTGATCGCATATGCGATCTTGACCTCTTTATTTAATGCCTTGCGGCAAAAAATCAATTTAACCCTTGATACCGGAACGGCTAACACCCTTCATGATGTATTTTCTTAAGAAGATAAATACAAGGAAGAGAGGGAAGGATACCAGGGCTACGGCTGCCATCTGTACGGGGTAATCCACATCGCCGGTGGAGGCGGTGAAGGCATTTCTCAAACCGTTGGTAACCAGCTTATGGGCATCGTCCTTGGTAACCAGTCTGGGCCAGATGTAGGAGTTCCAGGCACCCATCATCTTAAGGATGGTTATGGAGATGAGGGTGGGAAGAGACAGGGGGACCATGACCTTCCAAAGGTATTTTATATCACTTGTTCCGTCCACTTTTGCCGCCAGATACAGTTCATTTGGTATCTGCAGGAAGTTCTGGCGCAGCAGGTAAATGTAGAAAACGCTGACCAGGAAAGGAACAATGAGAACTACATATGTGTCGATCCAGTTAAAGGTATTTACTGTGCTGTAGTTCGTAATGGTGAAGAGTTCTCCGGGGATCATCATGGTAGCCATGAGGAAGCCGAACATTGCATTCTTACCTTTAAATTCCAGTCTTGCAAAGGCAAAAGCGGAAAGGACCGTGATCACCAGGGAGAGGATAGTGGACACAACACCTACGTAGAGAGTGTTGAGAAACAGCCTTCCCAGGTTAGCGGTGGTAAAGGCACGGGGATAGTTTTCAAAAACTATCTTTCTGGGCCAGAAGGTAGGAACGTTCAAACGGTATTCTTCCAGCTCCTTAAGGGATGAGTTGATCATCCAGTAGAAGGGGAAGAGGATCATTATAGCCATTACGATAAGGAAAGCGTATACCAGAATCTTTACCAGGATCTGAACCACCTTTTGGGTAGCTGTCACCGTGGAAAGATTCTTTTCGTGCATTATAATATTTTTTTCACTCATTTTTCTCACCTCACCTTAGTAATGTACTCTCTTCTTGCTTACCTGAAGATTGATCATGGTAACAACGAAGATGATCGCGAAAAGAATAAGTGCGGATGCGCTTGCAAGACCGTAGTTATTGTCGGCAAGTGAATCGTAAATGAATCCGACCATTGTCTGGAGCTTTCCGGGATCTCCGGTAGGTCCCATGGTATCACCGAAGATACCTACAATGCTGGTGTATTCCTTGAAGCCTCCGATGAAGCCTGTGATTATAACATAGGCCAGCATGGGAGAAAGGAGCGGGATGGTGATCCTTGTGAGAATCCTTCTTCTGGAGGTTCCGTCGATCTTTGCAGCGTCGTAGTACTGCTTGTTGATGGACTGAAGACCGCCCATGAGGATAAGGATCTTAAAGGGCAGTGCATTCCAAACGATGTATACCACCATTACCGTGATGTTTGCAGCATAGGAGGAGCTGGCATTGATCCAGTTGATCCTCTTTCCGCCCAGTTTTTCGATAAGGTTGTTTACGATACCGATGGATGCGATGGAGGAGATGTGCTCTACACTGAAGTAGGTCTTTACGGGATCTCCGCCCTTTAAAGGAGTCTGCATGAACCAGAGCGTGTAGCCCACTTCTTCGCCGTCCTCATTAAGTACCGGATCTGCATATATTTCCGCGGCACTTTTTGCATCGGCAGTCAGCTGAAGTGAGGAGAGAGCAGTCTCTTTAGCCGAGTTCAGATACTTGATGCCTTCACTGGTGGTGGCTACCAGTCTGTAGGAACCGTTATCGTTCTTTGTGAAATATATGTTGCTGTCGGATATGGCTTTTGAAGAACCGGAATACTTTCTTCCGGAGTATTCTGCCACCACATCGCATTTGTCGATGTCTTTCTGGGTGGTCATGTCCATGTAGTAATAAATATCATCCACATTACCCACGAAGAAGTAGTTGTCATCATCACGTTCCGAGAGTTCAAAGACCGAAGCCTGTTCCGCCTTGTTACGTGCATATATGGCGTATTCCGTCTTGTAAAGGTTGGTGGTGTTACCGATGATGTTGAACATTGCGGCAAATACCATACCGATAGCGATGGAATTCGTTACATAAGGAAGGAAAAATATGGTCTGCAGAAATTTCTGCAGGGGCTTTATGGAATTTAACGCAACCGCAATGAGAAGGGCCAAAGCGGTGGAAATGGGCACTGTGAGAACGCAGAGAAGGATAGTGTTCTTAAGGCAGGTCAAAAATGCGTTAAAAGCAAAAGCCTTTTTGAAGTTGGCAAGACCGAAAGCAAATGTGGCACCGCCTGCGGCCTCCAAAGGTTTATAATCGGCCAGGAAAGCCATCCTGACTGTATTTATGATGGGCCAGACCGTGAATACCGCCAAGAGAACAACGGCAGGAGCAAGATAGATCCAGGCCTTCCATTGATGTTTACTGTCTACCATTTATTTTACCTCGCAGAATATCCTTTCTTCGTTCTCCTTGCTGAAGAGGAAGATCTTGTTGGGTTTAATCCTGAATTTAACAGTCTTAGCTGCAGGGTCAACCTTGATATCCGAATCGATGATGGAACGAACGGTGGGATTCAGGGAAGCTTCGCTGGTGGAAACAATGCTGGAGTCACGTCCCATTACTTCCACACTCTGAAGGTTACATGTAAGAGGGCCGTTTTCGTCAACAATGAAGCCTTCGGGTCTGATACCGATGAAGATATCCTGATCGGGAACATCCTTAACGCTCATTACGGCTTCTGTGCCCACATAAACCTTGCCTCCGGAAACCTTGCCTTCGAATACGTTGATGGGCGGTGTTCCGAGGAATTTTGCGACGAAGAGGTTCTTGGGGCTGTCATATACATCCTGGGGTGCACCTATCTGCTGTACAACACCCAGTTTCATAACAACGATAACATCGGAGATGCTCATTGCCTCTTCCTGGTCATGGGTTACAAATATTGTTGTGATCTTGGTCTCACGCTGGATCCTTCTGATCTCTTCACGGGTCTGAAGACGGAGTCTTGCATCCAGATTGGAGAGAGGCTCGTCCAGAAGCAGTATCCTGGGCATCTTTACGAGAGCGCGGGCAATGGCAACACGCTGCTGCTGACCGCCGGAAAGCTCCGAAGGCTTACGATCAAGAAGTTCGTCGATCTGAACCAGCTTTGCTGCCTCCTGAGTGCGCTGAAGCATCTCATCCTTTGTGAGTTTGTCCTTACCGGTAAGGTTCTGAAGAGGGAACATGATGTTCTGTCTTACAGTCATATGAGGATAGAGCGCATAGTTCTGGAAAACCAGGCCTACTCCTCTGTTTTCGGGAGAGAGATCTGTAACATCGTCATCTCCGAAGAAGATCTTACCGCTGCTTAATTTCTGCAATCCGCAGATCATGTAGAGAGTGGTGGATTTTCCGCAGCCCGAAGGTCCGAGAAGGCCAACAAGCTTTCCGTCGGGGATGGTGAAGTCAAAATTGTTGACTGCAACTACCTCCTCATTGGATTTCTTGTTACGGCTGGGGAAAATTTTTGTGACATTTTGCAATACGACTTTCATATTGTTCCTTCCTTCTATCCTTTTTTTATAGATGCAGGCGAATGCTCTTCCGCCTGAACATTTCGGGATTGATTTAACAGATTTATCAGTAGGTTGCGTTGGCTGCCTTTTCTGCAGCATCCTTTTCTTTTGCGGCGATCAGTTCTTCACGGGTGTCAAAGATCTTTTGAGCGGGGAAATCGATCACCACGGTTCCGGCAAAAAGGTCGTGAATACACGAATTTGTTTTGGTAACTGCCATGCAGACGATCTGGAGGATAAGAAGTCCGATGATCACAACTGTTCCGGCGAGCCCCACCATTCCGAAGTAGATCATAAAGATCAATAGAACGGGAACCATAGTTTCTATTGTATATTTACCGAGGAATGTACGTATGAACATGAAGAGAGGAGAGACCTTGACATGATCGGTACGCATGACTCCGAGACCGAAGATCTTTTTACCGATGGTCTTTCCGTCTTTAAGAAAAACAGGAAATATAAAATCAACAACAAGAACGGCAAGGAGAATGCCGAGAGAGATGATCAATAAAGAAAGATTGAAATAATAATGATTGTGATAAATGAAATCTTCATCCTTGGCAATGGCATCGCACATTTTTTCGTAGGATAGCCTGTCACTTTCGGAAAGGGAAGTGAATTCATTTTCATCTATATAATAGGAAAGATCATATTCCTTTTCGTAACGGGTGATAACGGAAACACAAGCATCATAATGCTTGTCGTAACCGGAAATAAAAGAAATGACTGCACCGAAGGCCACAGTTAACGTCATGGTGATGATGAGGTCAAAAATAAAAGCCGAGATTCGCTTTGTCATATTCGCTTTTTGAAGGTCGAACATCATGCTTTTGCCTTTCAATACAGTTATTTGGCGGGTTTGACCGCCCGCATATTTTCGTGGAAAAAATGACACGTAATTGACACCGTTTTTTTGTTGGTATTTTATCATAACATATTTTAATGGATTCATCAAGTTTAATTAAATAAAGGCTTTTGCCTCAAAGGGGCGCAGTTAAAGGGTTTCGGAGCAATTTAACGAAAACTCTAAACTATTTGAAAAATAAAAAGAATATGCTCTGATCTTTAAAGGCATATTCACACTAAACTCTGACACATTGCTGCTTTTGCATGGTAAAACGACACTTGGGCAAACAGACTTTAATTTAGATAAAGGATATGCTATAATCATTGTGCGTTTTTTAACAAAAAACGGTTTAAATCACTTATTATCTGCGGTGCAGGGCCTATTGGGCCATGTATCATATTGTTCATATAAGGAGAATAAAATGGAACAGTATTGCGTTAAAGGTATGAGCTGCGCAGCGTGCAGCGCGAGAGTGGAAAAGGCGGTGAGAGCGGTTCCGGGAGTTACGGACTGTGCCGTCAGCCTTCTTACAAATTCCATGGGTGTGGACGGAGATGCCAGACCCGAAGATATAATCGATGCGGTAATAAAGGCGGGCTACGGTGCAAGCCTTAAGGGAGCAGGAGCAGAGGAGAATTCCGATGACGAAACGGGTAAGCTTTTAAAACGTCTTCTGATCTCTCTTGCCATCCTTCTTCCTCTCATGTATGTGTCCATGGGACATAACATGTTCGGTTTTCCGCTTCCGAAGATCATCGCGGAGCCGGTGGTAAATGCAGTGGTACAGGCCGTCCTTTCCCTTGTGGTCATCATAATAAACAGAAAGTTTTACACTTCGGGCTTCAGAGGCGCCATTCACAGAAGTCCCAATATGGATACCCTGGTGGCTATGGGATCCGGAGTTTCCTATTTATACAGTGTGGTTTATTCTGTAGTCATGATATCCTCAGGAATGACCGAACACATGGTTCACGGACTCTATTTTGAATCCGCGGCCATGATCCTGGTGCTGATCACCGTAGGCAAGACCCTTGAAGCGAGATCCAAGGGGAAGACCACGGATGCTTTAAAGAGCCTTATGAACCTTAAGCCTATGGTGGCCACTAAGATAACCGTTGACGAAAACGGCAATGAGGTTTCAAAGATAGTGGGGGTTTCCCAAATAAAGGTGGATGACATTTTTGCGGTAAAACCGGGAGAGAGCATTCCCGTGGACGGTATCGTGATCTCTGGCACAAGTGCGGTAAATGAAGCGGCACTTACCGGAGAGAGTATCCCTGTAGATAAGGAAGAGGGTGACGAGGTTTCTGCAGCCACAATAAACCGTACGGGTTACATTAAATGCCGTGCCACAAGAGTAGGCAATGACACCACTCTTTCCCGAATAATAAAGATGGTGAGCGATGCGGCTGCCACCAAGGCGCCCATTGCCAAGCTTGCGGATAAGGTTTCCGGGATCTTTGTTCCCACTGTTATAGTGATAGCATTTATTACCTTTATAATATGGTTTGCTGTAAAAGGCTTTGCCGAGCCGGGATATGCCTTGGCGAGAGCTATTTCGGTCCTTGTTATCAGCTGTCCCTGCGCTCTGGGGCTTGCAACACCCGTGGCCATCATGGTGGGAAACGGAGTAGGCGCAAAGAACGGTATTCTTTTTAAGAATGCGACTTCTCTGGAAAATCTGGGCAGAACACAGATCGTGGCGCTTGATAAGACCGGAACGGTCACTACAGGAGAACCGGTGCTTACGGATACTGTGCCTGCGGATGGCGTAAGCGAGGAAGAGCTTTTGAGGATGGCCTATATGCTTGAAAGCAAGAGCGAACATCCTCTGGCAAAGGCGGTTGTGAATTATTTTGAGGCCAAAGAGGCTTCTCTTAAGGATGATGAAGTGGAGGATTTTGAGATCCTTCCCGGCAGCGGTTTAAGAGGAAAATATAAGGGCAAGGAACTCATGGGCGGAAATGCTGCCTATTTAAAGAAGGGTATGGCCTGGGAAAACTTCATGTCATCGGATGTGTCAAAAAAGGCGGAAGCCCTTTCAAAGGAAGGAAAGACGCCGTTACTCTTTGCCTATGACGGCAGATTCTTAGGCTTCATAGCTGTGGCGGACGAGATAAAGGAAGATTCGAAAAAAGCGGTGGAAGAGCTTAAAACCATGGGAATTCGCGTGGTAATGCTCACGGGAGATTCTGAAAACACCGCAAAAGCCATTGCGGCGCAGGCAGGCATAGATGAAGTCATAGCCGGAGTTACACCCGAATTTAAGGCAGTAAGAGTAAACGAACTTAAGGAACAGGGCAAGACAGCCATGGTGGGAGACGGTATAAACGATGCCCCGGCCCTTACCACAGCGGATTCCGGTATTGCCATCGGAGCGGGAACAGATGTGGCGATCGATGCTGCGGATGTGGTCCTGGTCAAGAGCAGGCTCACGGATCTGGCTGCTGCCATACGATTAAGCAAGATCACGCTTACCAATATAAAAGAAAACCTTTTCTGGGCGTTCATTTACAACATAATCGGGATACCTCTGGCGGCAGGGGCATGGATACCCGTCTTCGGATGGGAGCTTAATCCCATGTTCGGCGCTGCGGCCATGAGTCTCTCCAGTTTCTGTGTATGCATGAATGCGCTCAGGATAAATCTTAAGAGCATATATAAAAATTAATGGAAAAAAAGTACATTGCAATCGATCTCAAGTCCTTTTACGCATCCGTTGAATGTGTGGAACGTAACCTTGATCCGCTGAACACAAATCTGGTGGTGGCAGATCCGGAAAGGACATCCAAAACCATATGCCTTGCAGTTTCACCGACCCTTAAAAGATATGGGATCCCGGGAAGAGCAAGGCTCTTTGAAGTATTGCAAAAACTGGCGCAGGTAAATGCCGACAGGCGGATGAATGCACCGGGAAGAGTGTTTAAGAGGAAATCCGTTTTCGGAACGGAACTGGATGCGGATCCTTCACTTGAGATAGATTTTATCCAGGCTCCTCCCAGAATGTCTTTATATATGAAGTATTCCACGGATATATTGAATATCTACCTCAAATATGTGGCTCCCGAGGATGTTCATGTTTATTCGGTGGACGAGGTATTCATAGATGTTACCGCTTATCTTAATACCTATCGTATGACAGCTCATGAACTGGCCATGACTATGGTGAGAGAGGTGCTTCGGACTACCGGTATCACAGCTACCGCAGGTATAGGCACCAATCTCTATCTTTGCAAGGTAGCCATGGACATAGTGGCAAAACATATGCCTGCGGATAAGGAAGGAGTCCGGGTGGCAGAGCTGGATGAGATGAGCTACCGGAAGCTTTTGTGGAATCATAGTCCGTTAACGGATTTTTGGAGAGTGGGAGGCGGCATTTCAAGAAAGCTGGCCAAGTACGGAATGTACACCATGGGAGACATCGCCAGATGTTCCGTGGGAAAAGAAAACGAATATTATAATGAAGCTTTGCTGTACAGACTCTTCGGCATAAACGCGGAGCTTCTGATAGACCATGCCTGGGGATGGGAGCCTGTGGGAATGAAGGAGATAAAGGAATTCCGCCCGTCCACCAATTCCGTAAGCCTGGGGCAGGTCTTAAAAGAACCCTATGATTACAAGAGTGCCAGGCTGATCATAAAAGAGATGACGGATCTTCTGGTATTGGACCTTGTGAAAAAGGATATAGTCACGGATCAACTGGTGTTGAACCTGGGATTCGATACAGAAAACCTAAAAGACCCGGAAAAACTGAAGCACTTTAAAGGAGAAGTGGTGCTGGATCACTACGGCCGCGCCGTGCCCAAGGGAGCGCACGGTTCCATAAATCTTCCGGAATACACTTCTTCCACTTCGGTGATAATGGAATATATGATGAAGCTGTACGATCAGATTGCTGACAAGGATCTCACGGTCCGCAGGATGAACGTGGTGGCCAATCACGTCATATCCGAAAGGAAGGCTGAAAAACTGGAGGAACAGGAAAGTACCTATGAGCAGCTTGATCTGTTTACGGACTATTCCAAGTTGGAAAAGGAGCG
>JAFSWD010000032.1 GCA_017444675.1 Lachnospiraceae bacterium
CCTCCTCAGCCTCACGAAGCCTCCGCTGTTCTTCAGCTCTCTGGGCTTCTCTGCGTCTTCTTGCCGCATATTCTGTGGGCGGATCTTTTTTCGGTCTGTTCTGTGCCTGTATCATCGCTCTTCTCTCGGATAAATATCTTATAAGGAGAAAACCTCCGAAAGAAACTGCTATACGGCCTATTACTATGCCTACGATCGCCAATCCCGTTTTTACGGGCTCGTCGCTTATATTATCTCCGATCTTTGGCGCCGGAGGTGTAGGCGTGGAAGTCACATTGGGTGTGGGCGTGTTTGTAGGTCCCGGAGTGGGCGTCGGCGTCGGAGTGGGTGTATTGGTCACCGCCGGAGTAGGCGTAGGTAGCGGAATAGCCGGATCGCCTGTTTTAGTGGTATATTGGGAATTTACATAACCATGGAATTCGATCTTTTCATTTATCCATCTTATCTCATACCAATGCTCCGTGGTCCCGTCATCGTAAACGAAATCATCTTCGCTTAAAACAGCCACCAGATCGTTTTTAGCCAATATAATGGTGTCTTTGGTTATGGGATGGGTGATCTTCGCCGCATTTTTTCCGGGAGTGGATCTGACATACACATTCGTGGTTATCTTAACCACATATGCATCCGCATTCTTTGTTTCATCCGTATATTCATAAGTGGGTTCCGTTGCCGCATATGTACTCACGGGTCCGGCAGCAGAACATATTATCATTACAGCCGCCAATATACCGGCTGATCTTCTTATAATTCGTTTTGTCCCCTCATAATTGGTTTTACACATACGAACCCCTTTCGGTTTTATAATTCGTCCATGTTGATCAATTGGATCTTGTCATAAGCCGCGGCAACCTTTATATCCTGACCGAAGCCCGATTTTGCAAATATGTAAGTTTCATCCGAGGATATACCTGCTATCCTCATGAGTTCACGGTACTTTCTGAGTTCCGCACTGTTCATGGGAGTGGATTTAAAACTACAGAAAGCAACGATGGTATGACCTTCTTCATCTCTTCCGATGACATCTATTTCCCCTGCTTTTCCGTACCATCTTCCCCACTTTTCGTACTTTCTTCCCAGTTTACCCAGATCCGACATCAGCTTCATGTACTCAAAGCATACATTTGCGTATCTGTCTCTCATAAAATCATCCAGATCATAGGCTATTATATTGTCATATACTTCCTTTTCCATACCTCTGTCAAGCAGGGACATGTTGGGAAAAACATATCTGTACCAAAAGCAAAGATAGTTATCTTTGATCTTGTACATGCCCTTCTTCACATCGTCGTGAGAGCCTGTTTCCAACGAAAATACCTTTTCAACTATATCGAGGCAGATAAGATTTTTCAGATAAACACTGATCTTGGCACGTGAAAATCCGGTGCGTGTATATATGTCATTAAGTTTCCAGTTTCCTGCCGCAAGTGTGGCAAGAATGGCATTATATGCAGGCAGTTCTCTGAGCTCTGTCTTAAGAAACCTTTCGGCTTCGCCTCTCAAAAGACCTCTCTTTGAAAGAAAAAGTCTGATGATATTGTCCTTAAGCTCCAGTTTCTCACTCCAATAATCGAGAAGTCCCGGAACTCCCCCGAGAATACCTTCCGCATAGATGATATCTCTGATATTCATTTTAGGGAAACGATCCAGAAGCTCAACAAAGGAAAGTTCTCTGAGCTTTATAAAGCCGGCCAGACTTCTTGCAGCTGTTCCCATGCTTTCCACCAGAGAATTCTCAACCCAGTTAACAGAAGAACTGAGCAGCAAAAACATTGCCTTTCCTTCGGTCTCAGGCTCTTTCATAAGAGTTATGAAAGCATTTTTAAAGCCCTCTCCGCAGGACATGAGATGCTGAAACTCATCAAAAACAAATACCGTCTTTTTATCCGGATTTCTGTCCATCGCCTGTTTAAAGCAGCGATAATAGGAAAATGCCGGATCCTTTGTGTCACAGGAAGTACCCTCCTCCGCTGTAAATGTAAGGAGCTGTTCGGTTTCCGATAACTCCCTGGCGGAATAATAAACCGCAGGCAGGTTCTTGACAAACTCAAGAGCCAGAGTGGTCTTTCCTATACCGTAACGTCCATATAAAACTATGGCTTTATTTCCTTCGCTTTCGTAGCTTTCCGAAAGCTGCTTTAATTCATTGTTTCTCCCAACCAATGTATTCACCCCGATAAATATTAGTTACATTCTGTCCGGTGCGGAAAATCCCAAAAGATCGATACCGCACTCCAGTACTCCCTTTGTAAGTTCAAGGAGAGAAATCCAGCCTTCCCGCTTCTCTTTGTTCTCCTCGGTCAATATCTTAGTATCATGATAGAAGCCGTTAAAAGCGTCTGCCAATTCATAAACAAATCTGCAGACAACGTGAGGTGCAGTGTCCTTAAAAGCGCTCTCAACCATATCATGAAAAGCAGAGAGCTTTAACATAAGCATCTTTTCGGAGCTTCCCTCAGGCACCCTGATCTTGGAAAGATCGGCGCCTTCTCCGAATTTTTCCTTATACTTGGCAAGGATGGACTTGATCCTGACGATGGTATAAAGGATGTAAGGACCTGTATTTCCTTCAAAGGAGGTGAATTTTTCCGTATCAAATATATAGTCCTTTGTGGCCTGATTTGAAAGATCTCCGTATTTAAGAGCAGCAAGACCTACTATCTTCGCTGTCTTTGCCGCTTCCTCAGCTGTCTCTTCCCTGCTCTCCATGATCCTGTTATAAACAGCATCATTGACCATCTTTATCAAGGCTTCAAGACGAAGGGTACCGCCGTCTCTGGTCTTAAAAGGCTTATTGTCCTTGCCGTTAACGGTACCGTTACCGATAAAACGAAGCTCGGTGTCCTGAGGCACTATGCCTGCTTTTTTAGCTGTACGGAATACCTGTATAAAATGGAGTTCCTGGCGCTTATCCACCACATAGACCACCATATCCGGCTTGTAATCCTGTTCTCTCTGAACCAGGGTAGCCAGGTCTGTGGTCTCATAAATAGCTGCACCGTCAGATTTTCTGATTATGCAGGGAGGATACTCTTTCTTATCCCCCTCTTCACGAATATCCACTACAAGAGCTCCCTGGCTTTCAAAAGCAAGGCCGCTCTTTACCATTTCATCCACCATATCTTTTACATAGGGATCTGCGTCGCTTTCACCCTTCCAGAGTTCAAAATGAACATCCAGATTGTCATAATTTCTCTTCAGATCGATCTTGGAAACATTTATGATGTGGGCTCCCAGCTCGGCATAGCCTCTTTCGCGCTTCTGATATCTTACGGTAGCTTCATGGCATTTCACCGCAAAATCGGGATCTTCCTTCATCCTTGCGCTGGCTGCGGGGTAGATCTCTTCCAGATCAGAGATGGTAAAGGGAGCTTCCTTGGGATATTCTCCCTTAAAATCAGGATCAAAGTAAGGGAGATCGGGTTTTCTTAATCTGAGTTCTTCAATAACCTCTCCCATCTGCAGTCCCCAGTCTCCAAGATGCGCATCACCGATAACCTTATGTCCCGCAAACTTGCATATCCTCTTTACACTTTCACCGATAACAGCAGGACGAAGGTGACCCACATGAAGGGGCTTTGCCACGTTTGCTCCGCCGTAGTCAATGATAATGGTCTTCACCTTCTCAGGCTTTTCCAGACCGAACTTTTCGTTATTTTTCATTCCTGTAAGATGCTCAGCCAGGAATTCCTTACCTATCTTGATATTGATGAATCCGGGCATTACGGCTTCAATGCTTTCAAAAGCCCCATTGTCCTTAAGTCCTTCAACTATCTCATTTGCTATCTGAATAGGAGCTTTCTTAAAAGCCTTGGCCGCAGCCATGGCACCGTTGCACTGGAAATCACAAAGGTCAGGTCTGTTGGAGGTGGATACTCTTCCGTATTCTGCTCCATAACCCGCTTTTTCAAAAGCTTCCGCTAACATACATGTTATTTTATCCAAAATCTTTTGCATTTCAAACTCCTTAACTCCTGATTTAACAAATCTCTCATAATGTATCACAGAAAAACGCAAGTTTCAAGGCTGAAATGACATAATTGAATGCGATTTTGACCAGAAAAAGTTACTGTTCACAGATATGCAGTAACCGCCCCCGCTTAATGAGCAAGTAGCGTAGCGGATTGCGAATTCACGACAATGGGGAGGACCGCTGCGAAGCAGGGGAGAGACCCCATCGTATGAGCGTTAGGGCGGTGCGAACAGTAACCTTAAAAAAACGGCAGTAAAGATAACCGTCCTTACTGCCACAAGTAATCTCCTATCCCCCACCTGCGTCTTCCTCGCTTAAAGGTGGGAAAAATCTCTTACTGCGTTAAATTCAGATTTTCATTTATTACTTTGATATCTTCTTTTAACTGCCTGTACTGCACCACTCCCAATATAACATAGGTCACTGCATATCCCATGGCGGTGGATATAAAGGCCTGAGGATAGCGATGAAGCTGCCAGACAAAGATCGTGATGACCATACAAAACGTAAAGGTGACGACAAAATATATGCACCATTGAATAATAACCCCTATACGTCGACAGTCAAAAACAAGAGTCATCCCGGAGAAAACAGCCCCAATGGCTCCATAGATCAGAACATTTACATATCCCGCAATTACCGGCGTCGGAAAAAGGCTCACAAATTCCGGGGCTATGGATATAAAGCCGGTGTTTCCCACATTGTTTACGATAAGATCGATCACAAGATTTACGATCAGTCCCGCAAAAGAAGACAAAGAAAAACTTATGATCATGCGTTTTAATATTTCCTTCATATTCTGGTCATCTCCTTTATCTTTGCCACATTCCGACGGGAAGTATAGGTTTCATAGCCTGTATTCATAATGATCCTGATGGTTCCGGTAAGGCTCAGATCCATGCTCTTTATCCGCTTTATGTTTACCAGCTCCGATTTTGATATCCTTATGAAGCCTATGCTCTCCAGCTCTTTTTCCAGTTCATAGAGTTTCTTGGATACCGTATACTTTTCCTTACCGCCGAGTGCCAGCACCTTTTGTCCCTCCGAATAGAAGGAGACGAGCTCCCGCGGGCTGAGTTTGACCTTATTCCCCCGTTCGTCCGTCCCGATCAAAGATGTATCGTAATAGTTGTGAAGTTCGGTAAGCAGTTGTTTTACTTCTTCCGTTCTTTCATGGTTACACACATGCAGTTCCGTTTCTATATATCTTTCATCTATCTCCGCTTTGATCAGCATACTTCCTCCAGAGTATAAAAGTGTGATATTTAATGAAAATATAATATTACACTTTGCGAAAAGATGCAAAAGCTTTTCTTTCTCATCATGTACGACATTTATTACTTAAGGTCTGCCCGCATCTTTGTTTTAAATACGATAGATGCCAGCACCGCAAAAGTAGCGGAACAGGCCAAAACCACCGCAAGCGAGATAAGAAAATCCTTTTCAAACTCCAGTTTAATGGCGTAACGTATGATTTTTGTGCAATAGATAAACGGAAGGCATTTAGCTATCTTAAGTATCAAGCCGCCGGTTGCTTCCGCATCAAACCATACGGCTCCGATAAAGGAACCCAGGGATATAACAACAGAGCACAGTCCCGGCGCAGCATTCTGATTAAACAGGGTTCCGAAGATCAAACCCGACGAAATGAAAAATACTGCGGATACCATTAGTAAAACTGCACCGATAAACAGTCCCGACACTGAAATCTCATGATCAACAATAAGTGAAATAATGAGTCCGGCTGCCATCGTTATCACTGCCTGGGTCAAAGCCACCAAAAGCATGGGAAGGATATATCCGTTGGTAAAATCCCTGCTCTTCATGGGCGAAGCATAAAGACGTACCAAAAAAGAGCCTGAACGGTCTTTCGATACCGAAAGTGCCGTAAAAAGCATCACAAAAGACTGTCCGAATATACAAACCCCACCTGTAAGGTTATCTATCCTGAACACTGTCATCCCTGCTTCTTTGGGAATGCTTTCGTTCACAACAGTCATAATGACAAGCATCACAAGCGGGAAGGCCATGCAAAAAATGTAGCTAAGCGCATCTCTTGATACCTCGATCAGATTTCTTTTTGCAAAACATAGTGTTCTGTTCATATACAACCTCCGTTCTCCGCAATGTTCACAAAGACCTCTTCCAGCCCTTTTTTCCCTGTCTGTGCCTCAAGTTCCTTTAAGGTGCCTGTTGTGATCAAATGTCCGTCTATCATTACAGCGATACGATCCGCCAATTTTTCCGCTTCCTCCATGTAATGAGTGGTTAAGATTATGGTCATCCTGTCTCTAAGATCCTCAATTATCTTCCACAGTTCCCTTCTTGCAATCACATCCAACCCCAATGTAGGTTCATCCAGATAAAGGATCTTGGGTTCACCTATTATGGCCATGGCGATCGAAAGCTTTCTTTTCCATCCCCCGGATAAGGTCTTAGCCCTTTTGTTCCTTACTTCCGTCAATTTAAAAGTTCTCATGGCGTTTTCTGTTCTCTCGGCGATTTCTTTTTTATTTCCTTTGGCATATATCCCGGCCATGAATTGAAGGTTTTCTTCCACCGTAAGATTTTCGGCAACCGCGGTATCCTGCGTGGAAATCCCGATGAGCTGCTTCACTTCATCCTGCTCCTTTTTAACATCACGCCCGAGTACAAATGCCTCTCCCGCAGTCGGTGCAGACAAACATGACAGCATTTTGATCATCGTGGTCTTCCCTGCGCCGTTCACCCCCAACAAGGCAAACAATTCTCTCTCATGTACCGTAAGATCAATGTCCGCCACTGCAATTTTGTCACCATATTCTTTCCTAAGCTTTCGGGTAACAATAGCTTCGTTTTTCAACATAGTCTACCTCCTGTTTTGTCCGGATCGCTCTTTCCGGCCTTGCAGCGCAACTATACCTCACGTTTTCGTTTATTGAAATGCTTTTTACATGAACGGTTATTTTAGACCTATGAACGGTAAGATCCCCGTAAATCGATCATGATCGGATCATCGCCTGAGTATACGCCGATTTTAATCATTTGGATTTGGCATCATATCCATAACTTTGGCCATCTCTTCCCTTATTTTGTCTTCCCGCACATGAGCATATAGATCAACAGTCATTTGCATGGAATTATGTCCGAGTATCTTTTGTAATACCTTGGGCGGCATTCCTTTTTTCTATACAGTTGGTAGCAAAGGTATGACGTAACCCGTGTGGCGTAAGGTGTTCAAAATACTGTTCCGGATGGTCTGCATTTATCTTTTCGATGATACGGTTAAGAGTATCTTTGATATTTGAAGCATTTAATGGCTTATTTGTTTTGCATTTCCGGATTATTGTAAAACATTTTCTAATGGTCCTACTTGTGGTATAATAAGGAAAGCGTTTTCTATAACGTAAATATCCGTAAGAGACAAGGAGATATTGAGAATAATGAAGAAACTTTTAACCGGCACTTGTTTATTGGTATGTTTATTACTTTTAGCAGGATGCGATAGCAGCAATACTACCACTGTTCCTACGCAGGAACCTGCGGCGAGCACATCTGCTCCAACCCAGGAGCCTTCCAAAGAACCCACAACTGCTCCTACCGACACACCGACTCCGGCTCCGACTTCGAAACCTACAGACACACCTACCCCGGTGCCTACTGACACACCTACACAGGGACCTGCTATAGTCTATGACATCGGTGACAAGCCTTTTTACGGAAGTTTCAACTACTACACGAACCCTGACTTCCCCTCGTCAAAAGCATACTATGACTATTACAGCACACATCCTGAAATGTTCAGGACCGCTGCATATAATGATGAAGACAGAATAGTACTGAACTCGAGTGACGAAGATGCCTTTATAAATGACTATGTGGGCGTAGATGTATATCTTCAATATAAATATGACGATGGTACCACAGCTACCCGTCATGAGTTCTTATATTACATTTATTTGACCTCTGACGGACGTTACTTCTTATATGACAAAAGATGTTCCGGTTACTATGAGCCTGAATATGTTGTAGTAGACGGAATGATGGAAGACCGTCCTGTCTACGAACGCTGGTATTACGGCGAGTTTACAGATGCCAACTACGGTGTGACCAAAACCGACTTTCATCTCACGTTTGACGCTTATGATTGGAACACCGATGAACTTAAGCCAAAGTCTTTCGGAATTAACAACCAGGATTGGCATTATTTCTGGGATTAGAGTATTATCATAAAAGAACAGCCGTAGGTACTTAAAATACTGTACCTACGGCTGTTTTTACGTTTATACTTCGTCACAGACTTGAAATATATAGAACTTAAGATAATAGCTTTCATCCGCATTCCAGGCGATAGGATGATCCGGGGCCTGGGTGCGGTATTCCACCTGGCGAAGACGCTTGTGAACGCTTTTGGCTGCCTGGGCAATGACCTCTGTAAAGAGCTCGGGAGTCATGAAATGCGAGCAGGAACAGGTGGCCAGAAAACCTCCGTCCTTAACTATCTTAAGTCCTCTCATGTTGATCTCACGATAGCCCTTCATGGCTTTCTTTACGGAATCTTTGGATTTGGTGAACGCAGGCGGATCAAGAATGACCACATCATACTTCTTCCCTTCCTCTTCCAGCTTAGGAAGAAGGTCAAGTACATCTGCGCATTCAAAATGCACCGTAGATGAAAGTCCGTTTAATTCCGCATTTTCCGTAGCCTGAGCCACTGCCTGGTCAGAAGCATCCACTCCTGTGACTTCCTTTGCTCCGGCCAAGCCCGCATTAAGTGCAAAGGAACCTGTGTGTGTAAAACAGTCAAGAACGATTGCATCCTTACAGAGCTTCTGGATAGCAAGGCGATTATACTTTTGATCCAGGAAAAATCCTGTTTTCTGCCCGTCAGCCACGTCCACGAAGTATTTTACTCCGTTCTCTGTTATGCGAACCTTGGTATCAAATTCAGGACCTATAAATCCCTTAACCCTTTCCATGCCTTCAAGTTCCCTGACCTTGGCATCGCTTCTTTCGTATACGCCGCGTATCTTTATTCCGTCTTTAGAAAGCACTTCAAGCATCAATTTCACAAGGAGTTCCTTAAAGCGATCGATACCCAGGGCAAGGCTCTGGACAACAAGCACATCTTCAAACTTATCCACGGTAAGCCCGGGAATGTAATCCGCTTCTCCGAAGATCAATCGGCAGGAGGATGTGTCCACCACCTTTTTACGATAATCCCAGGCATCCTCTATCCTCTTTTTAAAGAATTCCTCATTTATTTGAACTTCTGTATTTCTGGTAAGAAGTCTTACCGTGATCTTGGACTTACGGTTAATATAACCGATACCAAGCGGATAACCGTTATTACTCTTAACAACACAAAGATCACCGTCATTAAAAATGCCGGTGATCTGATCTATTTCATTGTCGTAAACCCAAAGACCTCCTGCATTTAATGTCCTGCCTTCGCCCTTTTTAAGGTTTACTATCGCTTTTATTTCAAACATATATCAATTGCCTTTTTTATCCGTTTTTTTAAATACAAACAGCTTGCTGAAAACGTAGTTTAAGATAACTATGATAACACTTACAATGAGTTTGGCCACATCCAGTCCGAAAACCTGAGCTTCAAGGCCCAATACCACAAGGGCAGGAGTACCCAGGATCTCAATTACTCCGGTTGCCACTCTCGCGCCCACGAACCTGCCGCATTCCAGTGCTATGTTCTTTGCACCGTGGGCTCTGTCCTCGAACACCCAAAGACGATTGGTGACATATGCAAAGGCAACGGCAGCCACCCAGGCGATGATCCCGGCTGTTCCCTTGGAAA
>JAFSWD010000001.1 GCA_017444675.1 Lachnospiraceae bacterium
AACCCCGTCCCCAGGTGTCAAAAAATGAACCCCTAACCCCGTCCCCGGGTGTCAAAAAGGGAACCCCCAACCCCGTCCCCGGGTGTCATTTTCCTGCGATTCTTTACTTTTTTACAATAATAAGTTATAATAAAGTGTTGGATCAACCAAGCTTATAGAAGATTTTAGGGATACTCATTATATATTAGGAGGAAGGTATTTTATGAATTATGACGTTATCATAGTAGGAGCGGGTCCTGCGGGCATATTCACTGCCTACGAGATGATCAAGAGCGGCAGCTCCAAGAAGATACTTATGATAGAGAAGGGACATCCCATCGAGAAGAGAAGCTGCCCCAAGGCCAAGATCGGCCATTGCATCAATTGCAAGCCCTGCAACATCACCACGGGATTTTCGGGAGCGGGAGCATTTTCCGACGGTAAGCTTTCCTTATCATATGAGGTGGGCGGTGATTTCCCCACTCTTATAGGAGCCGGGGAGGCTCAGGACCTTATCGATTACACCGATTCCATTTATCTGGATTTCGGTGCTGACAAGCATGTGGAGGGCGTAAGCAATCCGGATAAGGTGAAGGAGATCAGAAGAAGAGCCATAAAGGCCGGACTTAAGCTGGTGGATTGCCCTATCCGCCATCTGGGTACAGAAAAAGCTCAGCAGCTTTATACCGATATCGAGCATTATCTTCAGGATCACGGCGTTGACATGATCTTTAATAAATCCTGTGAGGATCTTATCATTGAGGATGGTGTGGTTAAGGGAGTCAGACTTGAAGAAGGCGACGGCCGCAAGGTTTACAAGGCAAACAACGTGGTAATAGCAACAGGAAGAAGAGGCGCTGAGTGGCTTGAGAAGTTGTGCGCCAAGTATGACATCGCACATAAGCCCGGAACCGTTGACATCGGTGTAAGAGTCGAGGTCAGGAACGAGATCATGGAGGAAGTTAACGACGTTCTCTATGAATCAAAGCTGGTGGGCTATCCCCTTCCTTTTAAGAATAAGGTCCGCACTTTCTGTCAGAATCCCGGCGGTTTCGTAAGCCAGGAGAACTACGACAACAACCTGGCTGTGGTTAACGGCCATTCCTATAAGGAGCTTAAGTCCCAGAACACCAATCTGTCCATCCTCTGCTCCCACAATTTCTCGGTGCCTTTCAACAAGCCCATCGAGTATGCTCAGAAGGTGGGTGAGCTCACCAATATGCTGGCAAACGGACAGATCCTGGTACAAAGATTCGGCGATATCCTTGACGGTAAGCGCACCTGGGAAAAGGAACTTTCGTTCTCCAACGTTCGTCCCACACTGCCCGATGCGGTTGCAGGCGATATTACGGCGGCTATGCCCTATCGTGCCATGACCAATATCATCAACTTCATTCAGGCCATGGATGAGGTAGTGCCCGGCTTTGCTTCCACAGAGACCCTGCTTTACAGCCCCGAGCTCAAGTTCTACTCCAACAAGGTTAAGATGGAGCCCGACCTTACCACCAACGTTAAGGGACTTTATTGCCTGGGTGACTCCAGCGGCTGGACCAGAGGCCTCATGATGGCTTCTTCCATGGGCGTTCTCATGGGAAGAAAACTGGCCGCTGAGGACTAATTATAAACAAAGTATAAACAAATCAGAACTTTTGAGAAGTTATGACCGTGTTTCATTGTGCATTCGGTACAAAAACACGGTCATTTTTAGTGCACATCGCCGAAAAAGCAAAACCTGCCGAAACCCCGTTGACAAAAGGCTTTTGGGGCTTTATGATTGTCTCATCCGAAATATTTAGGGGGTTACATGGAGGCACTGATCGGAATTTTTTCTTCCCCCGGGGAATATGGGGCGAGACTGGTCTCGTACATCAATTCCCACCGGGATATCGGTTATGGGGCACTTTGTTTTAACGACAATTCTGAAATTAATGAATTCTTTAAATCCGGCGAGCTGTCAATTCTTCTGACAGACAATCCCATCCACCTATCAATTTACAAAAATAATACACGGGTCTGTTTTCTGTGTGAAGAAAAGGAAACTGCCGAAACCGACGAGACGGGAAATACATTTTACAAATTCATGCGTGCTCCGGTGCTTTTGCAGAAACTACTTCCCACACAGAACCTGACTTTCACGAAAAACGACCTGATAACCGTATTTTCTCCTTCATCCAACATGGTCGCGAAAGCATATGCATTCTCTACGGCGGAAAAAATGGCTGCGGAAGGAAAGACTCTGCTTATTTGCTGGGATCCTTTCGTGGAAAGGGTGAAAAGAGAAGAAGAAGTATCTCTGAGTGAACTGTTGTTTGCCGCAAGAAGGAACCGGGCGGGGATCGGGAAGATGTTGCAGAGGATGGAATGCGTCCGCGGAGTGTATGTGTTTAAAGGCACCGACTTTTACACGGACCTTTGGCAGTTTACACCGGAGGAAATGAATGAACTGATCAGGCTCTGTAAAACCGAAGGGGATTTCGAAAATGTGATCTTTGAGTGCTCCTTTATTTCGGATGCTGTGGAAAGGCTCATGGAATTAAGCGATGAAGTGCGCCTGGTAAAAGCCTGTGACGGAGATCCCGGACCGGAGGAATTTTTAAGGCAGATGGAGTACGGCAGAAAAATACAGATAACAGCGAAGGTGAAGGTGGTGAAAGAATGAAAATTGACAGAGAGATGAAAAAGAGAATCCGGGAAATGGTGCTGAGTAGCTTTGATTATTCGGAAAACATCTCGGATGAGGATTTAAATGAGAAAATACACAGATGTATCAATTATGAAGGCGCAAGAAATTTTTTGCCGCTGGAGATGCGGGATGAAATGCAGAGCGCAGTGTTCAACTCGATACGAGGGTTTGACGTACTGGAGCCTCTGCTGGCAGACGAGGAGGTTACGGAGATCATGATCAACGGTCCCGATCGGATATTTACGGAAAAGCACGGAAAGATCACGGAATCGGAATACAAATTTGAATCCGAAGAGAGACTGGATGATATAATACAGCAGATAGTTTCGGGGGCCAACAGGACCGTGAATGAGGCTGATCCCATAGTGGATGCACGCCTTCCCGACGGTTCCAGAGTGAACATAGTGCTGCCGCCTGTTTCCTTGAACGGGCCTGTGGTCACCATCAGAAAATTTTCAAAGGAACCCTATACCCTGGAAAAACTCATGGAATGTAACAGCATTTCCAAAGAAGCGGCGGATTTCCTGAAACTAGTGGTAAAGGCCGGCTACAACATATTTATATCCGGAGGAACAGGGTCCGGAAAGACTACTTTTCTAAATGCACTTTCATCCTGCATACCTCAGGATGAAAGGATAATTACCATCGAAGATTCCGCTGAACTTAAGATCAGCAATATCAAAAATCTGGTACGTCTGGAAGTCAGAAATAAAAACTCAGGTGAATGCAAAGAAATCTTAATACGGGACTTGATCCGCACGGCCCTCAGAATGCGCCCCACCAGGATCATCGTGGGAGAAGTCCGCGGGCCGGAGGCGATAGATATGCTTCAAGCCATGGCTACCGGACATGACGGGTCTCTGTCCACGGGCCACGGAAATTCTGTGCCCGACATGCTGGACAGGCTGGAGACCATGATCCTAATGGGAACGGAGATACCTTTAAATGCGGTGAGAAAGCAGATAGCTTCGGCCATAGACGTGATGATCCATTTGGGCAGGTTAAGGGACGGAAGCAGAAAGGTGCTGGAGATCTCGGAGGTTCTGGGAGTCAGCGACGGAGAGATAGAACTTAATCCTCTCTTTGTATTTAAAGAAAATCCGAAACAGGAAGACGACAAAGTGGCGGGTGAACTGGTAAGGACGGGTAACAGCTTTGTCTGCGGATGGAAATTGAAAAAAGCAGGGATTGAGTGGGCGGATGCTTAAAATAAAAAACGTAAAAGCCGTGATGCAGGGTCTGATCTTCGGCGGAGCTTTTGCATTACTGACATCCTGGCTGTTTTACGATCTGGAACCTGTTTCTGTCTTTCTTGTCTTATTTATTCCATTCTTCATTATGAGTTTTGAAAAGAAAAGAAAGGCTGACCTTAAGGAAAAGCTTGACATACAATTTAAGGACGCGCTTCAGATCTTAAGAAACAGCCTGGATGCGGGATATTCTCCGGAGCACGGTCTTAAGGATGCGGCCAAAGGTCTTGAAAGCCTATACGGGAAAAAGGCTGAGATAACGGTGGAATTTGAAAAAATGGCGGGAAAGCTGTCCACGGGAGCCACAATGGAGCAGGCATTTACAGAGTTCGCCGAAGCTTCGGGAGTTGACAGGATAAAGGAATTTGCAGGGCTTTTCAGGATACTTAAAAGAACCGGAGGAAATCTTAACAAGGTTATCCGCAACACTGTTTCAAGCCTTAATGACAGCATTAATCTAAGAAGAGATCTGAACGTGGTCATAGCCGCAAAAAAAGGTGAATTTACCATAATGAGCGCCATTCCTTACGGGATCCTTCTTTATCTCAAAATGCTGGCTCCGGAAATGAGCGCACCACTTTACCACAGTGGTTTCGGAATAACTTTTATGACCGGGATACTGGCCGGCTGCGCACTGTGCTTTTGCTACGGAAGGTTTGTGATCAAAAGGACGTTACGCTTATGAAGATCTTAAGAAAACTGATACCCGACGGGAAAATATATGCCTGGCTGAGCCTTTACCCCGGAAAAACAAAGGAGGAAGTGGGGCGGATCCTTAGCCGGGATCTGGGAAAGCGGCTTTTGAAGGTAATCCCTTTGCTGATATCGATCTCAATTTTGCTTACAGTGGCGGATAAAAAAGCGGTGGGAGAGGGGGCCGACGCTGAAACCAACGTTTTTCAAAGGGAGGAGGTAAACGGAGCAGGGATCTGTCTTCCGATCATTCTCAAAAATGCCTTTGGCGAACATGAGGAAACGCTGCGGTTAAACCCCGTGGCCATGAGCGATGAAGAGATCGACCGAATGCAGGAAGAGGTGGAAAAGAAGCTTGATCTTCTGGTGCTTAAGGACAACCCCTCCTTTGACGAGGTTTCCCGGGACCTTTATTTCCCGGAAGGATTGGAGGGCTTCCCGGTGCTTCTGGCCTGGAGCTCTTCTGATCCGGGTACGGTGAACGGGAAAGGTGATGTTCTGA
>JAFSWD010000033.1 GCA_017444675.1 Lachnospiraceae bacterium
CACCGGAAACAACAACGCCACCATCCTTCCCAAGGCAGATATAGGCGAAGATCTGGCGGATTTCAGAGCAATGCTTAAGGAAATGTGCGCAGAAGGCACAGTAAGTGTTAAGAAACAGGATAGATCATGAAAACAGAGATTTTTTCTTCAAATTCACCTGAAGAGACTTTAAAGATAGCCTATGACATGGCTGTGGATTCCAAGCCCGGAGACATTATATGCCTTTCGGGAGATCTTGGTGTGGGAAAGACCATCTTTACAAAGGGCTTTGCCAGAGGACTCGGCATAGAGGAACCCGTGGTCAGCCCCACCTTTACCATCGTCCAGGTATATGAAAGCGGAAGAATGCCTCTTTATCATTTTGATGTTTACCGTATCGATGACATTGATGAAATGGATGAGATCGGCTACGAGGACTGCTTTTTCGGACAGGGAGTTTCTCTGGTTGAATGGGCAGACAAGATAGAAGAACTTTTACCTGCCACCTGCACTAGGGTGACCATTAAAAAAGATCTGCAAAAAGGCTTCGATTACAGAAGCATAGAAGTCAGGAAGGCATGATTTAATGAATAAGATTTTAGCTGTTGAAGCTTCGGGACTTGTGGCATCATGCGCCATAGCTTCCGAAGAAAAGATCATAGGTGAGTTCAGTTTGAATCTGAAGCTCACTCATTCGCAAACACTGCTTCCCATGGTGGATGAAGTGGTAAAAAGGACAGGGACGGACCTGGAAGAGATCGATGCCATTGCTGTATCCGGCGGTCCGGGAAGCTTTACCGGACTAAGGATAGGATCCGCAACGGCCAAGGGACTGGGGCTCGCTTTAAATAAGCCCATAATCTCGGTTCCAACCACTCAGACCATAGCGACGGATATCTTTGGGGCCGACGGATTGATAGTCCCTCTTATGGATGCCCGCCGGGAGCAGGTTTACACAGGCATATACAGAAACAACGCCGATGGTTTTTGCATAGTCAAGGATCAGATGGCTGTCAGCATCCATGAACTTACAGCCATGGTAAATGAGCTGAATGAACCGGTTATCTTCCTGGGAGACGGTGTTCCGGTTTATAAGACTGTACTGGATGAAGAGGTAAGGGTCAAGAAGGCATATGCCCCTATCAATAATAATGTACAGAGAGCGGGAAGTCTTGCTGTAAGGGCCATCGAAATGTTTAATAAAGGTTTGGCGATGCCTGCGGCAGATCATGTGCCGGATTACTTAAGACTGTCCCAGGCAGAAAGAGAAAGAAACGAAAAGTAAGATATGATTGGGGATTAGTACAGCGGTTTTAAAATAAATGGACTAATGCGCAGAATGTTTGCTCGAATGCTCGTGCATGAAAACTCAGGTGTAGCGGGCTACTCCGAGGCTTTCATGTACGGGCAGTCGGGTAAACAGGCAAGCATTGGGTCCAGTTATTTAATAACCGATGTACTAGATCACGTTTTAGGGAGTGATCCTTTTGTTTGGTCTTTGGGGGACGAAATGAAGATACGTGATATGACAATTAAAGATTGCGATAAAGTGAGCGAGATAGAACATGCCACTTTTTCCATGCCCTGGAGCAGAGATAATTTCGAGGGATCTATCCTGCAGGAGAACTATTGCCTTCTCGTGGCTGTTTCCGATGAGGATGAGGAGGATATACTCGGTTACTGCTGCTTTTACTATGTTTTGGACGAGGCGGAGATACCGAATGTATGTGTACGTGAAGACTGCCGTGGGCAGGGGATAGCTTTTACGATGATGAAGGAACTGATGGCAAGGGCCCGGGCTCTTGAAGTTAATGACATGTATCTGGAGGTCAGAAAGAGCAACACGCCTGCCAGAGGATTGTACAGGAAATTGGGCTTTAAGGATGTGGGACTCAGGAAAGGCTTCTATGAATTGCCAAAGGAAGACGCTGTCATTATGAGATGCAATCTGTCAGAGCCTGAGAACTGATACAAAAATAAAACGGTGCAAAGAGACAAAAACGGTATTTGCTCCGAGATATGAGGTTTTAATGCTGGATTTATGTTTGTTGGGAACAGGCGGTATGATGCCCCTTCCCAAAAGGTGGCTTACCTCCCTTATGGTAAGATATAACGGAAAAGGGATATTGATAGATGCGGGAGAAGGGACCCAGGTGGCTATACGACAGGCAGGGCTCAGCTTCCATGATATCGATATCATTCTGTTCACCCATTATCACGGTGATCATATAAGTGGTTTGCCCGGACTTTTATTGTCCATGGGCAATGCCGAAAGGACGGAGCCTGTGATCATGATAGGACCCAAGGGGCTTGAAAAGGTGGTGGGTGCACTAAGGATCATTGCACCGGAGCTTCCCTTCGAGATCAACATGATAGAGATGGGAGAGCCTGAATGCTTTTTTGCCTTACAGGGTTATGAGATCACGGCCTTTAAGGTGAATCACAATGTTACCTGTTACGGATATACACTTGAGGTTAAAAGGGCAGGACGTTTCGATGCCGAGAGGGCAAAAGCGATGGACATCCCTTTGAAGTTTTGGAATAAGCTGCAAAAAGGCGAGACCATGGAGGAGGACGGAAGGATCTTTACTCCCGACATGGTGCTGGGACCTGAAAGAAAAGGTCTAAAGGTCACATATTGTACCGATACAAGACCTACTGACTCTATAGTGAAAAATGCCGCAGGATCGGATCTGTTCATATGCGAAGGCATGTACGGAGAGCCTGAAAAACAGGCCGACGCGGTTAAGAAGAAGCATATGACCTTTAAGGAAGCGGCAAAGATAGCGGCAGCGGCAGAAGTTTCGGAAATGTGGCTCACCCATTACAGCCCGTCCATGAACAGACCCAGGGAATATCTTGGGATCGCAAAGAGCATTTTTCCCAATACCATCTGTGCTAATGACGGACAGAGCGTAACTCTCAGATTTTCCGAAGATGAATAAAGCGTAATTATCCGACTGTGAAGTAAGTCGGTTTTGTGCCGATATATATTATACAGGATCAGGTTTTAAGGCAAGCGAGGTAGAAGGATGAAAAAATATATCGGAGGCATGATCGGAGCTGTTGTAATCATCGGTATAGTTATCTGGATCATTTTCTACACTGTTAACAACAGAAACAATAATTCCGTATTCAACGAAAAATCTTCTGAAAATGTGGAAGCTCAGGCCATTATCTCAAAGGACCTGACCCGTTTTTATCCCTCCACTTCAAGAGAAGTGGTCAGACTTTATCAAAGGATAAATACCTGTCTTATGTCAGGGAAGTATACGGAAGAAGAATTTTATAAGATTGTTGATCAGCTTAGGATGCTCTATGATGATGAGCTTAATAAGCTGAATCCAAGGGATGCTTATTGCGATTCTCTTTATAATGAGATACTGACATTTAAAAACGACGGTAAGAACATCGTGATTACCAAGGTTCAACTGGAGAGCCAGGCGGAAAAGTATGAGGTTGACAATAAAAAAATGGCCTCTATAGTAGGCGTGTTTGTCATAAAGGATAAAAAAGGGATAAACAGAACCTACGAAAAGTTCATCCTTCGCGAGGATGAAAAAGGAAATTGGAAGATCCTGGGTTGGGATTTGACCGAACCGGTGGAATTTGTAGATTAAGAAGGTTATAAAATGAAAGATATAAAGATACTCGCAATAGAATCCTCTTGCGACGAGACAGCTGCGGCTGTCATCGAAAACGGACGTAAAGTCCTTTCAAATGTTATTTATTCTCAGATAGATCTTCACACATTGTACGGGGGCGTTGTACCCGAGATCGCTTCCAGAAAGCACATTGAAAAGATCAATCCCGTAATAGAGCAGGCTCTTACCGATGCAGGCGTCGGACTTAAAGATGTTGACGCCGTTGCGGTAACATATGGCCCGGGTCTGGTAGGTCCTCTTCTTGTAGGTGTATCCGCTGCAAAAGCTGTTGCATATGCAGCGGGGCTTCCGCTTATCGGAGTGCATCACATAGAAGGGCATGTATCGGCGAATTTCCTTGAACACCCGGATCTGGAGCCTCCTTTTTTGTGCCTGATAGTTTCCGGAGGACATACCCATCTTGTGATCATGAAGGATTACGGAGAATATGAGATCCTGGGAAGAACCCATGATGATGCGGCAGGAGAGGCCTATGACAAGGTGGCCAGAGCCATCGGCCTGGGCTATCCCGGAGGACCCAAGATAGATAAGGTGGCCAAAGAAGGAAATCCCAAGGCCATAGCTTTCCCCAGAGCCAAGGTGGATGATTGTCCCTATGATTTCAGCTTTTCCGGACTCAAATCTGCTGTACTGAATTATCTTAATCAGGCTGAGATGAAGGGCGAGGAGATAAACAGAAATGATGTTGCGGCTTCTTTTCAGGCTGCGGTAGTGGATGTGCTGGTTGAGAAGACCATGCACGCCGCGAAAGAATATGGCTTTAAGAAGGTGGCTCTTGCCGGAGGAGTGGCTTCCAATTCGGCATTGCGCGCCGGGATGAAGGAGGCCTGCGAAAAGAGGGGCCTTACGATGATCTATCCTTCACCCATATATTGCACCGATAATGCCGCAATGATCGGAGCGGCAGCTTATTATGAATATATCAAAGGCAATTTCAGCGGATTGGATCTAAATGCCATTCCCAATCTCAGACTGGGAGAGAGAAAGTGATAATAGGTATCATACTTGCCGGCGGATCGGGAAAAAGGTTCGGCGGAGATGTTCCAAAACAATACAGACCATTACTTGGTAAACCGGTCCTTGCCTGGACTCTGGAAGCTTTTCAGAGAAGCCGTGCAGACGGGCTGGTTCTTGTTTGCGGTGAAAAGGATATTGAATACTGTAAAGAAGAGATCGTTAAAAAGTACGGTATCACAAAATGCTTTGCAGTTACCCCGGGCGGTCAGAACCGTTACGATTCGGTCTATTGTGGCCTTAAGACCGCTTATGATTGTATCAAAGGCATGGATGACGGCCGGATAAAAATGGGAGAGATGTGGGAACTATTTAAGCAGCGTTCCGAAAGCGAGGTTTTCTGCATGATCCATGACGGAGCCAGATGCTGTATAGATACTGATACCATAAACGATGCTGCCGAGTACGTTTCTACCAAGGGCTCCTGTGTGGTGGGGGTTCCGGTGACCGATACCATCCAGGTGGTAAACGAGGAAGGAAACATCATGATGACTCCCATCAGAGCGCGCACCTGGGCTGCCCAGACTCCTCAGTGTTTTTCGCTGCTAAATGCTCTTAACAGCTATCGGATGGCTGTGGAAACCGATGACGATACCATAACCGATGATGCTTCCGCCATAAGGAAGTACGGTGAAGGATGCATATATATGCTCTGCGGGAAGGCTGATAATATTAAGATCACTACCGAAGCAGATATGCGGGTGGCAGAGGAGATACTATCTAAAAGATCTTCGCAATCCGCTTCGTTCCGGTGCTTGTGAGGTGGGGTGTTACTGCCACGCTGAATATACAACACGCTGAAACTATAATTACAAATTGCACAATATATTGAAAAAATTTGCTTGACTTAGGTCTTTCTCTGTGGTAATATGCATAAGCACGTTTTGAGAAAGCACTTTGGAGAGCTACCGAAGCGGTCATAACGGGGCGGTCTTGAAAACCGTTAGGGCGAAAGCCCACAGGGGTTCGAATCCCTTGCTCTCCGCTGATTCCCGTTGTTAGTGGGGATTAATAATTAAATACTGGCAAATGTAGCCGGGCTTTTGGAGAAATACCCAAGAGGCTGAAGGGACACCCCTGGAAAGGGTGCAGGTCGTTAATAGCGGCGCGAGGGTTCAAATCCCTCTTTCTCCGGTAAAAAAATCACCTTTGTAAAAGCAAAGGTGATTTTTTTTACATATATTCATTTGCATCAGTATCGTGTTTTGAGGACTCCGGCGATTTAAAACTCGGGGTTTTCCGAGTATTCCTTAATAAGATCTACGGTTTTTTGATATTCAGCGTCCAGGAGTTTTACACGATCGGTAATATCAGAACGCTTTACACCGCCTCTTAATTCTTCCGTGATCTCACTGGCAATGGAAGCAAGCTTGGATATTCCCAGATTAAGACAGGTCCCTTTAAGCGTATGGATATTTCTGAAGGCATTTTCCCAGTTTTTTTCTGAAAGAGAAGAGTGGAATTCATTAAACTGGGTATCCTTTAAAAACATGATAAGGAATTTGCTGACCAGTGATTCCTTCATTAAACGGGAAATGACTCCTGAATAATCACCTTCGAGTTGTTCGTAACAATCGACTAATCTCATAAGTTCCTCCTTGGTAAGCCTTTTTAATGATAAATGTTCCTTGCTGATATAAATCATTATATCATATCTCTGAAATTTTTTACAGCCCCGCATTGACAGGGGATATCAATACGAGGCTGTAAAAATTATTGGGGTTATGAGGGGTTCTCTTATAAGCTTTTTTAACTTTACAATCGCATTATATAATGTAAAGTACACCAAATATACGACGAAAGTCCAACAAAACTCCATTAAAAAAGAAAAAAAAGATAAAGTTTTGAGAAGGAATTACAAACAAGGCTGCAAAAAAGGAGTGATATATCCGAATATCAGACAATTTGTGACTTTGTAGAAATGTATTAAATGTTTAGAAAATAAATACAATTGCGGATACAAAAGCCTTGTATGCCTTGAAAACAGCGGGGGTGAGCAGTTTTTAGAAAAAACAAAAATAAGAAAAAAAGCTATTGACAAAGTCTTTTTTCGGTGGTATCCTAATCGAGCGCTTTGCAAGAGAGCAAAAACAAAAGCGAAATGCAAAACAGCAAAAGAACCTTGATAATTAAACAGCTAAACAACCCTGAAAATTCAATTAACATTGATTTTCAAACTTAAGGACAACCTTAAGAACAGTAAAGATTAACGGAACAATAACCTTAGCTTAATTCTTTAGAAAAAAGCCGGTGTTTTGTTCTGAAAAAG
>JAFSWD010000034.1 GCA_017444675.1 Lachnospiraceae bacterium
CACAGGCAGTGCTTGCGATAAAAAGATTTAAAAGGAATGGGCAGACGTGATCATTGCACTGTCGCTGCGTTCTGCCCATCAGTTCTTTTCCATAAATTTCTCACCTATGCTGATACATTGATCGTTACCGCTTTTACTTCGTCCCTGTTCAGAAGATCGCGTCCTTCATTAAGTCCGATGAACTTATCAAGGCTGTCGCTTCGGATCAGGATCTTTCGGCCGACTCTGAGTACAGGTAACTTTTCCCAGTCAACAAGCTGACGGATGGTATTTCTTCCGATCCCGGAAACATCCGCGGCTTCTTCGATAGTGTATGCTATCTTGTTGCCACGCATCAAAACACACCTCCTCTCTGTTGCATGATGCAACGATTTTTTCTTCAATATATCGTGGTTTCAAAAATAAGTCAAGCAAAAAGCAACAAAAAGTAATAATTTAGAAAAGCGTATTGCGTTTTTAACAGTGTTATGTTAAGATGACGATGTACCCGCCGGAGAGCATATCTGGTCCGCAGATGGCATATCTTATGCCACATAATATGACAGATCTGGGATACAGTGAAGAGGTGCATACACCGACAGAGGAGGCGTGATCATGAAAGACAAAGATTTACGCAAACTGATAGGTTCGCGTGCGCGTGAAAGGCGCATGGAACTGAACCTGAATCAGCAGTACATCGCAGAGAAACTCGATGTAAATAAATCGACCATCCAGAGGTATGAATCCGGGACAATCGATAATACGAAGAAACTCGTACTCGAAGGACTTGCAGAAGTGCTTCATGTTTCCGTGGAGTGGCTGAAGGGTGAGACGGATGAATATGAGACAAAGATCACTGATAAGAGGGATCTTCAGATACGTGATCTGATGTCTCAGATCCTTGAAGTAAAGACTGACGGACTGGACAAATCTCAGGCTGCTTTTCTTAAGGATATTCTCATTCTTATCATGGGAGAATACACACTTTTTGCAGACTCCTTTGTCAGAGGATGTACCGGGTTTCGAATCGGACAGGACAATCAAAAAGTTGCAAAGGCAATGGGCTTTGAAACTGTAGAGGAATATGACGAGATCATGTTCCTGCGGGAAATAACCCGGTCGATCAATGCCTATAACGATATTTCCGAAGTGCTGCGGCTTTATACCAAAGACGCTAAAAAGGCATCAAACAGGTTGCGGGCACTGCTTGCAGATTTCCGTGATGAGGAGTAGGAAAGCACAGGGATTTATCGTATAGTTATATGAGCATTTCAACAGTTCCGATTGCCGCAATGAAAGGAGAGAAAATGGCAAAAGGATCTGTTAGGAAAAAAGGTAAGAAGTGGTACTATCGCTTTTACGTGGAGGATGCTTCCGGCAAGCTTATTCAGAAGGAATATGCCGGCACCGAAAGTAAGAGCGAGACCGAGAAGATGCTCAGGCAGGCAATGGATGAATATGATTCAAAAAAGTTCGTTGCCAGAAATGAGAACATCACTCTCGGAATGCTCCTTGACATCTGGGCAGAGGAAGAACTTAAAACTGGGTCGCTTGCTAACGGCACCGTCCAGTTATATCTGCACTCCATCAAGCGTTTGCATCTGCATCCGATCAGCGAAAGAAAGCTTTCTGCAGTCACTTCCGAGCATTTACAGGGTGTGATGGATCTGGTTACTTTCGGTGGCAAAGAAGGCGATTTTGACGCAAAGAAAGGTTATAAGAAGGACTACGCGAACACATACCACGCAATCCTTAATCAGGCATTCCGTTTCGCGGTATTTCCGAAGAAATATATTACCTTCAACCCGGTGCAGTACGTGGTGATGCGCAAGAGGAAAAATGAGGCGGATCTGTTCAATTCCGAGGAAGAGTGTGATGAAAATACAAAGCCTCTCACGAAGGAAATGTATGATGATCTGATCGCATATCTTGAGGAACATCATCCGGATGCGATACTTCCGGTAAAGATATCCTATTATTCAGGGCTTCGTTTGGGAGAAGTATCCGGTCTTACATGGCAGGACATCAATCTGGAGGAACAGTATCTGATCGTACGCAGGAGTGTTACATACAATCCGCAGAGACATAAGGTTGAGATCGGAACTACGAAGCGCGCAAAGATCAGAGTGGTAGATTTCGGTGAGACTCTTACGGGCATCCTTAAGGAAGCAAAGAAACAGCAGAAGGTAAATGAAAAGTATTACGCCGAGCTGTATCATAAATGCTACTACAAGGAAGTGCGTGAGAAAAGCAGAATCTATTACGAGTATTACCATATGGACGGAACAGAGGAAGTCCCCGAGGATTATCACGAGATCAACTTCGTATGCAGAAGACAGGACGGAACTCTGGTAAGACCGTCTACGATCGGAACCGTATGCAAGTATGTATCACAGAGGGTACCCGGGCTTGAGGGATTCCACTTCCATGTGCTCCGCCATACCTACACGACAAATCTTC
>JAFSWD010000035.1 GCA_017444675.1 Lachnospiraceae bacterium
ACCTCTAACCCCGTCCCCGGGTGTCAAAAAGTGAACCCCTAACCCCGTCCCCTAGGCTCATTTTAAATAATTACTCAATTAAAGTTATTCTGTAAAAAAAGTTGCAATATTCAAAAAATATGATATGATAGTAAACGGGAACGCCTTTAAAATAGGCGTTTTGACGCATAAAGGACATCATATTCAAGACATCAGGAGGAGACAGGCGTGATCAAGAAAGAAATGATTGCCATGCTGCTCGCGGGAGGCCAGGGTTCCAGACTCGGCGTTTTGACCGCAAACATGGCCAAGCCGGCGGTTACTTTTGGGGGAAAATACAGAATAGTGGATTTTGCCTTGAGTAACTGTATCAATTCCGGCGTAGACACAGTGGGCGTGCTTACACAGTACCAGCCGCTGAAACTCAATACCCACATCGGTATCGGCATACCTTGGGATCTGGACAGAAACGTAGGAGGCGTATCTGTTCTTCCACCCTATGAAAAGAGCTCGAATACCGAATGGTATACGGGTACGGCCAATGCCATTTATCAGAACCTTAAGTACATGGAGTATTACAATCCGGAATACGTTTTGATCCTTGGCGGAGATCACATTTATAAAATGGATTATGAAATGGTTTTGGACTTTCATAAGTCACACAATGCGGATATCACATTGGCGACAATTCCGGTACCTATGGAAGAAGCCAGTCGTTTTGGCATAGTTATAACCAACGATGAAAGCAGGATCATCGATTTTGAGGAGAAGCCCAAGCAGCCCAGAAGCAATCTTGCTTCGATGGGAATATATATATTTACGTGGAAGGTGCTGAAAGAGGCACTTATAGAACTTTCGGAACAGCCGGGATGCGATTTCGGAAAGCATATCATTCCTTATTGCCACAAGAACGGCAAGAGGATCTTTGCGTATGAGTTTAACGGATACTGGAAGGATGTGGGAACCCTTACTTCCTACTGGCAAGCCAATATGGAGCTCATCGATCTGGTTCCGGTATTTAACCTTTATGAGGAATTCTGGAAGATATATACAAAGAGCGAGATCATCCCGCCTCAATACATAGCTCAGGGAGCTTATGTGGAAAAGGCGATAATCAGTGAAGGAGCCGAGATCTACGGTCAGGTTTTCAATTCGGTCATCGGCCCCGGAGTTGTGATCGGTGAAGGAACGGTAGTAAGAGATTCCATCATTATGACCGGAACAGTGGTAGGCAGGAAGTGCGAGATCTATAAGAGCATAGTTGCCGAGGGCTGCAGTATCGGTAATAATGTTAAGATGGGCGTGGGAGAAGAAAGCCCCAACGTCTGGAAGCCCGCTATCTACTGCGAGGGCCTGGTTACCGTAGCCGAAGGTTCGGTGATACCGGACAATGTTTCCATAGGTAAGAACACAGCCATTTGCGGCGAGACTTTACCTGAGGATTATCAGAACAATTGGCTTCCTTCGGGAGAAAATATAATAAAGGCAGGTGAACTTAATTGAGAGCGATAGGGATCATTCTGGCAGGCGGTAACAGCACAAAGATGATGGAACTCTCAAACAAGAGAGCCATTGCCGCTATGCCTGTTGCAGGCAGCTACAGAGCCATAGACTTTGCACTTTCCAACATGTCAAACTCCTACGTACAGAAGGTGGCTGTTCTGACACAGTATAATGCAAGATCGTTAAACGAACATTTAAGTTCCTCCAAATGGTGGGACTTCGGAAGAAAACAGGGAGGTCTGTTCGTATTTAATCCCACCATTACTCCGGATAACGGATTCTGGTATCAGGGAACTGCGGACGCCATAGCCCAGAACCTGAACTTCCTTAAAAGCAGTCATGAGCCTTATGTGGTCATTGCTTCCGGAGACGGCGTCTATAAGATGGACTACGGAAAAGCACTTGAGTATCACATTAATAAGCATGCGGATATCACCGTGGTAACCAAGGTGATGCCCGACGGAACCGATGTATCCAGATTTGGTATCGTAAAAGTGGATGAAAATAACAGGATCACGGATATGGAGGAGAAGCCCCTGTTAAAGAAATCCAACAGAGTATCCATCGGTGTTTACATCATCCGCCGCAGACAGCTTATCGAGCTTCTTGAGAAGGCTACTTCAGAGAACAGGGACGATCTTGTAACCGACATTATTATCAGATATAAGGATGTCAAGAATATATATGCCTATGATATAGACACTTATTGGAACAACATTTCCACGGTGGAGTCCTATTTCCGGACCAACATGGATTTCCTCAAAAAGGAGGTCCGTGACCACTTCCGTTCGGAACCGCGGATCTATTCCAAGGTGGAGGACCTCGCCCCCGCGAAGTTCAACCCCGGCTCTTTCGTACGGAACTCGCTGGTAGCGAGCGGCAGCATTGTTAACGCACATGTGGAGAATTCGCTTCTTTTTAAGGAGGTGTTTGTAGGAAGCGGCTGCACGATCCGTAACTCCGTCATTCTGAACGATGTTTACATCGGCGACGGAACGGTCATTGAAAACTGCATAGTAGAAGCGCACGGCGCAATCGCGCCGGGCTCTAAATACATCGGCAGGCCCGATGATGTACTTGTTGTTACCGGAGCAGACGACAAGTATTCGTTCTAATCTGTTAAGGAAGCACGGCTTCCTTGACTGACTACCGCAGGGACATTAAAAAGTCTCAGCAGCACCTCAGGAGGGAAGTATGGACATCACAGATGTTAGGATCCGCAAGATCCACAGGGAGGGCAAGCTGAGAGCGATGGCTTCGATCACCATTGACGGCGTGTTCGTTGTACACGATATCAAGGTCATCGAAGGCGACTCCGGTTTATTTATCGCAATGCCCAGCCGGCGCACACAGGAGGGAGATTTCAAGGATATCGCCCATCCGATTTCGAGCGACGCCCGCAAAGAACTTCAGAGGCTTATACTGGAGGCTTATGAATTAAGCCCGGATCGAATTAACGACAGCAGTGATGTGACTAACTAAGCAACAATCCGGTAACATGCGACCTGAAACCAGCTTCAGAAGAAACAAACAAAAAAACCGCCGTAAGGCGGTTTTTTTGTTTGGAGGTATTGCTTATGAAAACGATCCGGAATCTTAGCGGCTTTGACTTCCGAAGCACGCTGAACAGCTCGAAAGAAAGTCTTGAACTGGAAAAACATGAGATATCGGACCCATAATGCCTGAAGGGGATGGGTCCGATATATAGAAAAAAAACAATGCAGGACCAGTTTAAGATCCGATTACAAATGGAAAGGGGTCCGAAAAAGTTACTTTTCTTTCATTCGGGCCAAACCCGTGGTAACAG
>JAFSWD010000036.1 GCA_017444675.1 Lachnospiraceae bacterium
AGAAAAAATGGCAAAAATACTGGGAGGAACACGATACCTTCAGAACAGATGTTCACGACTTTTCAAAGCCGAAGTTTTACGCATTGGATATGTTTCCCTATCCTTCGGGCGTAGGCCTTCATGCGGGACATCCCGAAGGCTACACCGCTACGGACATCGTTTCAAGAATGAAGAGAATGCAGGGCTATAACGTCCTTCATCCCATGGGATACGACTCCTTCGGCCTGCCTGCTGAGCAATATGCGGTTTCCACCGGAAATCATCCCAACGGTTTTACCCAGGAAAACATAAAGACCTTTTCCAAGCAGCTTAAGGAGCTTGGTTTTGACTATGACTGGCACAGATGCATCGCTACATCGGATCCTTCCTTCTACAAGTGGACCCAGTGGATCTTTAAGCAGCTCTATCTTGCAGGCTATGCAAAACACATCGATATGCCCGTAAACTGGTGCGAGGAGCTGGGAACGGTCCTTTCCAACGATGAGGTCATCGACAGCAAGTCCGAGCGCGGCGGCTATCCCGTTGTCAGAAAGAATATGAAGCAGTGGGTCATCGACCAGGCTGCATTTGCGGAAAAGCTTCTCGAAGGCCTGGAGGAGATAGATTGGCCCGAGTCGACAAAAGATATGCAAAGGCATTGGATCGGAAAATCCGAGGGCGTGGAAGTAAAGTTCCGGATCGTAGGCGGCGGCGAGTTCTCCATTTTCACCACCTGTATCGAGACCATCTACGGTATCACCTTCATGGTGCTTGCACCCGACGGACAGATCGTTAAGGATCTCATGCCCAGAATACAGAACAAGGAAGAAGTTCAGGCATATATTGACGAGACCCTTAAGAAGAATGATATGGACCGTACTGAGCTTAACAAGGGCAAGTCCGGCTGCGAGCTCAAGGGACTTAAGGCCATCAACCCCGTTAACGGTAAGGAAGTAGCCCTTTTCATCGGCGATTTCGTGCTTGCCAGCTACGGAACAGGTGCGGTAATGGCCGTTCCTTCACACGATCAGAGAGACTTTGAATATGCTGTCGCTCACAACATCCCCATGATCCAGGTTATCGACGGACGCGATGTTTCGGAGCGAGCATTTGAAAAATACGATTATCTCGGCAAGGGCTGCAAACTCATAAATTCCGAGGAGTTCACAGGACTCACCGTTGAAGAAGCAAAGGAAGCCATCACTCAGAAGCTTGAAAAGATGGGCGTTGCAAAGAGAGTGGTAAATTACCACTTCCGTGAGTGGATCTTCGCAAGGCAGAGATACTGGGGCGAGCCCGTTCCCGTGGTTTACGAAGATGACGGAAAGATCCATGTGCTGGATGACGACGAGCTTCCGCTCATCCTTCCCGAGCTGGACGACTACAAGGGAAAGAACGGTAAGGCTCCTCTTGAGAATGCTACCGAGTGGAAGAAGTACGACCACAACGGCATCAAGGGAACAAGAGAAACCTCCACCATGCCCGGATCTGCAGGATCCAGCTGGTATTATATGCGATATATCGATCCCGACAATGACAAGGAGATCTGCGATCCCGAACTTCTTAAGCACTGGATGCCCGTCGATCTCTATATCGGAGGACCGGAGCATGCGGTAGGTCACCTCATGTATTCCAGGATCTGGAACCGTTTCCTTTATGATAAGGGCATATCTCCTGTCAAGGAGCCCTTCAAGAAGCTGGTCCACCAGGGTATGATCCTGGGCTCCAACGGTATCAAGATGGGTAAGCGTTTCCCCGAATTCGTTGTCAATCCCAGCGATATCGTGGAGAAGTACGGCGCAGACACTTTGAGGCTTTATGAGATGTTCATGGGAGCCCTTGAGGTTTCCAAGCCCTGGAGCGACGAAGGTGTTGCAGGTGCAAGACGTTTCCTTAACCGTGTTTGGACCTTCTTTACCGATGAAAACAATATTACCGGAGAAAACGACGGAAAGCTCAAGAAGGTTTACCATCAGACCATAAAGAAAGTTACCGACGATTATGAGACCCTTGGCTTCAACACAGCCATCAGCCAGCTCATGATCTTCGTAAATGCAGCTGTTAAGGAAGGCAAGTGCCCCAAGGAATATGCCGAAGGCTTTATCAAGATGCTTTCCTGCGTATGCCCTCACATCGGAGAAGAGATCTGGGAGATCCTGGGTCACAACGAGTCTCTTGCAAAAGAACCCTGGCCCGTATTCGATCCCGAAGCTGTTAAGGAAGACACTGTTGAGATCGGTGTTCAGGTTAACGGTAAGCTCAGAGGTACAGTGGAGCTGGGTGTTGACGAAGATCAGGCAAGTGCCCTTGAGAAAGCGAAGAATATGGACGCCGTCAAGGCTTTTGTAGAAGGAAAGACTATCGTAAAAGAGATCTACGTAAAGGGAAGAATTATAAATATTGTTGTGAAGTAAATATAAAATGACACCCGGGGACGGGGTTAGAGGTTCACTTTTTGACACCCGGGGACGGGGTTAGAGGCTCACTTTTTGACCCTTTGGGGACGGGGTTAGAGGTTCATTTTTTGGCGCAAAGCGCAAAAAAAATGAACCTCTAAC
>JAFSWD010000037.1 GCA_017444675.1 Lachnospiraceae bacterium
GGGGAAGAGGCCACGAAACCTACGGAGAAGATCCTTATCTCACTTCCAGACTGGGAACAAGATACATTGACGGTATTCAGGGAAAGGATGAGAATGTTTTAAAGGCAGCAGCCTGCACAAAGCATTTCGCTGTTCATTCCGGTCCCGAAGGCATCAGACACAGCTTTGATGCAAAAGTAGACCAAAAGGATTTCTGGGAAACCTATCTCTATGCTTTTGAAAAGTGTATAAAAAATACTCACGTAGAAGCCGTCATGGGTGCCTACAACAGAGTAAACGGTGAACCTGCCTGCGGAAGTAAGACTTTGCTTCAGGACATCTTAAGAGACAGGTTCGGATTTGAAGGGCATGTTACCAGTGACTGCTGGGCTATCAAGGATTTTTATACCGGACACATGGTATGCAAGACACCATTAGAGGCTGTTGCTCTTGCCATGAACAACGGATGCGATGTTAACTGCGGAGATCTGTTCAAGAACATGAAGCAGGCCGTTGACGAAGGTCTTGTTAAAGAGAGCAGACTGGATGAAGCACTTGTCCGTCTCTTTACTACCAGATACAAGTTGGGTATCATGGAAGGTCAGACTACAGAGTTTGACAAGCTGAGCCTTACGGATGTGGATACCGATGCCATGAAGGCTCTTAACTTAAAGGCTTCTTTGGAGTCCATTGTTTTACTTAAGAACGATAAAAACTTCCTTCCTCTGGATGTGAAGAAGATAAACACCATCGGTGTTATCGGACCCAATGCGGACAACAAGAAGGCTCTTGTGGGAAATTACGAAGGCACGGCTTCAAGATATGAGACAGTGCTTTTGGGAATTGAGGATTTTGTAGGAGATGACGTGAGAGTAATGTTCTCCGAAGGATGTCATCTCTACAAGGATAAAGTCGAGAATTTAGGACAGGTAAATGACAGAATGTCCGAAGTTAAAGGCGTTTGCGATAACAGCGACGTGATCGTTTGTTGCGTCGGATTGGATGCCGGTCTCGAAGGGGAAGAAGGAGATGCCGGAAACGCTTATGCCAGTGGGGATAAAAAAGATCTTTCCTTGCCGGGACTTCAGAATGAGGTCCTTAAATGTGTGCTGGATTCGGGAAAACCCGTGATCGTGGTGCTCCTTGCGGGAAGTTCTTTGGACTTGGGCTATGCCAAGGATAAGGCTGCAGCCGTTATATATGCAGGTTATCCCGGGGCGAGAGGCGGAAAAGCTGTTACCGATATCATCTTCGGTAAAGCAAATCCTTCGGGAAAACTTCCTTTCACATTTTACAATACAACCGAAGAGCTGCCGCCCTTCACTGACTATTCAATGAAGGGCAGGACATACAGATACATGGAAAACGAAGCCCAGTATCCTTTCGGATACGGACTCGGCTACAGCAGGTTTGAGGTTTCCGATGTTTCATTACCGGCTTCCTGCGCTGAGGACAGGCTGGATACCGACGTGGAAGTCGGACTTACCCTGGAAAACAAGGGAGACTACGACGGAGCGGAAGTGGTACAGGTCTATGTGGCCAGCGGAGAAGAAGGTGCTCCCAAATATCAGCTCAAAGCTTTTAAGAAGATCCGGCTGAAGGCAGGAGAGAAGAAAAAGGTAACCTTACCGTTAAGCCGCGATTCCTTTGAGATAGTTAACGAAAAAGGGGAATTTTACGTTAACAAGGGAAAGAAATACAAAGTATACATCGGTATTTCACAGCCTGATAAAGAAAGCGAAAGGCTTTTGGGAATGAAGCCTGCAGAAAAAGAGTTTGCCGTTATCTGAGGACTTGGAACAGAGGGATGTTCTGACGATCGCTACATTTGAGAAAGACTTGAAAGGAAAAAAAAGAAGATGGAGAACAATAGGGAAATAACAGCTTCGGTAAAAAAACGGAGCCCATGGAGCAAGTTTCTGATCTATATGAAAAGATATTGGCAACTGTACGCTATGCTGCTTTTGCCCATCATCTACCTGCTGGTATTCAAATATCAGCCTATGAAGTATATCCTTATAGCATTTAAGGAGTATAAACTCAACACCAAGCTTTGGGATATGCCCTGGGCCAATACAGCAGGAAAGCTGGACGTTTTCAAGTATTTCAAAAAGGCCATGAACACGGACTTCTACAATGCCTTGAGAAATAACGTGACACTGAACCTGCTGGATCTGTTCTTTGGTTTCCCCGCACCTGTCATCTTTGCACTCATTCTTAACGAACTTCCCTTTAAGAGGTTCAAAAAGACCGTGCAGACCATAGCATACATGCCGCACTTCCTTTCATGGGTTATCATTTACGGCCTTTCCGTACAGCTTTTCGCTGCGGGCAGCGGTCTTGTAAACCAGGTCGTAAGTCTTATGGGACGGGAGCCCATTCCCTTCCTGAATGAGCCCAATCACTGGATAGCAACCTATATCTTCATGGGTATCTGGCAAAGCTTCGGATGGGGCTCTATCATCTATCTGGCCGCTATTGCCGGTATAAACCCGGAGCTTTATGAGGCTGCCTCCGTGGACGGAGCGGGACGTTTCAGCAAAATGTGGCACGTTACTCTGCCCGGTATCAAATCCACCATCGTTGTCCTTCTTATCATGAACCTTGGCGGTATCGTGGGCGGAGCCTTCGACAGGATCTATGCCATGCAGAATCCTTTGGTCCTTGATGTTGCCGAGACTATAGCCACCTTCGTTTACAAAAACGGTGTAAAGCAGCTCAAGTTTTCACTTTCCACCGCTGTGGGCCTTTTCCAGTCGGTAGTCGGATTGTTCTTCCTGCTCAGTGCCAATGCGCTTTCGCGTAGACTTGGCGAACGCGGAATATGGTAAGGGAGGAGAACAAAGATGAGAGTTAAATCATTAAAAACCAGGATCGGTGACTGGGTATTTGTATTGTTTTGTATATTGGTGGCTTTTGTTTGCCTGGCTCCAATGGTAAATCTGGCGGCAAAGTCATTAAGCGCTTCCGAGTATCTTATAAAACATGAGATATATTTCCTTCCCAAGGGAATCAATCTTGATGCTTACGCATATGTTTTTAAGGATTCGACTTATGTAAGATCCTTCTTTTGGACGGTGTTTCTTACAATTATCTGTGCTTTTGTTTCACTGACAATGACTTCCCTCTGCGCTTATCCTTTGATCTATGATAAGTTAAAGGGCAAAGGCATTATCAATATACTGATCACGATTACGATGTTCTTTAATGCGGGACTTATGCCCAACTACCTGCTCATGAAGCAGCTGAACCTTTTGAACAGCCCTCTTGTTCTTATTATCCCCAGCTGTTTGAGCATTTACAACATGATCATTATGAGAAGCTTCTTCTACGGTATTCCGGACAGCCTGAGAGAGTCGGCGGAAATAGACGGAGCATCTTATTTCAAGATATTCATCAGTATTTATCTGCCGCTTTCAAAGCCTGTTTATGCTACGCTTGCTTTGTTCTATGCGGTAGGCAGATGGAACGGATATACGGATGCACTTATGTACATCACCAAGAAAGAGTATTATCCTTTACAGCTGTTCATGTACAATATCTTAAACAACATCAACAGTGTTGAGATCTCCACACAGGAGGGATTTTCAACACCCGGGCTCAGTGAGTCCCTTAAGGATGCCATCGTTATGTTCTCCACGGTGCCCATCCTGTTGATCTACCCTTGGCTTCAGAGATACTTTATCGCAGGAGCCACCTTGGGTGCGGTTAAGGAATGACCGGTCTGTCACTGCGACAAGCCGTTAATTCAAAATATTCCATTTCAAAAGGGAGGAAAAGAAATGAAAAGAAAGTTAGTAGCATTGTTGTTGGCTGCAACCATGGTTTTATCCGTAGCAGCCTGCGGCAAGGAGAAAGAAGCAGCTTCGACGACACCTACGCCCAAGGCTTCTTCATCCAACACAAGCAGTTCATCCAATACAGAAACTGCTAAGGCAACACCCACACCCGATCCTTCAAACGGTGAGCTTGTAAACGGTAAATTCGTTAATACAAGAAAGATCACTGTTGAAGTTTACGATCGTGATTCCAAGACTCCTGCAGACAACAACGTATGGACAGATTGGATCAAAGAGCAGATGCTCCAGAAATACAATGTAGAAGTATCCTTCAGAGCTGTTCCCCGTTGGACAGAGGGTGATCAGATCAACAACCTTCTTGCAGCAGGTGATGCTCCGGATATCTGCTACACTTACAGCTATCCTACCATCCAGGCTTATGCAAACATGGGCGGTGTTCTTGATCTCAATCCCCTTCTTGCTCAGTACAAGCCTCTTCTTACAAATCTTTGGGATTGGCTTGGCGACGAGAACATTTACTATGATCAGGATCCTAAGACCGGCACAGTATGGGCAATCGAAGGAAGAAGAAACAATACCTATCGTATCAACACCTTTGTTCGTCAGGACTGGCTTGACAAGCTTGGTATGAAGGCTCCTACAACAACAGATGAATTCGAGAAGATGCTCATTGCATTCAAGGATAATGCTTCCACACTCCTTGGCAAGGACGCTGCTCAGATGGTTCCTTTCCTTCTCACACAGGATGTGGGCTGGACAGCAGCACCCATCATCGAGTCCTTCATGGATCCCGATATCACAGATAAGGAACTCTACATCAACGGTTTCGATGACAGAAAGTTCACCGAAAACGGAACAAAGGAAGCTGTTAAGCTCCTCAACAAGTGGTACAACAACGGCCTCATCTGGAAGGATTTCTCCCTCCATGCATCAGGCGATTCAACAGGCGATGATATGTGCAAGGCAGGTTATGTAGGCGCATTCATCCAGAACTATGATTATCCTTTCCGTAACAACGAAGAAAGCATCAACGCTCTTCTTGCAAAGAATGTTGATCCTAAGGCTAAATTCGTAGCTATCAACTGCTTCACTGATAAGAACGGTAACTATACTCACTTCTCATACTCAGCAGCAGGCGATCGTAAGTCCTTCTTACCCGCTACAAACACAGAGCCTCTTGCATCACTTCTTTACCTTGATTTCATCTCTTCACCCGAAGTTGTAGAATATCTGCAGATCGGTATCGAGGGAATCAACCACGAGAAGCTTGAAGGCGGCGTTATCAAGATCTCCGGCGTTTCCGATGAGAACGTTAAGTACAATCAGAACTCCGGTCAGAACATCGATATCACTATGACATGTAACGGTCTCAGACTCAGCAGCGATGAGCTTACACGTAAGTCTCTTGCTTACGGTTACTCAGGCGTAGATGTAAATGACGTTGCCAACGCAATGGCAGTTGCAGAGAAGGATGCTGTATTACCTAAGAACGTTAACGTTGGTGAGATCGCAGCAGAAGCTGAAGGAACAGACCTTACCGGTAAGAGAGATGCTACCTTCAACCAGGCTGTAGTATGCAAGCCCGCTGATTTCGACAAGACTTGGGATGATGGAATGAAGACCTACCTCAATGCAGGTGGACAGGCTATCAAGGACGAGCGTGAAGCAGCATGGAATGCAAACTTCGGCAGCAAGACCATGATAGGTCAGTAATGGTTTGATGAAGTAAATTAGGCAATATTTGATAGCCATACAATAAAAAATTGTATGGCTATCTTTTTCTTAAAAGTATATAATAGACGATAACAATAAAATCACTCTATCATGGAGGAAAAGGTATGGGATTTAGGTTTGGTAAAAACATTAACAGAATAGCGCTTGAAAACAATCAGCTTAACGGAGTTACGAGGATTGCCAAGGCTTTTGGAAAAGATATCGAAAGTGTTTTCGGAGGAAAAGCCGAGATAGCTGAAGTTACTCCCAAGGATACCAGACTTGATAATGATATTATCATCAGAACCGATAATACCAAGTTTGATAATGAATATCAGTGCTATGAGATCTATACTGTCGGTAACACCATGGTCATTACCGGAAGTGATCTTCTGGGTACCATTTACGGTATGTTTCATGTTTCCGAAATGATAGGTGTTACACCCATGGTCTATTTCGGAGATGCAGAGCCTGTGAGAAGGAAGCAGATGATAGTCAAGGATTATCATTTCAGATCCAAGCAGCCCTCCGTTAAATACAGAGGTTTTTTTATCAATGACGAATGGCCCTGCTTCGGAACATGGATGAGTTCAAAATTCGGAGGAGCCAATGCTCTTTGCTATGAAGTTATATTTGAGTTCCTTCTCAGAATGAAGGGTAATTTCCTTTGGCCTGCCATGTGGGCAAGTTCTTTCCCCTGTGACGGCCCCGGAACCTTAAATGAAGAATTGGCCACGGAACTTGGAATAACCGTTTCCTACTCACACCACGAACCCTGCCTCAGGGCTTCGGAGGAATGGAAACATGTATGCGGTGAGGATTCACCTTACGGTTCGGTCTGGAATTTTGACAAGAACGAAGAAGGACTTAAGAATTACTGGTGCGATTCCTTAAAGAGAAGCGGCAGGTTCAACCATCTGGTCACCATCGGCATGAGAGGGGAATATGATTCCGTCATGCTTGAAAATGCCACCCTTGAAGATAATATAAATGCTTTAAAGAAGATCATCCTTGCCCAGAAGGCATTGATCAAAGAGCAGGGAGTGGAACTTCCTTTGACGCTTGCGGTTTATAAGGAAGTGGAACAATATTTCTACGGGGATGAGAATACAGAAGGACTTATGCATTGGGATGAACTTAAGGATGTTATCTTAATGCTCTGTGAAGATAACCATGGCCATATGAGAGGCCTGCCCACGAAGGAAATGAGAAAACACAAGGGCGGCTATGGTATGTATTTCCATCTGGATTATCACGGCGGCCCCGTATCCTATGAATGGGTGAATTCCACATCCTTCCCTCAGGTATGGGAAGAAATGACGGAAGCCTATGATTTCGGGATCAAGGATGTGTGGGTAGTTAATGTGGGAGATATCAAGTTTAATGAGCTTCCTCTTTACTACTTTATGCAGATAGCCTATGACTATGAAAAGTGGGGGTCTTCAAACCTCAACAGTCCCGAGGAATTTACCTCCTTCCTTACGGATACTCTGTTTGAAAATGAAACTCCTACTGTAAAGAAGGAAATAGGAAAGCTTTTAACGGATGCTTATCAGCTTAATTCCCAGAGAAGACCGGAGACTGTTCACCACGGGGTATACAAGGTCTGTGACAATTTTGAAAACGATCGTATGATCAATTCCGTAGAAGAACTGGAAGACAGGGGCATTAAACTGAATAAAAAGATAAAGGCCGAATATAAGAACGGCTTCTATTCAATGATATACTGGCCTCTTATTGCATCCACAAACCTTTACCTCATGTGGCTGTACAGTGATAAGAATATCCATTTTGCAAAACAGGGAAAGGCCATAGCTAACTTCTACGGCAAGCTGGCAACTGAACGTATAGCAAGGGATAAGGCACTTGCCAATGAAATGGACAGATTCAAAAAGGGTAAGTGGCATGGCATGCAGCTGGAAGCACATGTGGGATTTACTACCTGGAATGATTTTGATATGCGTATGCCTGTTGTTGCCAATTTTACACCTGTGGAAAAGCCTTCCTTAAAGCTTTCTCTTGCAGACAGGGAAGAGGTCTACGTAAGAGTTTACGGAAGACCCATGAAGATAGACATTGACAGATCCATCTCTTATCTGGAGATAGCCAACTCAGGTATGGGAAAGATAGAGTATACCATATCTGAAAATACGGAGGAGGGTAAGACAGAGATCCTTAAGGATCAGACACCTATGCAGGATCTTTACAAAATGATCCGTGCCGCAGGAGATGACAAGGACCATGTTTATACAGTATCCGGATCCGATGGGACCGTTGTCGAGATCGTGAGTCACGGTTTCGGTGTTGAGTTCATTAAGACAGACAGGCGGGTTTTCGGTACAGTAAAGGATTACGAAAGAGAAGGCGCCATCAACTTAAAAGCTTCCGATTACACAAGACTGATACCTGCGGAAAGCGGTCGGTTCGTTCTTCTTAAAGGATACGGCAAATATGAGGAAGGTCTTAAAGTCCTTGACAGGATCGATGATTACGGTCAGAGAGAAAAAGCTCCCAAAGCTGTTTGGGAATTTGAAAGTCCTTATGAAGGCAAGCTTCATATAGAACTTGTTACCGCACCCACCAATCCTCTTAAGTTCGGAGGTGCATTAAATCTTAAAGTAGCAGTTAATGACAAGAGTAAGAAGATCAATCTTGTGCCGGAAGACTTTAAAGCGGGTGAAAACAGCGATCCTCGCTGGTGCAGAGACGTTATAGCTCAGGAAAGAAGAACTTTCTTTGAGGCTGACATTGTGAAGGGAACAAATACAATTGAGATCACAGCCATGGAAGTGGGAGTGATCATTGAAAGGGTGATAATTTATGGAACGGATGACTCCTACAGACGCAGTATCCAAGGGTAAGTTTTATTATCTGATGAAGAACAAGGCAATCTGCGGATTGCCTCAGCCCGGGGGCAAAAATATTCAATACCTTTATCAAAACGGGAGAATAGCAAATGCCTCCAGGATCATCGGAAATATAGAAGACGAAGAGATGTTAAAAATGGTGGAAACAGCCGATGGCTTTAAAAAGCTGATAGCCGGCATAGGAATATCGGCTGAGCTTTCGGAAGACACCAAAGCCTCTGCCGATAAGACTCTCTTTGCATTTCAGTTTTATGGACACAAGGATCCTTATGTAACGGGAACAACATTTACAAAAGAGGTACCTTTGACCGGTGTTGAAGAATATATAGATCTTTCAACGATCAATTGGTCAGAGGACGATGACGTTCCGGGACAGATACGTTTTGAATTCGAGGTTCCCGAGGTTTCCGCATGTGTTACGGTAAAGCTCTATCTGCAGCCGGGATTTGATGCTCCGGAGGCTGTTCCCGACAGAAAGCCGGATCTTACTTCAGATGCATATAAGAACATCATATCCCGTTCGATAATGAATTACGGTAATCTTACCCGTATCCAAAATGCTATGGAAGATGCAAGAAACGGAAAAGAAGTTACCCTGGCTTTTATCGGAGGTTCAATTACCCAGGGTGCCGGTGCCATACCCATCAATAACAGGTGCTATGCGTATCTTACTTACCTTAAATTCTGCAAGATCTGCGGCAAAAAGCCGGATGAGAACATAAAGTATGTTAAGGCCGGAGTTGGCGGCACTCCATCAGAGCTGGGCATTTTAAGATATGACAGGGATGTTACTCAAAACGGAAAGATAAAGCCGGATATCGTAATCGTGGAATTTGCCGTGAATGATTCCGACGATGAGACTAAGGGAGTATGCTTCGAATCTCTTGTGAAGAAGATCATGAAGGGAGACAAGGCTCCGGCCGTAATGATACCTTTCATGGTATTTGCGGATGACTTTAACCTTCAGGACAGACTTTCAACTGTAGGATATAAATACAACCTTCCCATGGTCAGCCTTAAGAACGCTGTTTTGCCTGAGTTTTATCTTACGGATAAGGAAAAGGCTGTTATACACAAGAATGAGTATTTTTACGATCAGTTCCATCCTACAAATCTGGGACACAGGGTGGCTGCGGATTGCCTTGGCGAGATCTTTAAGGCCGCGGATATATATGCCAAAAAGAACCTGCCGGTCAAACTTGATGTGGCACCTGCCATCGGAGCGGATTTTGAAGATGTGAAGCTTTTTGATACAAAAGACAGTTTTGAAGGTGCTGAGATCAGTGTGGGCTCCTTCACGGAAACCGATAAGGAACTTCAGTCCGTGGAAATGAATTTTGATCTGACCCAGACTCCCGAGTTCCCGTACAACTGGCATCATGTTTCGGGTAAAGATGAGTTCGTTCTTAAGATAAACTGCTCGAAGCTGTTCATTATCTTTAAGGACAGTTCCTCTCCCGAGTACGGTACGGCGGAAGTACTTGACAATGATAAAATTTCGGTTACAATGAATCCACGTAAGGTGGGCTGGACCCATTGCCATGCGATGCTTGTTTTTAATGAAAATGCTCCTTCCGACCACAAGGTGGTTGTGCGTATGCAGAAGGGAGACGAGGACAAGAAATTCACTATCCTTGGTTTTGGAGCCGTAAAATAATTCCCGCCTCGATGGAGAGAAGATGAGAACACTTTTTAACGGGAATTGGAAGTTTTTAAAGACCGGACTTGATGCCGAAAAGGCAGAAGTTTTGGCAAAGGAAGAAAAATTTAAGGCCGTGGAGATACCTCATGACTGGCTGGTGCATGATACCGCCAATCTTTATGAGGATTCTCTCGGCTGGTATATTAAGGACTTTGAAAAGCCCGAAATACCTGAGGGAGGCTATGCCTTCCTCTATTTTGACGGCGTTTACATGGACTCTGAGGTTTATGTGAATGATATTAAGATAGGGGAATGGAAATACGGTTATTCTTCTTTCTTTTTTGATATAACTATGGCTCTTAAAAAGGGTACCAACAGAGTGCTGGTACTGGCAAGGAATCAGAGCCCCAATACCAGATGGTATTCCGGAGCAGGCATATACAGAAACGTCTATATGATAGTAAAGGCCTGCGATCATCTGGAGATCGACGGTACATATGTTCACAGCGATACCGTAAGTCTCCGGGAGGACGAGGGAGATTTTGATATTACCGTAAGCAGTAGGTTAAGGACTGAGTCCGAGGACTTGACCTTAAGATGTTCGATCTTTGAAAAAGCTTCGGATAAAGAGGCTGTATTTGTGAAGGAAGTGAAGGTTTCGGGAGATGAGGCCGGCTTTAGGGAAAGGATAGAGAACCTTAAGCTCTGGGATCCGGCATCGCCCGTGCTTTACAGATTCAGGGCTGAGCTTTTGAAAAAGGGAGAGCTTGTAGACAGTGATGAATTCAATATCGGATTTAAAGATATCAAAATGGATCCGGACAAGGGACTGTTCATTAACGGCCGTCATTTTAAGATAAACGGTACCTGTGAACATCACGATCTGGGTATACTTGGTGCCGCTGTAAACAAGGAAGCCATAGCCAGAAGGCTAAGGAAACTTAAAAAGATCGGCGTGAATTCCATAAGGACCAGTCACAACATGCCCGCCAGAGAGCTGCTGGACCTTTGCGATGAAATGGGCTTCCCTGTAATGATCGAATCCTTCGACATGTGGGAAGGGGCAAAGACTAAGTATGACTATGCCAGATTCTTTAAGGAATGGAGTGCGAAGGACGTAAAGAGCTGGGTTTGCCGTGACAGAAACAGGGCCTGTCTTCTCATGTGGTCCATAGGTAATGAGATCGGAGATACCCATGCATCGGCGCATGGTCAGGAGATCACCAAGTACCTGTTGGAGGAAGTGCGTAAACACGATCCCTTAAAAAACGGAGCTGTTACCATAGGATCCAATTACATGCCCTGGGAAAATGCCCAGAAATGCGCGGACATCCTTAAGGTAGCCGGATACAACTATGCCGAAAGATATTATGATGAGCACCACAAACAGCATCCCGACTGGGTGATCTACGGAAGTGAGACCGCTTCTCTGGTTTCCAGCCGCGGTGTTTATCGTTTCCCCTATGACAGAGTGGTAATGTCTGAAATAGACGAGCAATGTTCCTCCCTCGGCAATTCAAATACCAGCTGGGGAGCCAAGTCTGTGGAGGACTGCGTAAAAGCTGAGAGAGACCATGACTTTTCCATGGGACAATATCTCTGGACCGGTTTTGACTATATCGGAGAGCCTACTCCTTATCACACCAAGAACAGTTACTTCGGCCAGTTTGATACCGCAGGTTTTCCCAAGGACGGTGCCTTTGTTTTTGCGTCCGAATGGACAAGACCCGAAGACGGTACAGTGGTTCATCTTTTCCCTTATTGGGACTGGAACGAGGGCCAGATGATAGATGTAAGATGCACCACCAATTGTTCCGCGGCAGAGCTTTTTGTTAACGGAAAGAGCATGGGCATTAAAGAGATAGATCATGCCCACGGTGATGTGCTGGTACCCACCTGGAAGGTTCCCTATCACAGGGGAGAGATAAGGGTTGCAGCCTATGACAAGGATCATAAAAAGGTGGCGGAAGCAGTGGAGCATTCCTTCTCGGATGCGGTTACTCCCCTTATTCAGGTTGAAGAGGTTGAAGGAGTAAGAGAGGTTACGGCAGATTCGGATAAGGGAACCGCTTCCTGCCTCATCCCTCAGGATGGCAGAAGTCTTTACTTTGTAGATATTTCAATGCTGGATAAGGACGGCTTTGAAGTAAAGAATGCCATGAACTATGTACAGGTAACGCTATCGGAAAATGCCCGTCTTTTGGGCCTTGATAACGGTGATTCCACCGACTATGATCAATATGAGAGTGATGTTCGTAAGCTCTTTAACGGAAAACTCATGGCCATGGTTAAAAGCGTGGACGAAGGTGACATAAAGGTTACCGTTAAAATGCTTAAGGACAGGATCCCCGTAAGAAAGATAGAATTATGCACGGAAGGATCGATCCTTAACCCGGATCATAACGAAATAAAGGTAAAGGCAAAAGTTTATCCCGAAAATGCCCGTTGTGACTTACACTGGATAGCAGTAAACAGCGCAGGCATAGAGATAAGCTATGTGAAAGTGGAAGCAAGGGGAAACGAAGCGGCAGTTTCTGCCATCGGAGACGGTGACTTTACTCTCAGATGTTATTCAACGGAAAAAGATAAGATAACCATAATATCCCAGCTGGAAATGAAGGCAGAAGGCTTCGGAGAAGCTTTTCTGGATCCTTATGAGTTTGTATCCGCGGGACTCTATTCCGATTCTGTGGGAAATGTGGGATGCGGAAACGAGAAGGGTGTGGCTACGGCATCCGACGGAGAAAGCGGCTTTGTTCTGAGTAACCTTGATTTCGGAGATTACGGATCTGATGAGTTTACCATCTGGATCTTCAGTCTTTCGGGAGCCAACTTCCCTGTGGACGTTTACGACGGAAATCCTTTAAAGGGCGGAAGATTCCTTACCACCATCAATTATTGCAAGCCCTCTGTCTGGAACGTTTATCAGGAAGAGACCTATAAACTGCCCGAGAAGCTTAAAGGCATACATGAACTCTGCTTTATGACCACCAATAAGCTGCATTTTAAGGGATTTGTATTTAAGAAATATAATAAGGCATATGAAGAACTGGATTGTTCTTTCCTGGCATCCGTAACCGGAGATTCCTTTGACAGGACACCCAATGCGGTGCTTAACATCGGAAACAACGTTACCCTTACCTTTAATGACATAGATCTTTCGGAAGGAGCCTCAAGCATACGTATTCTCGGCAGGACAGATCTTCCCAAGTGTTCAATTCATCTCCATCTGGAAAGCGGCAATGAGATAAAGACCGCTATCCTTGAATACACTGCCGGAGACAGAGGATATATGGATTTTGATCTTAAGGATATGCGTGGATCGGGAAAACTTGAATTCATTTTCCTTCCGGGAAGCAGATTTGATTTTTACGGCTTCAGGTTTTCAAAGTAAACAGCTTTTCTTATAGGTTATATTTGAAAATTTCATTTGCATAATCAGTGCATATAGGCTAAAATATTTCAATTGATGATATATTAGGCTTATATGCATTTTTTACGGAATGACTTACTTGGAGGTTTAATTTTATGGGAATGGGTAATATTTTTAATCCTGATAACGCTTTTTTTACTTTCATGGGGAAGGCGTTTGATATAATTGTACTTAATCTGGTATGGTTACTGTTGTATGTACCTTTCGGAGGATTTCTCTATTTATACGGATCTACACAAATATTTATTTTTCTTGTACTGGCTGCAGCTTCTCTTGTGGTATTTATCCCTTCAATGATCGCCATGTATTATTCGGTGGTTAAATCGGTAAGACGTTCCAGAAGTTATGCTGTAAAGGAGTTTATAAGAAGCTTTAAGGCAAACTTCAGGCAGGGCGCTTTGGCATCAGTGATCTTTTTCATTCTTGCATGGCTTTTATATATTGATTTTCAATATTCCTGGGCTCTTGTTAAGGAGCAGGATTCGAAGGGCGTTATTTTCCTCGGTGTATTCTTGATCATCACATTCTTTATATCCGGATTGTTCATTTATTTATGCCCTGTGATCTCAAGATTCAGCATGGATCTTAAGTCGGCCTTTAAGTTTTCCTTTGGTATTTCCGTTAAACATTTCTGGTGCACCATTCTTTCATTTCTCATGTGGGTTGCGGTGATCCTTCTCACTTATCTCACCATGGGCTTTGTACTCCTTTTCGGAGTGGCTCTCGGAACCCTTTTGGGCTCTTTCATGATGGAAAAGGTATTGAAGAAATATGTCCTGCAGACCATTGAAAACCAAAAGAAGGCTGCGGAAGAAGCGGGAAACGGAGAAGATGCGATCGGCGGAGCGGATGCTCCCACGAAAATTGCAAAGCCTGAGTACACAGAGTCCTTTGAGGACGGAGGAGAGAACACCAAGAAGGATGAATGGTATCTTGAGTAAAGAAATCCAATGGGGATGCAATTCAATTAAATAGCGGATTAGAGCTTATGATCGGGAGATTTATGAAGGAGAGAAGAGAATGGAGTTAAATCGTACTGATATTGAGGGAATAATCTACGGTTTTACAAAACATCCCTTTGATGTGTTGGGTCCAAAGGTGATGGGAGACATGACAAGGATCTGCTGTTTTTATCCTGATGCCTGCGGTGCTGTTGTTAACGTGAAAGAAGACGGCAGCAAGTTTGAGATGCAGAGACTTGATGATAGAGGGTTTTACGGTGTTATGATACCGGGAACCGAAAATAAAGCATATACACTTACTTTATACTATCCGGACGGTACGGATTACGAAACCGAGGATACATATGCTTTTGATCCGGTCCTTGAAGAAGAGGCTTTGGATCTGTTCAACAAGGGCATCAATTATGAAATATATAAGACTCTGGGAGCGAAGGTGATGAAACTGAACGGGGTAAAGGGCGTGCGCTTTGCCGTTTGGGCTCCAAATGCCTCCTCTGCCAGCGTTGTGGGTGATTTTAACCTTTGGGACAGAAGAAGATCCCTTATGGAATTCGATGAAAAGCACGGCGTTTATTCCCTGTTCGTTCCGGGACTTGATAACGGTGCTCTCTATAAATTTGCGGTCACCACCAAGGGCGGCGCTACCATATTTAAGGCCGACCCATATGCCACCTGTTCACAAAAGAGGCCGGACAATGCCTCGGTGGTATTTGATATAGATAATTTCAAATGGAGTGACAGCTCATGGATCAAAAAGCGTGAGAAGGAAGACCCTCTTAAAGGACCCATGAACATTTATGAGGTCCATTTGGGAAGCTGGAAGAAGCCTTCCGAAGAAGACGGCAGCTTTTACAATTATCGGGAATTGGCGGTAATGATCTGTGAATATGTGAAGGATATGGGCTATACCCACGTGGAACTTCTTCCCGTGATGGAACATCCCTTTGACGGTTCCTGGGGATATCAGGTTACCGGATACTATGCGCCCACCTCCAGATTCGGAACACCTTCCGATTTCATGTATTTTGTAAATTATATGCATAAGAACGGGATAGGAGTTATCCTTGACTGGGTTCCGGCCCATTTTCCCAAGGATGCCTTCGGTCTGGCAAAGTTTGACGGTACCTGTCTTTATGAGCATTTTGACAAGAGAAGGGGAGAACATCCGGACTGGGGAACTTTGATCTACAATCTGCAGCGCCCGGAAGTGTCCAACTTCCTGATCGCCAATGCCCTGTACTGGGTTGAAGAGTTTCATGCCGACGGTATCAGAATGGATGCGGTAGCTTCCATGCTTTATCTGGATTACGGACGTAAGGACGGAGAATGGCTGCCCAATCCCTTCGGCGGCAGAGAAAACTATGATGCCATGGAATTCCTTAAACATCTGAATTCCATGATGAATAAGAGAAACAAGAATGTACTCATGATAGCTGAAGAATCCACCGCCTGGCCCAATGTTACCGGCGTGGTGGAGGAGAACAACAGCCTGGGCTTCACCTTAAAGTGGAACATGGGCTGGATGAACGATTTCCTTAAATATATGGAGCAGGATCCTTTGTTCAAAAAAGGAGTCCATGGCTGTCTTACATTCTCAATGATGTATGCTTACAGCGAGAAGTTTGTATTGGTGCTTTCTCATGATGAGGTGGTTCACGGCAAGGGTTCATTGGTTAATAAGATGCCGGGCCAATATGAAGAGAAGTTTGCCAACCTTAGAGCAGCATACGGCTTTATGATAGGTCATCCCGGAAAGAAGCTCCTTTTCATGGGACAGGATTTTGCCCAGTTTTCCGAATGGAATGAGGGTAAGAGTCTTGAATGGTGGCTCATAGACAAATACGAGATGCACGGTAAGATGCATCTGTATTGTAAGGACCTCTTTAATCTGTATTGCAGCGATCCGGCTCTTTACGACATGGATTTCATCCCGGAAGGCTTTAAATGGATGAGCTGTCAGGATGCGGATCACAGCATAGTCTCCTTCATAAGAAGGGGAAAAGACGGCGGCTGTCTCCTGTTTGTTTGCAATTTTACACCCATTGTGTACAAGGACTTTGTTCAGGCAGTTCCCGAAGCAGGAAAATATAAGGAGATACTTAATTCGGATAATGTGAAGTACGGCGGACAGGGTAATGTAAATCCCAGGGTCATAAGATCCAAGGCTGTACCGAAAGATGGACAGGACAATTCCATCGTTATGGATCTGCCTCCTCTCGGAGTGGCAGTATTCAGAGAAGTTAAAGAACAATCCGTTAAATCGGATCGTAAATAAAATGACTCCGCTTCCCAAAGAAACGGGCGAAAGGAAAAAGAAATGTCAGATTTAATTCAGGAGATATTCGGCGTTGACGTTTTTAACGAGACCGTCATGAAGCAAAGCCTGCCGGAAAATGTATTCGCATCTCTTAAGAAAACCATGGAGAACGGCGATGAACTGGATCCGGCCATAGCCGATGTGGTGGCAAATGCCATGAAGGATTGGGCCATTAAGAAAGGTGCAACTCATTATACCCATTGGTTCCAACCTATGACGGGGATCACAGCCGAAAAGCATGATTCCTTCATTGCGCCCGGTGAAGCGGGTAAAGTTATAATGGAGTTTTCGGGCAAGGAGCTTATAAGAGGCGAGTCCGATGCTTCCTCTTTCCCTTCGGGAGGTTTGAGAGCGACATTTGAAGCCAGAGGCTATACGGCATGGGATTGCACTTCCCCTGCCTTTGTAAAGGAAGACGCTGCAGGCGTTACTCTTTGCATTCCCACAGCCTTTTGTTCTTATACGGGAGAAGCTTTGGACGAAAAGACACCTCTTCTTCGTTCCATGGATGCTTTAAGCCGTGAATCCGTGAGAGTACTTAAGCTTATAGGAAAAGAGGATGTTACTCACGTATCCGTTTCGGTAGGTCCCGAGCAGGAGTACTTCCTGGTGGATCATAAGAAATATATGCGCCGTGAAGATCTGATCTTCACCGGCAGAAC
>JAFSWD010000038.1 GCA_017444675.1 Lachnospiraceae bacterium
CGTGGATAACGTGGAAAACTATAGACCGAGGAGTTCATTTCCAATATTTACAACGTCTCCGGCACCCATAGTTATCAACAGATCATCTGTTGATGAAAAATCGGATAAAAAATTTTCAATTTCTTTAAAGGTCGAGAAATAGTATGCTTCCTTACCATTTTTCACCAGAAGGTCCCTTACGGTTTTTGAGGATATGGTTCCGTCATCTGTCTCTCTGGCGGAATATATGTCTGCCATAATGATGACATCCGATAAGGACAGGGCTTCCACGAATTCCGGCAACAGGGCCTTGGTCCTGGAGAAGGTGTGGGGCTGAAAGACCGTAACTATCCTTTTGCCCTTAAACCTGCGGGCGGTGGTAAGGGTGGAGCGGATCTCGTCCGGATTGTGGGCATAGTCATCGTAAACTGAAGCGCCTTTAAAGGTTCCCTTGTGTTCCAAGCGGCGTCTGGGACCTGCAAAACTTTTAAGAGTCTTTAACATGGAAGGAACAGGTACGCCGTACTTTAGTGCAACGGCTATAGCGGCCAGGGAGTTGGAAACATTGTGACGGCCCATGAGTCCCAAGGACACATGAGCGATGAATTTTCCGTCTTCATAGAGATCGTAGCTTCCGCGCCCCATATCATCATAGGAGATATCCGCGGCCATATAGTTGAAGGCCGAAAGATCGGCGTCTTTGTCTTCTGCAAGGCCGTAGGTCTTTATGGTGCTCTTTATACCTTTAAACAGTTCCTTATAGTCGTCTATCTCGCCGTTGATCACGGTGATACCGTCTGCGGGGACCAGCTCCGCAAAGCGGCGGAAGGAATTTCTTATATCATCTATATCCTTAAAGAAGTCCAGATGATCTTCACGGATGTTAAGGATGATGGCATCGGTGGGGAAAAAGTCCAAAAAGGAATTGGTGTATTCACAGGACTCCACCACGAAGTGCCGGTCGCCGCCGATCCTGAAATTTGTATTTATCTCGGGTATGATACCGCCTACGGAAATGGTGGGATCAAGGTCCGCATCCAGGAGCATCAGGGACAGAAGAGAGGTGGTGGTGGTTTTTCCGTCGGTTCCGGAAATGCCTACGGAATGATGGAAGTTCTTCATTAGTTCTCCCATCAGCTGACCTCTGCTCAGCATGGGAAGATTTTTGTTTTTTGCTGCGGCAAATTCCGGATTATCCGGATGAATGGCTCCGGTGTAAACCACTACATCCATATCTTCCGAGATATTTTCTGCCTTAAGGCCGAGGAAGATATGGGCTCCAAGACTTCTGAGCTCATTCAGAAGCGGGGAATCGTGGTCGTCGGATCCGGAAACTTTAAAGCCTCTGGATAACAAAAGTTTTGCGAGACCGCTCATTGAAATCCCGCCGATGCCGAGAAAATGCACGTGGACGGGATGATTAAAATCTATCTGGTACATAATTGCCTCCGTATATATTAAGGATATTATAGTTATTTGAGCTGTCGGTGGCAAGAGGGGAAAATAGACACTGTTCGCGCCGATCCCCGGAATTCGCAATCCGCTTCGCTGCTTGCCCATTTGGAGGGGGGCGGTCACTGCTACGCAGTATCTGTGACTTGCCAAACCTCTTTGAAAGACGACTTTCAGAGGTTTAGCAAGCCACAGATCCGCGAACAGTAACCTTTTTACGAAAAAACACGAAACTTTTATTGACAGATGGGGAAAATAAGTGTACTATTATTATGCATTACGAAAATTTACGAAAATCAGTCGACTTAAAAATGATCACATAAGAGAAGGTAAGATTATGGTTTACAGCCGTTAAAACGGCGGAAATGTTTGGGAGGCAAACATGAAAAAAGAGAGAAAAGAATTGGAAAGAGGAGCAGGATTGTTAATGCCCATAAGCGCCCTTAATTCTCCCTACGGCATAGGGACAATGGGAAAGGCAGCTTATGAATTTGCGGATCTTGCAAAAGAGACCGGAGCCAAGTACTGGCAGGTGCTTCCTGTGGGGCCTACAAGCTACGGAGATTCTCCCTATCAATCCTTTTCCGCATTTGCGGGGAATCCTTATTTTATCGATCCCGATATGCTGGTGGAGGAAGGGCTTTTAAAAAAGGAAGATATGGAAGGGATCTGCTGGGGAGGCAACTCTTCGGATGTGGACTATGAAGCTGTTTACAGGAACAGGTTCATAGTCCTTAGGGTTGCTTATGAAAACAGTGATCACAAAACAAAAGCTTCCTATAAGAAGTTTGTTTCGGAAAATACTTACTGGTTACCGGACTATGCTTTTTACATGGCGGTAAAGACCGAAAACGGCGGCAGGTCCTGGCAGGAATGGGATGATGATATCAGAAAGAGAAAACCTGACAGGGTAAAGGAATTAGAGAAAAAACTGGCAGATGACATAGATTTCTGGATGTTCCTTCAGTATAAGTTTGAAGAGCAGTGGAACAGGCTTAAAAAGTATGTGAACGGTCTCGGAATTGAGATCATAGGAGATATCCCTCTCTATGTGGCACTGGATTCCACGGACGTATGGGTACATCCCGATCTTTTCGAACTGGATGAGGATCTCAGAGAGATAAATATCGCCGGAGTTCCGCCTGACATGTTTTCCGTTACGGGACAGCGTTGGGGCAACCCCCTCTATCGCTGGAAAGTGATGGAAAAGGACGGATTTTCCTGGTGGGCGGAAAGAATGAGATCCTGCGGAAAGCGTTACGATGTGGTAAGGATCGACCATTTTATAGGTATAGTTAATTACTGGTCCATCCCCGCCACCTGTCCTACAGCCGTTGAAGGCAAGTGGATAAAGGGACCGGGTAAGAAGCTTACCGATATGATAAATGAAGTGATACCCGATACCAAGCTTATCGCCGAGGATCTGGGAGTGCTGACCAAACCCGTAAAGGACCTTATAAATAAGAACAATTACCCGGGTATGAAGATCCTGGAATTTGCTCTGGACGGAAATCCGGACAATCCTTATCTTCCCCACAATTTCACCACCGACAATCTCATAGTGTATATAGGAACCCATGACAACGAGACTCTTGCAGGCTCTTTACTGTCATGTAAGGTGGCGGAGTTAAAGAAACTCATGAATTATTACAATGCAGCCACCGAAGAGGAGCTGCCCAAGATGATGATCAGAGCAGCCTATGCATCAGTTGCAAGAGTTGCCATCCTGCAGGTTCAGGATCTTTTGGGCCTTGACAACAAAGCAAGGACCAACTTCCCTTCCACCATAGGAGAAAACTGGCGCTGGAGAGTTACAACAGAGCAGCTTAAGTCCATTGATACGAAATACTACAAAAACATGGCCGAAACCTACGGAAGGGCATAAAAAAGGGATTTAATGATCCACTAAATGTCGGAGGAATAAATGGAAAATTTTAAGACAAATGTTGTTGAAGCTTTGAAACTTGATTACGGAAAGACAGTGAAAGATGCAAGTGTCGACGAAATATATGCAGCGGTGGCAAAAGCGGCTGTAAACAGGCTGGGATACGACTTCCCGGAGAAGGCACTGAATGCCGGGGGCAAAAAGGCAGCCTATCTTTCTGCAGAGTTCCTGATCGGAAGACTGACTTACAATAATCTGCTGAACATGGGGCTTTTGGGACAGTTTACCGAGCTCATGTACGAGAACGGCAGAGATCCCGGGGAACTGGAAGAGACAGAGGATCCGGCCCTCGGAAACGGCGGACTGGGACGTCTGGCGGCCTGCTTCCTGGATTCCGGCGCCACTTTGGGGTACAACCTGAACGGTTACGGTATCCGCTACAAGTACGGCCTTTTCAAGCAGTCTTTTAAGGACGGTTTCCAGACGGAAGAGCCCGATGACTGGATGAAGGACGGAGATCCCTGGTCAAAAAGATGCGAAGAGGACAAGGTGCTGGTGCACTTTAAGGACGGAGACGTATGGGCAGTGCCTTATGATATGCCGGTCATCGCCTACGGCGGCAAGAAGGTGAACACCTTAAGACTTTGGCAGGCTGAGCCGGTCAGGGAATTTGATTTTGACCTGTTCAACAACCAGGAATACGCGAAGGAGGCGGCTGACAGAAACGCGGCTTTCGGCATTTCCGCAGTGCTTTATCCCAACGATTCCATGAAGGCGGGGAAGCAGCTGAGGCTTAAGCAACAGTACTTCTTTTCCGCAGCTTCCGTTCGTGATATGATCCGGAATTTCAAAAAGAAGAATGGAAACAATTATAAAAAGTTCGGCAATGAATATGCCATCCAGCTGAACGATACCCATCCCACAGTGGCTATCCCCGAGTTCCTTAGGATACTGGTGGAGGAAGAGGGACTGACCTTTAAGGCGGCACTTAAGATCACTAAGGAGACTTTTGCCTATACCAATCATACGGTTATGGCGGAAGCGCTGGAAAAGTGGGATGTGGCCCTGTTCAAGTCGGTGATCCCCCACGTTTACAAGTATGTTCAGGCTTTACAACGTGCTATGGTCAAGGAACTCTCCAAAGAGGATCTTGCTCCCTATTCCATAGAAAACTACAATATCATTGACGGAAATCTGATCCACATGGCCAGAATGGCTATATATGCCACCCATTCCACCAACGGCGTGGCGGCTATCCACACGGAGATCCTTAAAAATGATGCTTTAAAAGAGTGGTACAAGATCTACCCCGAGCGTTTCAACAACAAGACCAACGGTATCACCCAGCGCCGCTGGCTGGCACTGTGTAACCGCGAACTGACCGGCTTTATAAACGATGCCATCGGACAGACCTGGGTTACCAAACTTGAGGAGCTTAAAAAACTGGAGCCCCTTGCGGATGATCCGGAGGCTGTAAGAAAGTTCAACGAGATCAAGAGGGTGAAGAAAATGCAGCTGGCGGACTATATCCTGGAGAAGGAGGGGGTTAAGATCAATCCCGACTTTATCTTCGATGTGCAGATGAAGCGTCTTCATGAGTACAAGAGACAGCTGCTTAACGCTTTTTCCATCCTTGACATCTACTTCGGACTTAAGGACGGACGGATCAAGGACTTTACACCCATGTGCTTTATCTTCGGAGCCAAGGCTGCTCCCGGTTATTTCAGGGCAAAGGGCATAATCAAATATATCAACGAGATCGGAAAGCTCATTAACTCCGATCCGGAAATGAAGGACAAGCTGCAGGTGGTCTTCGTACAGAACTACAATGTTTCCTATGCGGAAAAGCTCTGCACGGCAGCGGACCTTTCGGAACAGATATCCACCGCAGGAACGGAAGCTTCAGGAACCGGCAACATGAAGCTCATGCTTAACGGCGCGGTTACTCTCGGCACCTACGACGGAGCCAATGTGGAGATCGTAGCTGAAGCCGGTGAAGAAAACAACTACATCTTCGGAAAGAGGGTGGAAGAGATCGATGCCCTTAAGGCAAACGGCTACGATTCAAGGAAGATCTACAACTCAAATCCCCGCCTTAAGAGGGTGGTGGACACTCTGGTGGACGGAACCTTCTCCGACAAGGGTACAGGCATGTTCAAGGAACTTTATACCTCCCTTCTGGACGGCGCTTCCTGGCACAAGCCCGACCACTACTTTATCTTCGCGGATTTCGATTCCTATGTGGAGACCAAGCTTCGTGCAAACCGCGACTACAAGGACGGCACAGCTTTTGGGCATAAATGCCTTATGAATGTGGCCAATGCAGGAAAGTTCTCCTCCGACCGCACAATAAAGGACTACGCCGAAGAGATCTGGGAACTGTAATATGTACAAAGCAAACTATCACCGAGGTTTTTCGGGTTAGTTTGCTTTTTTTGACACCCGGGGACGGGGTTAGAGGTTCATTTTCCTACAAAGCAAACTAAACCTAAAAATCGAGGAGAAAGTTTGCCTTTTGAATTTCCGGGAAGCAAAAATAAAAAAGAAAAGCAAACAAAACCTAAAAACCGAAGAGAAAGTTTGCCTTTTGAATTTCCGGGAAGCAAAAATAAAAAAGAAAAGCAAACAAAACCTGAAAATCGAAGAGAAAGTTTGCCTTTTGAATTTCCGGGAAGCTAGAATAAAAAAGAAAAGCAAACAAAACCTGAAAACCGGCGAGAAAGTTTGCTTTTTGAATTACCGGGAAGCAAAAATAAAAAAGAAAAGCAAACAAAACCTAAAAACCGAGGAGAAAGTTTGC
>JAFSWD010000039.1 GCA_017444675.1 Lachnospiraceae bacterium
TGAAATTCGTTCCGTAGGCAGAATTAAGGCTGTCGGCCATAGCCTGTCTCACCCATTCGAGACCGGTGGCTGAGGTATAGCCGTGAAGCACCTCCGGTCTTTCCTCCGAAACAAACTTTCGGATCTCTTCCGTAACGCAATCCGGAGGCGCAACACTTGGGTTACCCAAAGAGAAGTCAAAAATATTCTCTCTGCCCACGATCTTTGCTCTCTGATTGCCGTATTCAAATATTTCCCTGATTGTCGAGCGCTTTTTTCCAAGGCCCGTCATAGCCTCTGATATCATACTTTGAATCTGTAGCCCTTACCCCAAATAGTCTCGATGTACTGAGGGTTGGTGGCATCCTCCTCGATCTTTTCTCTGATCTTCTTGATGTGAACCGTAACCGTTGCGATATCGCCGTCGCTGTAGGATTCCATTTCCCAGATACGATTGAAGAGCTCTTCTTTTTCGAAAACTCTGTCGGGATGCTCTGCAAGGAAAGTAAGAAGGTCAAATTCCTTCTTGGTGAGGTTCTTCTCTTCGCCGTTGATAAATACTCTGCGGGAAGCTTTATCTATCTTAAGTCCGCGGATCTCAATGATCTCGCTTGCTCTTCCGCTTTCGCCGGAAAGTCTTTCAAAACGGGCAATATGTGCCTTTACACGTGCAACCAGTTCATTGGGGCTGAAAGGCTTGGTCATATAGTCATCCGCACCGAAGCCGAGACCCTTGATCTTATCGATGTCCTCTTTCTTTGCGGAAACCATGATGATGGGAACATTCTTCTTTTCCCTTACCTGCTTACAGATCTCGAAGCCATCCTCACCGGGGAGCATAATGTCTAAGATCAGAAGATCGTATTCCTTTTCCAATGCATCCTTAAGTCCGCTTCTCCCGTCCGCATCGATGTCAACCGAATATCCGTTCAGTTCAAGATAGTCTTTCTCAAGTTCTGCGATGGATGCATCATCTTCTACGATTAAAATTTTAGCCATTTGTTTGTTGTGCTCCTTTCTTTACTGTGAACGAGATCGTGGTCCCCTTTCCCAATTCACTCTTTACAAAAACTCTGCCTTTATGTTCTTTGATTATCTTATCTACAATGGCCAGACCAATTCCCGTGCCTGCCCGGCCTGATGTCCTGGATTTATCTGCCCTGTAAAACCTCTCAAAAATGTGGGGCTGGGCTTCTTTGGAAATTCCTATACCGTTGTCGGATACGGATATCCTGACCGAATCTCCCGAATCGGTCAGCTTTATGTCTATCTTCCCGTGTACTTCCGTGTTTCTGTATTTGACCGAATTTCCGATCAGGTTGTTCATTACTCTCCTGATCTGTTCGCAGTCTATGCTGACTACGGTCTCCGGGTCTATCTCGGAAATGAACTTTACGGTAAAATCCTTCATTTCCAGCTCGTTTGCATAGCTTTCCGCGCAGTCTCCGAAGTAACCCACCGCATTTACTTTTTCAAAATTGTAAGGAAGTTTGTTGTTGTCCAGCTTTGAATAGTAGGAAAGCTCATCTACCAGAAGGGTCATGTCCGTGGCTTTTACCACTATGGTACGCAGGTACTTATCCTGTCGTTCCTTGTTGTCCGCGACTCCGTCCAGCAGCCCTTCCGCATATCCTTTGATGGCAGTCAGGGGTGTCTTTAAGTCATGGGAGACATTACTGATCATTTCCCTCACATCCTGCTCATACTGCTCTCTCTGGTCGATCTGAGTCTTAAGATGCCGCCGCATTTCTTCGAAATCGTTGCACAACTGACCGATCTCATCGTTCTGTTCACGACTCAGTTTGTAATTAAGGTTACCTGCTCCGATCTCTCTGGTGCCTATCCTGAGCTTTTCAAGAGGCTTAAATATGCTGTCGTTGATCCATGCAATAAGCGCTGCAGCCATGATCGCTACCAGCACTGCGCCGATGATAACTCCGGTGGCAAATGATCTTGTCATCCTTTTAAACAGCGTGGTGGCTTCCGTAACTATGAGGAAATACCCTTCCGAACCATCCGAAAAATACACATTTCCATGCTTTACCAAAACCGGCTGCTCACCGTTTACATAAACAGCTCCGTCAAAGGCAGCGCCGCGGGAAGCTATGCCTGTAAGAACCGCCGTCCTTACCTTGTCATACTCATCCATGTCGCCCACAAAGATCTCTTTTTCATCCTTGACCACAACAATGTAGGAAAACTTGGTCTTAAGCCTTTTATTCATTTCGGACAGCCATTTTTCATTGTCCATACGATCGGGAAATCTCACCACCGACGAACTGAGTTCATTGTATTCGGTCTGTGTGAGCTCCGTAAGCGCGTGTATGGGCTGCGTGATAATGGCGATGGTGTCGTTATTACCGGTCCTGAAGCCGTGAATGCCTATGCCTGTGGCTATAAATCCAAGGATCCCTATGATGATGCAAGGAGTCAGGATCATTATCAAAAAAGATATAAGGATCTTCTTTTGCAGATTCATACTTCCTCCATTTGTAACCCCTGCCCATACTTGATTGTTGATTATAGCACATTTCTTTATATTTTGTATATACAGATAAAATATTTATTGCGTTTTGACAGCCGTTTTGGTAAGCATCGGCTAACTCGCCCATAATCCCTTGTGTTAAGACACTTGCAGGCATTTTTGCACCTTTTACTTAACGTTCTTTTTTCTTGACAAAAAGCATATTTGCGTTATTATAAAGGGTAGACATTTATCATCATTTTTTGAAAAGGAGACATATGGATAAAAGATTATTTACATCCGAGTCAGTTACGGAAGGACATCCCGATAAAGTCTGCGACAATATCTCCGATGCCATTCTCGACGCCATAATGGAACAGGACCCCATGGCCAGAGTAGCTTGCGAAACAGCCTGCTCTACCGGTTTTGTCCTCGTTATGGGTGAAATTACAACCAAAGCAAACGTTGATTATCAAAGTATTGTCCGCAAAACCGTTTGCGATATAGGTTACACCAGCTCGGAAATCGGCTTCGACGGAAACACATGCGGTGTCATGATCGCTCTCGATCGTCAGTCACCCGACATTGCTATGGGCGTGGACAAAGCCCTCGAAGCAAAGACCGGCAAAATGTCCGAAAACGAGATCGCTGCTATCGGTGCCGGAGATCAGGGTATGTTGTTGGGTTACGCTACCAACGAGACCGAAGAGTTTATGCCCTATCCGATTTCCCTTGCTCACAAGCTTACAAAACAGCTTACCAAAGTACGCAAGGAAGGTATCCTTCCTTATCTTCGTCCCGACGGCAAATCGCAGGTTACCGTTGAATATGATGAAGCAGGACATCCCATTCACATCGATGCGGTGGTAGTTTCCACCCAGCACGCTCCGGAGATCCCTCAGGAGCAGATCCATGCTGATGTGACCAAATATGTCATCGATCCCGTGCTTCCTTCCTCTCTTGTTGACGGAAACACCAAATTTTTCATAAATCCCACAGGTCGTTTTGTTGTGGGCGGTCCCAACGGCGATTCCGGTCTTACCGGCCGTAAGATCATCGTTGACACCTACGGCGGTTATGCAAGACACGGCGGCGGTGCATTTTCCGGTAAGGACTGCACCAAGGTTGACCGTTCCGCTTCCTATGCCGCACGTTATGCCGCTAAAAACATTGTGGCAGCAGGTCTGGCAGAAAAATGTGAGATCCAGCTTTCCTATGCCATCGGCGTAGCTGAGCCCACCTCCGTAATGGTTGATACTTTCGGAACCGGCAAGCTTTCCGATGTTGCTCTTACCAAGGTTGTCAAGGAAAACTTTGATTTCCGTCCCGCAGGCATCATCAACATGCTGGATCTGAGAAGACCCATTTACAAGCAGACCGCTTCTTACGGCCACTTCGGAAGGACCGATCTGGATCTTCCCTGGGAAAGAACCGACAAAGTAGAAGCACTTAAGAAATACCTGTTTTAAAAGTCCGATTTTATTGTAACCCATACGGTCTCAAGGAGGTCCATTTGAAAACCGAGAAGATCACAATTGCAAAAGTTAAACCCGGAATGGTTTTGACCGAAGACGTTTATAATAGTGTGGATCAGCTTGTTTTAAGCGCCGGTACAGTTTTATCGGACCACAGCATTACCCGTCTTAAGTTTTATTCCATTCGGGAAGTGACCGTTTCTTATGAGGTTAAAAAACGTCCTCCCAGGCAGAAAAAGGAACCTGAGAACTTTGTAAGTTACACGGAATTTGTTAAGAAAAGCGATGATTTCAAAAACTTTTCCAACGCTTACACCAACTCGTTAAACAGCGTAGAAGACAGGATGAGAGCCTTTGCCGCCACGGGAAAAGATCTCGATACGGAAGCGCTCCTCAACAATGTAGCCGATGTTTACAGCACTGTTGCCAGTCACGGCCAGCTTTTCGATATGCTGATGTGCATACGTGATCTCGACGATATCACCTTCGTCCACGGTCTTAACGTAGCCATCATCTGCACCGTATTTGCCCAGTGGCTGGGCTTTAACAGAAAAGATTCGGATGTTCTGATCCTTTCCGGCCTTCTTCATGATATCGGAAAGCTTTCGATACCCGAAAATATCTTAAAGAAAAAAAGCGCCCTCACGGAAGAGGAATTCAACATCATAAAGGGCCATTCCAAGGCAGGTTACGATCTGCTCAAAGGCATAAACATCGACTCCCGTATCCCTCTTGCCGCTTTACAGCATCACGAGCGCTCGAACGGATCCGGTTATCCCGACGGTCTTATGGCAAGTCACATCAATGAATTTGCCAAGATCGTGGCCATAGCGGATGTTTACGATGCCATGACGGCAGCCAGAAGCTATCGCGGACCTATATGCCCGCTGGAAGTTCTTAATATTTTTGAAAATGACGGACTTTCAAAATACGATCCCAAGTATCTGTTAACCTTTATGGAGCACGTTATCTCCACTTACCTGAATCAATACGTGCTTTTAAGCAACGGTCAGATCGGAGAGATCGTAATGGTCAACAAACACTCTCCCGCCCGTCCCATCGTGCGTCTCCTCAATTCGGAGTGCATAGATCTTTCTACGGAAAGAGACATTAACATCGTAGGAATAGTATAATAAATGCGGCATCTTCGGATGCCGCTTATTTTAATCCTCAAAGGATCAGGATACTTTAATTTTGAATTTTCTTAAAGCCTTCTCGTCTTCGCTGTCCATCTTTTTGATGACGCCGCCCAACTGAGTCAGCTTTTCTTCGAAGCCTTCGTAACCGCGTTCCACATATTCGATATTTTCAACAACCGTAACGCCTTCAGCCGTAAGTCCTGCGATTACCAGGGCAGCTCCCGCGCGAAGGTCGGATGCGAAAACCGTAGCTCCGGTCAGGGACTCTACACCGTCCACAACTGCAGTATTTCCGTCAACCTTAATGGATGCTCCCATTCTCACAAGCTCATCCACGTATTTAAAACGGGCTTCGAATATGCTTTCGGTGATAACGCTGGTTCCCATGGACAAGGCCAGAAGCATGGTCATCTGCGGCTGGAGATCCGTAGGAAATCCGGGATAGGGCATGGTCTTAATGTGAGTGTTTCCTGTTCTCTCACGACAGAACACATGAACCGCATCGTCCTTTTCCTCTACCCCGACGCCCATCTCAACCAGCTTGGCCGAAATGGCTTCCAGGTGCTTGGGGATAACATTGTCGATAACCACGTCGCCATGAGTAGCTGCCGCAGCTATCATAAAAGTCCCCGCTTCTATCTGATCCGGGATAACGGAGTAGGTGCTTCCGTGAAGCTTCTCCACACCATGTATCCTGATAACATCGGTTCCTGCACCCTTGATGTTCGCTCCCATGCTGTTAAGGAAGTTGGCCACATCAACCACATGAGGTTCCTTTGCCACGTTTTCTATAATGGTCTGTCCCTTTGCAAGAACAGCCGCCAGCATGATATTTATGGTGGCCCCTACACTTACAACGTCAAGGAAAATATGATTTCCCCTGAGTTCCACAGCTTCAGCCATTACCATACCATGCTTTATCTCTACCTTTGCTCCCAGCTTTTCAAAGCCTTTGATATGCTGGTCTATGGGGCGGTTTCCGATATTGCATCCGCCCGGAAGAACTACCTGGGCCTTTTTAAAACGTCCCAAAAGCGCTCCGATCAGATAGTAAGAGCCTCTGATCTTTCTTAAATATTCGTTGTCAAGCGAAAGGGGTGAGATGCCCTTAGCATTGATCCTTACAGTGTGACTGTCTTTTCTGTCGACTTTTGCGCCGATCTCTTCCAGAGCAAGCAAAAGATAGTCAATATCCTTAATGTTAGGGACATTATTCACCGTAACCGTTTCTTCTGTCAGTGTTGTCGCTGCCAGAATACCCAATGCGGAATTTTTGGCTCCTCCGATTGTAACCTCGCCACATAACGGCGAGCCTCCCTTTATCACATACTGGTCCATTAAAAAACTCCCAAGCAATAATTTTTCCGCTTTCAAACCCTGCGGAAAGCTTTATCGTGAATACGATAATCCACCCTTTATGATAATTCATGTACACGCTTTTGTAAAGCAATTTTTTCTTCTTTTCAACCTAAATAAAGTGTGTTACAATACCGATATATCTATATGTAGTAATAGACATTTCGATCGTTCTATAAGTCTTAACAGACTTTACAGATCTGTATTCCAACGGAGGCAAATGAATGGACTTTATCAACATTGAATCCACCCCTGACGCGGTTGAAGGAAAAGTAAAACAAAAACTGAAATTTAAAACAGGCAAGTTCGTTTGGCGCATTAAGTTTTCTGCGCCTCTTGACCCTGCCTCTGTAAACAATAATAATCTTAATGTGACCGACATGAGCGGCAACAAGCTTCAGACTTCCATCCACTATAACAGCGACACCCAGGAGATAGAGATCGAACCGCTGCAGGCCTATGCCAAGGATTCCTCCTACCACCTTAACGTTTCAAAGAACGTAAGGTCTGTAGGCGGTCAAACCCTGAAATCCGATGTTTCCCTTACTTTCAAGGTTTGAGATCCTTATCCAGTATTACAAGATTATAATTCTCAATGGCTGCCTCGGCAGCCATTTTTAATATTTCGGGTGCAAACCGTTTGTCCGCATTTTCCACCGCACGCTCTGCCAATTCCAGTACAACGGGAAGTCTGGGCACGAAACCTGTGGTCTTCTTTATAATAGTCCTTCTCAGGTTGTCCGCAGCCGAGGCCTCAAGTGCATAGCTTTCGTCGGAAAAAATATCATAAGCAAAGCCCATGAGTTCATCCGGACCATACTTGGGTATATGCACCCTGTTATTGAATTTTCCGTTAAATTCTTCGTTAGCCCTGAAGAGGCTGCTGATCTCTTTTATGCTGTCTTCCAAGATCAGACAACCGCCGTTGTTCTTCTGTCCGAAAAGCTCCACCAGCATTTCCAATGTTTCTTTGTTAAGGATCCCCGCTTCTTCCACAAGGATATTGCAATCGGAAAGAGCATCCGCCCTTCCTCTTAAATCCACCTCATTCAGCTTCTCACCCTTTATCTTGGCGGTTTTTTCGTACTTTAATACACCGATCTCATTTAATACATGGATGGTCTTAAGTGCCAGGGTGCTTTTACCCGACTGTTCTTCTCCGGTAAATACAAAGCACAATGCATCTCTTTCATTTACAGCAAGATCCAGAGACTTGATCAAAGATCTTCTGAGATCGTCGATCCTGAAGAAGTTTCTGTATATGCTTTCAAGATCCACCTTGTTCTCCACAAGGAGGCTTCTGAGTTTTCCTTCTTTGATCTCCGAAGCGGAGTAATTCATCCTCGGGGAATACAAAACATATTGGGGCATGGTCCTTTCGAACCTTTTGCTGTTAAGCTCCCTTAAAAAGCTTTCTTCCAGACTGGTTTTGGAACGGATCTCTTTGCTGATATCCGCTTCGTCATCCGCTTCTCTTTTCTCATCTTCATCATCCGGCTCCTCTTCCGGGGATATAAGCCCGAAGGACTCCGGTCCGTATTTGGGGCCTTCCTCTTCAGAATGTTCCGCCACAATCTCCTCTATCTCGGGATCGGAATGCTCCGCCGTGATCTCCTCTATCTCGGGGTCTGAGTGCTCCGCCGTGATCTCCTCTATCTCGGGGTCTGAATGCTCGGCTGTGATCTCCTCTATCCCGGGTTCGGCGTTCTCCTCCTCGATTATGTCGCAAACACCCCTTGCGATATCCTCAAGTCCGTAGTTGGCTTCCGCCGCCATAATGTCTGCTGCCGCATCATCGGGAGATGGTTCAGTAAATATAGCCGTTCCCACTTCCGTGGTTTCCGGATCGTTAGGATTTTCTTCATTCGGATGAGCCATTTCTTCAGCTTCAAGAACCTCTTCGCCCATACGTCTTGTTCTGGGGGAAACAGACTTCTTTATCTCGTCCGCGCTCACTTCCCCGTTGTAATAAGCCAAAAGCAGAGCTGCCTTGGACGCCACGGGACTCATATCAAAGGTTCTTACGATCTTTTCACATTCTTCTCTGCAGGCAGACCCCATACCGGCTTTATGATATTGTTTGGCCAGTTCATAGGCCCACTTTTCGGTATATTCCACCTCGTTTATGGCCCTGAGAGCTTCGATCACTTCACTTCTGTCAGCATCCTTCCTTTTCAGTATCCTGTATCTGTATACTTCATAGCTGAAATCATCCCTCATGGGAAGAGCGGCGTATTCTCTTAAGTATTCCTCGGCATCTCTTATATGCCCTGTTTCCAGGCAGACATCCATAACATCATGATACATGAGTTTTGAAGGGCGGATCCTGTAGGCTTTTTTGAAAAACTTTTCAGCCTTAGGAAAATCCCCCTTCTTACCGTAGGCCTTGGCCAGAGCAATAAAGTCCGATGCGGTCCTTGCACGCTTTTCATTAAGGGCCGGAAGCAGCTTTAGTGCCTCATCGATCTGGTCATCTGCCAGAAGTTCTTTTAGTCTGTCAAAATTCCGGTCATCCATTGTACTGATCTACATCTCCTTGTAAAATTTCAATGTATTTTGCATAATTTCCGGTATTTCCGCTTTGGCCTTTGCAAGAGACCTGTATCTGAGCTCCAGTTCCTTGGCCTTTTTGGCAGTCTCTCTGTCAAATCTTCCCAGAGCATCCGAAAAAGCAGGCTGAGTCACCAGATTCTTACGTATTTCTTTATTGAAAGGACAATAAAGAGCCAGGATCTCTCTGGAGGTCTTGTTTAACTTCATTCCTCCCTGAGATTCAAACTTGATCCACTGTTCATAGTCCTGAACAAAAACTTCCCTTACATTGTTCTTGCCCTTAACGATCTGAGTCTTGATCTTTTCCTTCTTGTCTTCGGTAAGATCCCTGTTCTTTCTGTAATATTGAATGTAATCGGAATACTCCGATGTAAGCGACTTAAACTGTATATTGTTCCATGCCGATCCCTGCATAGTCCTGCACAACTCCCAACGGAATCTGGCCAGATTTCTGATATAAAGATCGTCGGGATTTCCTTCCACAAGGATAGGGAACAGGAACCGCCCGGAGCTGTCACGATGCTTACAGCTGATCTCCTGCCACATGATGGCATTTCCGCCAAAGCAGGGGAAGAGGATGATGTCCGGTCCCACTTCCAGCATTATGGTCTCTTTTTCGATGTTCAGATTTTTATCCGCAAACAACAGTTCACGGTGGAAAGCTGAATAATCAAGCTCTCTGTATCTCTGCACCATCTGTCCCATTCTGTCCTTTGTGAGTACAGCCTTTGTAAGACTTCCGGAGATCTGCTCGCTGCAGAGCACGGGTACAAAGGTACTTAAGGAACCGTTTACGATACGTTCCGTATATTTAAACATATTAAAGATCTCGAAATCCAGCTTTTTTTCCCTATCATCCTGAAGGGTCTTCATCTGTTTTTCATCGATCTCTCTGTTCTTTAATCTTTCTCTTAAGTATTCGTTGTATTCCAGATCAAACTCGTTTTTGGAGGGCTCTCTCTTACCGTCGTATATGGCTCTCAGCCATTCGGGTATAGTAAACATATGACAGAAATAATTCTGCTTTGTCTGTATTTTAAGCTTGCATAGCTCGATAGCCTGTTCCTTTGTAAGAAGTCTTTCATCCGTATATCCGAAATTCAGGAAAAGTTCTACGGGCTTAGGCAGTCTGGGTGCATTCAGGCTTGCAACGAACACCTCCCTGTATATCTTGTAAAAACCGTCTGCCAGTTTATGTCTCAGCTTTCTTTCCTTGTCTTCGCTGCTGAGCCTGTCTTTAAGATCCGCAAAAGCATTGATATGGTTTTCAAAGTCCTTGGCGTCTCCTTCGGAGATGTTTCCGAAGGCAAGAATTGTCCTTAAGGAGTTCTTTAAGCTCCTGTAAAGGTCTTCATCGGCTACGGCCTCATCAGCTCCCGCATCGGCTCCCACTTCTTCTCCGCCGCTTAAGGACTCCATCACCTGTCTCAGCCTGTCCTTGTTCACGGGCCGTGCACCGCCCATGCAGTCCACCACGGTGCGCTCTGCCTTCAGATAAAAGTCTCTGAGTTCTTCGCACAGGGTGAGAAGGCTCTTGTCAGCCCTTCCGCTTCTTTCAAGTTCCTTATACAGATGCACTGAACGGCTCAAGAGATTGTTGTCGCCGTCGTTATAAAGAACGGAATAAAAATCATTGATATAGGCGCCTGCATTTAAGGTGTTATCCAGCATCTTAAGCAGGGCAGCGGATGTTTCCTTTACGGTTCTCATGACCATTTCCAGAGAATCGCCAAAGTAGGCTTTCACCACATTTCCCGGAATCATGGACATTTCAAGATAATAATCCCTTTCTTCCTGAGGAATGGGGTCAACATCCTTATAGGGGTTGAGATCATCTATGCCTGTCAGCTCTTCTATGGGCATACCGCCGTTCTTGCAGGCCTTAACATACTTATCATACCCTTCGCTGAGTTCGGGATAGAGCTTCCCCGCAAGATAGAGATAACGCTCGTTGATCTTCATGATCTCGCCGTAGATCTTGGTAAGCGAGGTGACTACCAGGCCCTTGTAGTCCTTGTTGCTGCCGGACAACATGTTTTTAAGGCCTTCAAACTCAACCACGGGGAAGGTATATATAACGCAGCTGGGGCCGGCTATGTAATTCAAAAGGTATCTTCTGCTGATGCTGTCGGGCATACCAAGAAACGTACCCGTGGGGAGATCCAGCTTTAAATACTCATTCTGTACCGTAACAGAACCCTTGATAACAGCGCATATGCACGTTATGGGATCCTTTTCCTCAAAGATAACCGTTCCCTTGGGTATGGCATTTGCTTCACCGATTTTTAATGGATAACTGCTCATCCGCACCTCCGCTTCCAGCTTTTTTAAGCTCCGCATTTTTTAACCTGAGTTCCTTAAAAAACTCAGTAAGCATCGCAGAGCATTCTTCCTCCAGCACACCTTCGGTAAGTTCCACCCGGTGATTAAAGGAATCATTTTGCAATATGTTCAAAACCGAGCCCGCACATCCGGCCTTCGGATTTTTACAGCCTATTATACAGCGGCGCATCCTTGCCTGCACTATGGCTCCTGCGCACATCTGGCAGGGCTCCAGCGTAATATAGATATCGCAGTCCTCAAGTCTCCAGTCTTTAATGACCTTTCCGGCTTTTGCGATAGCTTCGATCTCCGCATGGGCAAGGGTGGTCTTCTTTTTCTTTCGTTTATTGTAACCCCGTCCGATGATCTTTCCTTCGTAAACGATGACGCATCCTATGGGGACTTCTCCTATGTTTCTTCCGCGTTTGGCCAGGTTTATGGCTGCCCGCATGTATTTTTCATCCTGAGTCAATTTCATATCCGATCCGTTTGAATGCCAAAATCCTACAGCATTACATTATATAGTAGCACACTTCGCTCTCCGCTTCAAATCCGATGCTACGGTACAGCTTGCAGGCGATCTTATTGCTGCTTCCCACCTGAAGATAGAGTTTTGTATCCCTGAAGGCATGGATCAGGCTCTTCATATACTTCTTTCCGAAGCCCTGACCTCTCAGGTCTTCTCTGACCTCCACGCCGTAAATATACATTCCTCCGTTAAGGGGACGAAGCTTCGCGATAAAAACACCTTTCTCGGCAGATTCCACGATAATGGTCTCTCCCTCTTCCTCTTTACCGTTTCTTACCAATAATTCCGCACCCGCCTCAGCTTTTCTGTCCTGATCCGGGTTTAAAAAGAACATGTATTCCGTGTCGGAAAGTCCGAAGCGCCTGCTTTTCTTCAGGCATTCTTCTATTTTCGAGCCGCCTTCGGCTAAAAAGTAGACATCACATATGCCTTCTTTAACCAGTTTTTTACAGACTTTACGTGCGAAAAGCTCCAGTTTAAAAAGCTTGGGGCTTTCATCCTTATCTATCTTTACTTCCGCTTCACCGTTACCCACCAGAAAGCAATCGGCTTGCAAGCCCCGGGATACTATTTTTAATTCATCCTCCGAAGTATAGGTCAGTTTCATAATGCCTCCGAAAGCTGAGCGAACTGTTCCAGCGTCAATTCTTCTCCGCGGACGGTCTCTGTAATTCCGCATTTTTTCAAAGCATTCAAAATGGCTTCTTTGGTGTAGGTCTTTCCCAGATCGGCGGTCAGACCGTTTACCAGGGTCTTTCTCCTGTGATTAAAGGACGCTCTGATAAGTGAGAACATCAGCTTTTCATCACTCACCTTCACCGGCTTTTCGTCGTGAAGTTTGAGCCTGATCACCGCAGAAGACACATTGGGCCTGGGCATAAAGCAGTTCTGGGGCACATAGGCAGCTATGTAGGGCTCTGCATAGTATTGCACGGCCAACGACAATGCGCCGTAGTCCTTGGTGCCGGGGCCGGCTTCCATTCTCTCAGCCACCTCGGCCTGAACCATGACCGTGATATTTTCAATGGGAATATGTTCTTCAAAAAGCTGCATGATTATGGGGGTGGTAATGTAATAGGGCAGGTTTGCCACCACCTTTATCCTGTTGCCGCCGTTCTTCTCTTCTATAAGCTTCTTCAGATCAAGCTTTAATATATCTTCGTTAAGGACAGTCAGATTCTCATAGGCTTTAAGAGTGTCTTCCGTGAGTATGGGGATCAGATTCTTATCGATCTCCACAGCCACCACTTCCCTTGCCCTTTCGCAAAGGAACTGAGTCATGGTGCCGATGCCCGGTCCTATCTCCACCACAAAATCATCCTTACCGATGTCCGCTGCCTTCAGTATTTTTTCCAGCACATGAACATCGATCAGAAAATTCTGTCCGAATCGTTTCTGAAATACAAATCTGTATTTATTTAAAATTTCTATGGTTTCTTTAGGATCTATCAAATAACCCATGGTTTTCTCGCTTTGTTTCTTTGTATTTTGAGCATAGTACACGCTTTTTACATTATACCAATAATCTTCGGTTATTTCAAGTTATGCCACAGAATGAACCCCGGGGACGGGGTTAGAGGTTCATTTTTTGACACCCGGGGACGGGGTTAGGGGTTCATTTTTTGACACCCGGGGACGGGGTTAGGGGTTCATTTTTGTGACTCAGGCATATGTTTTCTCTGCCCGGGCCACTAATATAGCTTCCGAAGCTTGTACATCGGTCGCAAAATAAGTAGACTAATGCGAAGAATGCTTGCCTGAGAGTGCAGTTTCAAAAACCTAGTACAGCGGTTTTAAAA
>JAFSWD010000040.1 GCA_017444675.1 Lachnospiraceae bacterium
ATCCAAAGCCGCCGTGGGTTCATCCAAAATGACAACCGGAGAATCCTTGTGAAGGGCTCTTGCGATCGCGATCTTCTGCTGTTCCCCGCCGGAGGGTTCAACACCCTCTTCATCGAAAAATTTAAAAATATTGGTATCTGTTCCCTTTTCAAGCTTTGCTACAAACTCTGATAGTCCCACCTTCTTAAGCAGACCGTTCAAGTCATCGTTATCTTTTTCAAAGGTAATATTGTCCCTTACAGATAACGCAAAAAGCCTGTAATCCTGGAACACGGGTGCAAACTGCTCCATGTATCCGGAATAATCATATTCCTTAATATTCCGGCCATCCATAAGGATCTCACCCTCGGTGGGATCATAAAGCCTGCAGAGAAGCTTTATAAAGGTGGTCTTACCTGCGCCGTTGAGACCGACTATGGACAGATGCTCTCCCGGAGCCATCTTTATATTTACATCATTCAGGATCTTCCTGTCTGTCCCCGGATAAGCAAAGGACACATGCCTGAACTCGATCTCATGCTGTTTCTTTTCTACTTTCACATTTCCCTTTTCGAGAGCCGCCGGATACTCCATGAACTTAACATATTCATAGGCATAGTTACAGCGTTTTACCAGCTCCGTGACATTACTCATGATACTTCTCAAAGAGCTGCTTAAGTTTCCCTCGGCCGACACCAATTGGGCAAAGATGCCTGTGGTGTATGCTCCGTTAATGGCAAGATAGGCTACGTAAACCACGGTAAAGACTTCTCTTAAAAATGCCAGGATGTCATCTGCCATAATATAAGGGAACTGTCCGTCTGCCTGATGTTTCCAATGGGCATTGCTCTTCTCGGTATTGTCCTTCCAATAATCCACCATTGTATCCTGAGCTTCATACAGTCTTATGTCCTTACCGAACTTAGGATCCACAATGTTCCATCCGAAGTACCCGAACAGCCGGTTTACTTTGGAAAGTTTTCCGAAAGCCTCGATTTCTATCTTGTTCCTTTGTATCGTCATCAATGTGCTGATAATGACATAAACCACTATCACTATGATCAAAAGCGGAGCTTTCGTGACGATGATCGTAATCAGACCCGCTATCTTAATGATATTCCCAACAAAGGGAAATATCTGTTCAGCGATACCTACAACGCCTCCCGAGTACCAGTCTATTCCGGTCTTTGCCCGTTCGATCTGCTCCAGCGCCGCCTTATCCTCCGTGAGCTGGAAATCCAGTTCCATGGAGTGTTTTCCGATCAAGATGTTAAAATAATTGTCCAGCCTCTGCTTATACTTGTTTATAAAGGTTCCGGACCTGTCTGCGATAACAGTCAGCAGAAATTCGCCGAGAATTAATATGCCTGTATAAACAATGATCTTTTTAAGATCCCTGTCACCGATCAGCTCATCGATGATGATCGGAGAAATGAAGATCCCTACAAAAGGCTGAGCGATGTTCGCCAGGGTTTTCACGGTTTCCGCCAAAAAAAACAGGGGATATTTTTTCCATGCCGTTCCGAAGAGAACACGTATGACCGCAAATATTTTCTTAAACATTCTCGATCACCTCGCTTCCCTCACGATAGTATTGAGCCTGAGTGTTGAACATTCGTGCATATTCACCCTCAACCCGCATTAGTTCCTCATGGGTCCCATATTCGATCATCTCACCGTCCGCAAACATGGCCACACGGTCGCAGAATTTGGTGGAAGCCAGTCTGTGGGATATGTACACGGCGCTCTTTTTCCCGATCATTTCGTCAAAGCGGTTGTACAGCTGCTGCTCGGCAATGGCATCAAGCGCAGAGGTAGGCTCGTCCAGAACCACGAACTTCGCCCCCTTGTACAGTGCCCTCGCAAGGGCGGTCTTCTGCTTCTCGCCGCCGTACAGATCAACGCCGTCGTCCTCAACGATCTTTGTAAGAGGCGTATCCAGCCCCTTGACCAGGGCCTCTATCTTTTCCTTAAGCCCGGCTTCCTCAGCACAGGCCAGGGCCTTTCCCATGTCAGTGTTCTTCCTAGTCTTGAGCGAGATGTTCTCTCCGAAAAGGAACGCGAAGATCTCAATATCCTGAAACACGGGAGCAAAAGCTCTGTAGTACTCTTCTCTGTTAAATTCTCTGATATCCGTTCCGTTAAGCGTGATATAGCCTTCCGTGGGATCGTAAAGCCTTAAAAGCAGTTTTATCATCGTGGTCTTTCCTGCTCCGTTAAGGCCCACTACCGCCAGCTTTTCGCCTGGTCTTATCTTGAGGTTCAGATTCTTTAAGGCATATTTTTCGGACTTAAGATAACGATAGGATACGTTGACGAACTCAATTTCAAATCTTTCCGTGTCGGGAAGACATATGCCTGCCTGCTCGTCATCACCCAGATCCAGCTCCATAAAGGATCTGAAATCGTCCACGAAAAGGGAATTCTTCTTTAGGTTACCGAAATTCTGAAGCATGTTGGTAAAAGCCGCAGAAAAAGTCAGGGCAAAGGACATGAACATGGTGAAATCACCGATTCTCAGGTTGTTTTGGAACACCGCAAGATAGAGCGTCACATAAATACAGGCCTGAATTACCACATAGGCCACCCTCGTGAAAAATACGTATCTGAACCACATTTCCTCGTGGTGATCGATCCGCTCCGCCCTTACATCATAGATCTTCTGCTGCTTGTCCGCCAAAAAGCCGCTGAGCGAAAACAGCCTTATGTCCTTTGCAAAATCGAAGTCCCGGGTCACTCTCTCCATGTAATTAGTCTTGCGCCACACGGGTGAAAGGCGGTCCCAAACCTCCTCCTTGTCCTTTTTGACGACCTTTCGGTAGTAAACGAACTGCACGATGCCCAGCAGGATCAGAGCGATGATGAGCCGCCAGTCCAGAACGGTAACTGCGACAAAGGTTACTATAACCGTGAAGATATTTGTCGCTATGTAGCCCATAAATTTGATCATGCCTTCAACGCTGTCGTAATTCCCGCCCGTAGCCTGATTCGCTCTCTCCGCGATGTCCAGCACGTCAGGTTTTTCCAGCATTTCATATTTTAGACTCAACACCCTGGAGATTCTCTCGGTTATCATCTTCATCCTGATGAAGATGTGACGATACCAGCTTTTTGCATACGAGATCGTGTTTCCCAGAGTGAAAAAGATCAGGATGGCTGCAAGAATGGCCATCGTCTTTATGAGCAGTCTCACTGCCTCTTCCTTTTCATATCCTCCGGTAATGATATCGATGGCATATTTCGTAACGACCCCAAAAGAAACCGAGTTTACCGAGGCACAAACGATCCCCAGTATCATCAAAAATATAGTGCTCGGCTCATATTGCGCCATTTTCCGGAGCATATACCTTACGTTGCTCCAGATTCCAAATTCCTTGTGCAAGGGATTATCCTTGCGATCTTTGTAATCCGACATTTTGTCTCTCCCCCTTTTTGAACCCCTAACCCCGTCCCCAAAGGCTCATTTTATTGTTTCATCCACAGAGCCGAACCGTCTATGTCCGAAACCTTTGCAAACCCCGTATTACTCATGACGAACCTGAGTTCGTTGGTTACGTGAGTTATGAATCGCTCTACGCCTGTAGTACCGTCCTTTTCCAAAGCAGGCATCATCGATCTCCCCACCGCTGCCGCATCTGCTCCGAGGGCTAAGGCCTTATAGACATCCATTCCCGTCTCGATCCCACAATCCACGATGATCTTAACATCTTTATCCTTCAAAGCCTCCTTGATCTTGGGCAGAACCATCATTGGCGGAACGGCGGAACTCATCCTTCCGTGGTGGTGACTGACTATGATCGCTTTTGCACCGATCTCTGCGCAGATAATGGCATCGCGCACACTCAGCACTCCCTTTACGATAAAGGGCAGCCTTGTAAGCTTCACATAGCTCTCCAGCCTGTCTTCCGTCTGCACTGCCATCTTTTCTCCGGCACAGATGTCGTTTCCGCTTTCACCGAAGATGTGATCTATGTCCATGCCCACCGCAAAGGCCCCCACACCCTCCGCAAATTGCAACTGGTCACGGATCTTACCGTTGTCCTCGTAGGGTTTCACTATGCGCGCGGTCTTTGCTCCCGTATCCGCGATCCTCTTAAACATATCATTTTCCATCATACCGCAGAAGTTCAGGATGTTTAGGCTTTTCGCCGCGAGCGAATACTCCACAAGCCCATTCTCCTCTCGTCCATTGTAATTTTTAAGGTGCGAGAACGCAGGCGTCATCACGGGACTGCTGAACACGGTCCCCAAAAATTCCGTAGACGTGTCCGCCACTTTTGATCCTATTATCCGTTGTTCTACCAGAATAGAATCCATATATTTCTGAGTGATAACATTTGAATCGTAAACCCTATTGTACTCCATTCAATACCTCCTTCAAGATTCCCATGTACTTTATATACTCCCCGTCTGTGTTTAAATGTTCCAGAATAACAGGCATATCTTTACTCAACCCGCTCATTTTTTCCGCATAATATCTCAAAGGAAACTCTCCGTCTCCGGGCCCGCACTCCGCCAGGCGGAAAGTAAACTCTTCACAGAGATGAACATCCTTAATGTGGCAGCTTCTGATCCTGTCTCCCAGGGTTTCTGCGATCTCATCAATGAATTCCTCGGCATTAAAGTATCTTTCGGCAGAATTTATCATGTTTATTGCATCCATATGCACCGCAAACCTGTCCCTGTCCACCGCTTCCAGAAGCTCAAGGTATTCCTTCGGGCTTGTGGGGATCATCCAGGGCATGGGCTCCAGAGTGAAATAGGTCTTCTTCACATTGGCCGCATCGATTATCTCTCTCACCATTTTAACGGTCTCTTTCCGGGCATTTTCCGAAAAATTCTCCTTATAATGCCCGTCCCATCTGGGTCCAAAGGCTCCCGCCACATTTACTGCGCATCTGGCTTCAAGAAAATCCGCAAGGCGGAGCTGTCCTATGCAAAAGTCCCTGTTCTTTTTTCTTTCCTCAGGATCGGCAGCAAGCGCATTCCGCCATATACCCACCTCTGCTATCAGCAGATCATGCTTTTTCGCCGCGTCTTTATATGCAATGATCTTCTCCTCCGGCGCATTGCAGCTCAAGGGAAAATTCACACATCTGCATCCCAGCTTAACCTGGTTTTCCGCCCACTCCTCGGGCGTTTCATGTTTTAACGGTGATGATATTCCCAATCTCATTTTTCTTCTCCTTTTTGACCCCCGTCCCCCAAGGTTCATTTTGCGTTTACTATTTTGTCAGGCTCCACGTGACAGGTGAGGAAAACGATCTCCACACCGGCCTTTTTTGCGTCTTCCATTGCTTCTCCGAATTCAGGATGAGTAGCCACATTTGCCCTGACTTCCTTCACCCCATCCATCTGTATCACAAAGGCGAGGCTTGCATGATAGCCTGCTTCTTTTGCTTTTATAAGTTCCCGGATGTGCTTCACGCCTCTGTCCGTCGGCGCATCGGGGAAGTAACCTACTCCGCCCATCTCAAGGATACAGCCCTTTACTTCCATCAGATACTTTTCTCTGCCCCGTTCCATGTAAAAGTCTATCCTGGAATCTCCATAAGTGTACTCCGGAAGGATCTTATCATACCCTTGAGTTTCCAGCCATTCCCTTGCAACCCTGTTGGGCGCCTGGCTGTCAATATTGTAAAGCACCCCGTCCGACTTCCTGACCGCCACCAGGTCATACTTTGTTTTCCTGCCCGGAGTTCCCGGCGCCGTCAGCCATACCTCGCACCCGGGTATCAATAATTCCTTGCAGCGGCCGGTATTTTTAACGTGTACAGTCTCTATATGCCCGTCCGACTCCACCCGGGCAATAAAACGATTGGGACGTTCCAAAAACACCGCAGGCCGAATGTTATCGTATTTCATTTTTCTCCTTCATGTTTTCCGTGAGTTTTTGCCAAACAGGCCGTATCGGAGGCGATATCTCATCAACCGTGATCTCGTCTATATTGAAGAACTTAAGTTCCTCGACCTCCCCGTCAGCAGCCCGGGGCTCACCTCGCCAATTCCTGCATACATATACTATCTCGATATTTGAGACCTCGTCCCCGTTTGGATAAATGTAATGGGTCTCCGCTCCGGAGTTTACATAGAAAAACTCCATGTTCACCGCTTCAAGCCCCATCTCTTCCATCAATTCTCTTTTGGCGCAATCTTCTACCTTCTCGTCGATCTCCACAGATCCACCGGAATAGCCCCACAGGTGGTTGTCCGCCCTTTTTCCCAGAAGGACTCTGTTTTGGTCGTCAAGGATTATTATGCTTGCAGCACATTGGATCACCGTTCTGTGGCCCACCAGTTTCCTGATATCCGCAATGTATCCGCTCATGTATCTACTCCCTATTTAAATGTTTTCTATGATAAGGTTATCAGACATACTTTTCCACATCTGCCGCAGTTTCCGCCAGATAGGTCGCTCCCGCCTCTGTCAGTTCTTCGCGGCTTCCATAGCCGTATAAAACACCGATGGAGTCCATTCCAAAGCACTTAGCTCCGCTAATATCATTTTCACGATCACCTACCATCACGACACTGTTCATGTCCTGAATCCCGCACAGCTTTAGGGCATATCCTATCACTTCGTTTTTATGCTGTCTGTCGCAGTCGTTCGCGGTAGCTATGATCTCAAAATACTTCTTAAGTCCAAAATGCTCCAGCACAAAATCAGTCCCTCGGGCGCCTTTGGAAGTAGCCACCACCAGCCGTTTTCCTCGTTCCGCAAGTCGTTTCAAAAGCTCCTCTACTCCGGGATAAACACTGTTTTCAAGACTCCCGCCCATTCCGTTGTAGTATTCCCTGTAAAATGCGACAGCCTTTTCCGTATCCTCCTGCGAGTACCCCAGAACCCTTCCGAAGGAATCTCTGAGAGGCGGTCCCACAAACTGCTTAAGCATCGACCTGTCCTCCACACGTCCGCCCATCTTTTCTATGGCATATGCAAAGCCGTTCATGATGCCTGTTCCCGAATCTGTCAATGTTCCGTCCACATCAAAAAAAATCACCGAATAATCCTTTTTCAACTAAATCCTCCGTCCCTATAGGGTCAAAAAATGAACCCCTAACCCCGTCCCCGAGGTTCATTTTTAAGAATAAACCACCTCAAACTCCTCACAGACCAATTTCATTTTCTGATCGAAAGGCCTGTCTATCTCTTTAAGTTCCTCCGTAAAGTAGTCCTCATGCACCTTCCGCCAATAACTCAAGGACCTGTCGCCCTCGCCTTCTTTAAACGCATGCTCTGCCGTCACCTCGTCATATGTCGTTATATATACTTTTGTAGTCCTCGTGATGCAAACAGCATTCTCATTGGAATCCTCAATAATGCTGTATTCGCCGACCTTAGGGATCTCTTCCCCTTCCAGTTCATAAAAAATCTACGCCGAACAGGTCGCAGTCTTTATTCCCTTTTTAACCAATTCCGCCAAACCATCCGGATCGTCACCGAAGGCCCAGGCCTCATATTCACCGTCCAAGCCGGACTTTTTCCACATTTCTTCTGGCTTCATATTATCTCCTTTTGCATTAATTCATAACATACCAATTATCACTCCTAAAAGCAACCCCAATTGACTAAGTGGTAGATTTTTTATACCAAAATACCGACCGAAAATGAACCCCGGGGACGGGGTTAGGGGTTCACTTTTTGGACCTTTGGGGACGGGGTTAGGGGTTCATTTTAGGCCTTCCTTTGATAAAGTATAGGTTTTTGTACACACCTCGCTGATATATTTCCTGTCATGGGAGATGCTTATGATCGCCCCCGGAAACTCAGCCAGGATCTTTCGGATGACAGGCCCCGACAGGGGCGAAAAGTTTCTGGTGGGCTCGTCCAGGATCAGCACATTTGCATCCGACAGGCTCATCTTTAACAGCAGCACCTTCGCTTTCTGCCCACCGGACAGCTCTCCTATGGGGTGATCCATCTCATCCGCGGTGTACTTTAATGCCCCGAGCCATGTCCGTATCTTCGTCCGCTCCGCCTTCTCCCCGGTCTCATCCAAAAATTCCACGGGCGAAAGCGAAAGATCCAGCAAATCCTCGTAATTTTGAGGCATATATTGAGCCCGTATGTCAGTCCGCGCCAGCATCTCTTCCGCGATATTCTTAAGCAGCGTGGTTTTCCCTGCTCCGTTAGCCCCCACCAGGCATATCTTTTCGCTACCCCTTAGCCTTAAGAAAATGTCCTTAGCCAGCACCCTTGCCCCATCAGGAGTCCTAAGTTCCTCCAAGGAATACTCCAGAACCGTTTTCCCTGCCGGCACAGCAGAATTCTTGTTCCCCAGCCGGAAGAATATGGCTTCCTCCTGCTCCGGCATTTCAGTCATGTTCTCATCCGCCTTTTCAAACCGCTTTCCCATGGACTTTACCGTATGCATCTTATCTTTAAGGTTACGCGCCGCCTGCATCTTATCCGCCAGGTCAAACTTATTCGCATGATTAATGGTAGTCTGGGCACGCTCCACCTTCTGCAGGATCCTCTTGTATTTTTCATCCCGCAATTTCTTTTCTCTCCTGTCATTCAGTGCCTTCTGCTCCTGTTTTTCAAAAGCATCCGCTCTTCCTGCCATATAACTTTTATAATCATTCCTGACTACCGTGTATCTGCACCTGGTCTTATGTGCGATCTGCTCCAGGTGGATGATCATATTGGCGGTATTCTCCACAAGAGTCTCATCATGGGATATGTAAAGTATGATATGAGACCATTCATTTATCACTTTTTCCAACAGTTCCAATGTTGCAATATCAATATCGTTTGAAGGCTCGTCAAGAAGAAGCACTGTGGGCTTGTCAATCAATATTCTCATCAGCTGTGCCTTTACTTTCTCTCCTCCCGACAAGCTTCCCATTATCTGATCGCTGTAAAAAAAGTCGGGAGTGAGTCCGAAATCGGAGCTTAGTGTTGACAGTTCTCCCGGTGAAGTATCGTGAAAAAATATGCCTTCACAAAAGTATTCATAAACGGTTTTCAATCTGTCACCTTCCGGAAGTTCCTGGGGAAGGTATCCCATGATCTCTTGATTTATTATCCTTTCTCCGGTGCACTCGGTGTACTCCTCAGCCATTTCCGGGTCATAGATCCACTTCATCAGAGTGCTTTTGCCGTTCCCCTCTTCTCCGATGATCACAGCTTTGTCCCCGTCGTTCAGGGTCATATTAAAATTTTCAATGATCACGCGCAGATCCTTCCTGTGGGTGATCGTAAGGTTCTTTATCTGTAACATATGCCTGTTCCTCCGTCTTTTCAACAAAAATGAGTCTTCCTGCGTACGCAAAAAGACTCACACAATAAACCTATATCAAACGACGAAGTTCAAATGGGCACTAGGGCATATCGTTTCTCAACTATAGGAAGAAATGTATGATGTCGGTTTAAGCGTACACAAATGAACTGCCGTCGGCAGCTTACTCATCTAAAAGTGTTCACCTAAACAAACTCATCTGATTATCATTCCTTCACCTATGCGCAAAGCGCTCCTTTCATATGTTCTAAGGATTGTACCATACATTTCCCCAAATTGCAACCATTTTGAACCCCCGGGACGGGGTTAGGGGTTCATTTTCAATCCTCTCCCACAAGATGTACCGTCTTATAGCCGTGACCTGTAGCCGGTAAAAACTTCTCTATCACATCTTTGGTTTTCATTTTTAGACTGGAAGTACATATGCAGGGATGGCAGCCTAAGTTTTCCTCCTTCAATACATCTTCATCGATCAAAAGCTGTACTTTGTGGCCTTTGTCGTTCATCAGACCCATTATGCTTACAGAACCCGGCTCGATATCCAGATACTTAAGCATATCTTCCGGCTCCGCAAAAGAAAGTCTTGACGATCCGATCTGCGCGGAAAGTTCCTTTGTTTTAAACTTCTTGTCGCCCGGCATCATAAGCAGGTAAAATGCCGTTTTCTGCCTGTTGCAAAGAAAAAGGTTTTTGCAGATCACGACTCCAAGGATCTCGTCAACCTCGTTACATGCCTCCATAGTTCCGGCTGCTTCGTGGTCGGTCCTAAAATATTCGATCCCCAGGGAATCCAGAAAGTCATAAGTCCGTATCTCTCTCTGCATCCGCCCTTCCGTGTTTTCGGGTCTTCCCTTATATAATTCCATTTTGCCTCCTCGCCCCGGTATTATATGGCCGGCGGTATTCTTATACATTTTCGTTAAAATATAACAGTTATTTATCAAAACCACAATCCAATATTTAAGTTTTCGGCCTGTTTCTTCAAATCTCATCACAAAAATGAACCCCTAACCCCGTCCCCGGGGGTCAAAAAATGAACCCCTAACCCCGTCCCGGGGGTTCAAAAATGAGAAACTTTGTACTAAAATGATAGCGGAGGTGTTTTTTATGGGAATCTTAGCAGGATTTATGGTACCGCATCCGCCGATGATAGTGCCGGATGTGGGTCGCGGAAGTGAACAGCAGATAGAGGAGACCACCGCCGCCTATACACGGGTGGCAAAGGAGATCGCGGAGCTGGCTCCGGACACGATCATCATCACAAGCCCCCACTCAATAATGTACGCGGACTATTTTCATATATCTCCGGGCAGCAAAGCCAAGGGCAGCTTTGGCAGTTTTCGTGCGCCAAATGTGGCCTTTGACGAGACCTATGATACAGAGCTTGTGCAGTTGCTCTGCCGGATCGCCGAAGAGCATCATTTCCCTGCCGGCACGCTGGGCGAACGCGATAAGAATCTGGACCACGGTACCATGGTGCCCCTCTACTTTATCCGAAAGTACCTGCCCGGCGCAAAGATCATCCGCATCGGCCTTTCAGGCCTTTCTCTTACGGATCATTATCAATTGGGCATATACATTCGCGACGCTGTAAACACTCTCGACCGAAAAGCTGTTTTTGTGGCCAGCGGAGATCTGTCTCATAAATTGCAGACCTACGGTCCTTACGGTTTTGCTCCAGAAGGTCCGCTCTACGACGATAGAATAATGGATGTAGCCAAAAGAGCGGCCTTCGGAGAAATGCTGGAATTCGATCCTTCCTTCTGCCAAAAAGCCGCCGAATGCGGTCACAAATCCTTTGTCATTATGGCAGGTGCTTTTGACGGAATGTCGGTAAAGTCTGAAGTGTACTCACATCAGGATGTTACAGGTGTAGGATATGGAATTGCCTCCTTCCGTCCCACAGGTGATGATGAGGATCGCAGATTTTTAAAAAAATTTGCGGAAAAGCTTGAAAAAGAAAGAGAGGCCGCGGATCCATATGCCCGGCTGGCATGGTTCTGCGTTGAAAATTATGTAAAATACAAAAGATCGATCAAGATCCCGAATGACCTTTCGGAAAGCCTGCTTAAAATATTGCCGGAGGAGATCTTTAAGAAACAGGCCGGTGCCTTTGTTTCCATCCACAAATGCGGTGACTTGAGGGGGTGTATCGGGACTATCCTTCCCACCACAGACTGCATTGCGCAGGAAATAGCAAATAACGCCGCCAGCGCCTCCAGCAGAGACAGACGGTTTGAGCCTATTACCGAAAATGAACTTAAGTTTCTTGATGTAAGTGTTGATATCTTAAGCGCTCCGGAGCCCATAGACAGCCGTGAAAAACTGGATGTAAAGCGGTACGGCGTCATTGTTACCTCCGGCTTTAAACGGGGACTGCTGCTTCCGGATCTGGAAGGGGTGGATGATGTGGACACCCAGGTCTCCATCGCCATGAAAAAAGGCGGTATCTCACCTGATGAAGATTATTCTTTGGAACGCTTTGAAGTAATAAGACACAAATAGGAGGCAATATGGCCCGTTGTGAAGTATGTTTCAGACATTGTGAAATAAAAGAAAGTAAACTTGGATTTTGTCTGGCAAGGACAGTAAAAGACGGCAAAGTAGTTGCTGCCAATTACGGAAGACTTACGGGTCTTGCCCTTGATCCCATTGAGAAAAAGCCCCTGGCACGCTTTTATCCCGGTAGCAGGATCCTGTCTGTGGGAAGCTACGGCTGTAACCTGCGCTGCCCCTTTTGTCAGAATTCTGAGATATCCTGGTCGGAAGAAACCAAAGGATTTGCCGATCCTGCTTCTGAATACGTACGTTATGTTTCTCCCGCGGATCTCGCTTCTCTTGCCGAAAGATACACAGGTATGGGAAACATAGGCGTTGCCTTCACTTACAACGAGCCTCTGGTGGGGTATGAATATGTCCGGGATTCCGCCAGACTTGCACATGAGAAGGGTATGAAAAATGTATTGGTATCCAACGGTACAGCCTCTATTCCTGTGTTGGAAGATATCCTGCCCTTTATTGACGCTATGAACATAGACTTAAAGGGCTTTACTGAGCACTACTACAACGATGTTCTGGGCGGGGATCTGAATATGGTAAAAGCCTTTATCGAGCGAGCCGTGAAGGATTGTCACGTGGAGCTTACGACTCTTGTAGTCCCGGGTGAAAATGACTCTGAAGAGGAAATGCGAGCCCTTTCCTCCTGGGTAGCTTCTTTAACCGACAAAAAAGGAAACAGGATCGGAACCGAAATTCCTCTCCATGTTTCCAGATTCTTTCCAAGATTTAATATGCTTGACCGGCCTGCCACAGATACATCAAGGGTTTACCGTCTGGCTGAAGTTGCACGGGAAAACCTGAGATTTGTTTACACCGGAAATTGCTAAAAATGAGCCATTGGGGACGGGGTTAGGGTGTCACTTTTGACCCTTTGGGGA
>JAFSWD010000041.1 GCA_017444675.1 Lachnospiraceae bacterium
ATCGCCGTTTATGACGGAAGAAGACATGTTCCGGTATATGTTACCGAGGATATGGTTGGACACAAGCTTGGCGAATTCGTTGCTACCAGAACCTACAGAGGTCACGGTAAGGACGAAAAGAAGACAGGTACAAAATAAGTTAACCGCGTGAAATAACGCAGGTGGAAAATTACCGGCGGAGAGCCGCCGAGATTTAGGAGGTTTTCATCCATGGCTAAAGGACATAGATCCCAAATTAAGCGTGACAGAAACGAAAACCAGAGAGACAGACGCCCTTCGGCAAAGCTTAGCTATGCTCGCGTATCTGTTCAGAAGGCTTGTTTCGTTCTTGACGCTATCAGAGGCAAGGATGTTCAGAGTGCACTCGGTATCGTAGCTTACAATCCGAGATATGCATCTACATTAATTGAAAAGTTACTCAAATCAGCAATCGCAAACGCAGAGAACAATAACGGTATGGATCCTGCAAAGCTTTATATCGCTGAGTGCTATGCAAACTGCGCACCTACAATGAAGAGAATTCATCCTCGTGCACAGGGCAGAGCTTACAGAATTTTAAAGCGCATGAGCCACATCACAATTATTCTCGACGAGAAGAAGGAGGCATAGTTTATGGGACAGAAAGTTAATCCTCATGGATTAAGAGTCGGTGTCATCAGTGACTGGGATTCCAAATGGTATGCCGAGGCTGATTTCGCAGATAACTTAGTTGAAGATCACAAGATCAGAAAATTCCTCAAGAAGAAGCTCTACAAAGCAGGAATTGCCAGAATTGAAATCGAAAGAAGAGCTCAGGACGCAGTAAAGGTTATCATCTACACTGCAATGCCCGGTGTTGTAATCGGCAGGGGCGGTGCTGAGATCGAGAACTTAAAGGCACAGGTTGCAAAGGTTGCCGGAAACAAGAAGGTTAACCTTGAGATCAAAGAGATCAAGAAGCCCGATGCAAATGCTCAGCTCGTTGCTGAAAACATTGCTAAGCAGCTTGAAGATCGTATTTCCTTCCGTCGTGCTATGAAGTCTACAATGAGCCGTACAATGAAGAGCGGCGTTAAGGGTGTTAAGGCAGCCGTTTCCGGTCGTCTTGGCGGTGCCGATATCGCAAGATCCGAGCACTACATTGAGGGAACAATTCCTCTTCAGACCCTTCGTGCAGACATCGACTATGGCTTCGCAGAAGCTGATACAACCTACGGCAAACTTGGCGTAAAGGTTTGGATCTACAACGGCGAGGTTCTTCCTACCAAGGCTTCCAAGAAGGAAGGAGGAGACAAGTAATATGTTAATGCCCAAGAGAGTTAAACACCGCAAGCAGATGCGCGGTTCTATGAAAGGTAAGGCTTTAAGAGGCAATACAATTTCCAACGGTGAGTATGGTCTTGTTGCCACAGAGCCTGCTTGGATCAAGAGTAATCAGATTGAAGCAGCCCGTGTTGCTATGACACGTTACGTAAAGCGTGGTGGTCAGGTTTGGATCAAGATCTTCCCTGATAAGCCCGTAACAGCAAAGCCTGCTGAAACAAGAATGGGTTCCGGTAAAGGATCCGTTGAGTACTGGGTTTCCGTTGTTAAGCCCGGACGTGTAATGTTCGAAATCGCAGGCGTTCCCGAAGAGGCAGCCAGAGAGGCACTCAGACTTGCAAGCCACAAGCTTCCTGTTAAGTGCAAGATTATGTCCAAGGCAGATTTAAATGGAGGTGCGGACAATGAAGAGCAGTAAGTACAACAAAGATTTACAGGCAAAGTCCGTTGCCGAATTAAATGAAGAACTTGTTGCAGCTAAGAAGGAACTTTTCAATCTTCGCTTCAGAAACGCAACAAACCAGCTGGATAATACAAGCAGCATCACAGATGTAAGAAAGAACATTGCCCGTATCCAGACTGCCATTTCTTCAAAGCAGAACTAATGCAGGATAACTATTATTGAAAGGAGTTAATACTGTGGAAGAGAGAAATCTTAGAAAAGTTCGTATCGGCAAAGTAGTAAGCGACAAGATGGACAAGACCATCGTAGTAGCCGTTGTGGACAATGTAAAGCATCCTCTTTACGGAAAGATCGTAAAGAGAACATATAAGCTCAAGGCTCATGATGAGAACAACGAGTGCCAGGTAGGCGACAGAGTAAAGGTTATGGAAACAAGACCTCTGTCAAGAGACAAGAGATGGAGACTTGTTGAGATCGTCGAGAAGGCTAGATAGTCTTCAGCCCATAGAAATTTGGAAAGGAGTATCATACAATGGTACAGACAGAGACCAGACTCAAGGTAGCTGACAATACCGGCGCAAAGGAATTACTTTGCATCCGTGTAATGGGCGGCTCTACCAGAAGATATGCAGGCGTTGGCGATATCATCGTTGCATCTGTCAAGGATGCGACACCGGGCGGCGTTGTCAAGAAAGGTGATGTTGTTAAGGCAGTAGTTGTTCGTACAAAGAAGGAGATCCGCCGTAAGGATGGTTCTTATATCCGCTTTGACGAGAACGCAGCAGTTATAATCAAGGAAGACAACAATCCCAAGGGAACCCGTATTTTCGGACCTGTAGCCAGAGAGCTGAGAGAGAAGCAGTTCATGAAGATCGTTTCTCTTGCTCCTGAAGTATTATAGGAGGACGTCTAAAATGTCAATGTTAAAGATTAAGAAGGGTGATACCGTAAAGGTTATCGCCGGTAAGGATAAGGGCAAGGAAGGCAAGGTTATTAAGGCCGACGAGAAGAAAGTCATCGTTGAAGGCGTTAACAGCATTACAAAGCATTCCAAAGCCAGCCAGGCTAATCCTAAGGGTGGCATCATTCACGAGGAAGCAGCACTTGATGTTTCCAATGTAATGTATGTACACAAGGGAAAGGCTACAAGAATCGGTTTCACAACGGTTGACGGCAAGAACGGATCCAAGAAGGTACGTGTTGCTAAGTCTACAGGCGAAGTAATCGACTAATTCTATGAGAGGAGGTCAAAAATTTTGGCTCGTTTAAAAGAAACATACAAAAAAGAGATCGCTCCGGCTATGCAGAAGAAGTTTGGTTACAAGAACGTTATGCAGATCCCGAAGCTTGACAAGATCGTCATTAATATGGGTGTCGGCGATGCAAAAGAAAATGCAAAGGCACTCGAGTCAGCCGTAAAGGATCTTGAGGCTATCTCAGGCCAGAAGGCTGTAATCACAAAGGCTAAGAAGTCTATCGCTAACTTCAAGATCAGAGAGGGTCTTGCTATTGGTTGTAAGGTTACTCTTCGTGGCGAGAAGATGTATGAATTTGCAGATCGTCTCATCAACCTTTCACTTCCTCGTGTACGTGACTTCAGAGGCGTAAATCCTAACGCATTTGACGGAAGAGGAAACTATGCACTTGGTATCAAGGAGCAGCTGATCTTCCCCGAAATCGAGTACGATAAGGTTGATAAGGTTCGTGGTATGGACGTTATCTTTGTTACAACTGCTAAGAGCGACGAAGAAGCTCGTGAGTTACTTGCACAGTTCGGTATGCCTTTTGCTAAATAAGGCAGTCCATTAGGAGGAAAAATAAATGGCAAAGACTTCAATGAAGTTAAAACAGCAGCGCAAGCCCAAGTTTTCCACTCAGGCTTACACACGTTGCAAAATTTGCGGTCGTCCTCATGCATTTTTAAGAAAGTACGGAATCTGCAGAATCTGCTTCCGTGAGCTTGCATACAAGGGCGAAATCCCGGGTGTAAAGAAGGCATCCTGGTAGAAGACAAAGGAAGTTGCCTTTGTCACAGTACATTGCGATAAGCAGACATAAAGTCTTTACTTCGCAATCAGGCAATATTTAAGGAGGAAATTTCATTATGGCAATGAGCGATCCGATTGCAGATATGCTTACAAGAATTCGTAACGCAAACACTGCAAAGCACGATACTGTTGATGTACCTTCTTCAAAGATGAAGCTTTCTATCGCTGACATCCTTGTTAAAGAAGGATATATCAAGAGCTATGAAGTTACAGAGAACGGTGCTGCAAAGACCATCGTTATCACATTGAAGTATGGTAAGGACAAGAACGAAAAGGTTATTACCGGTTTAAAGAGAATCTCTAAGCCCGGTCTTCGTGTTTACGCTAGTAAGGACGAACTTCCTAAGGTTCTTGGAGGACTTGGAACAGCTATCATCTCCACCAACAAGGGCGTTATCACCGATAAGGAAGCACGTGCATTAAACGTTGGCGGTGAAGTATTAGCTTTCATCTGGTAATCAGATACATAGAATATTAGGAGGTACGGGCATGTCACGTATAGGTAAGATGCCAATCGCCATCCCGGCAGGTGTTACTGTCAGCTTGGCAGAAAATAATAAGGTTACCGTTAAGGGACCTAAGGGAACTCTTGAGAGAGTTCTCCATGAAGCAATGATAATTAAAGTTGAGGGAAATGAAGTAACCGTTTCCAGACCCAATGATCTTAAGCAGATGAGGTCGTTACACGGTCTTACAAGAACTCTCATCCACAATATGATCGTTGGCGTTACCGAGGGCTATCAGAAGATCCTCGAAGTCAACGGAACAGGTTATAGAGCAGCTAAGTCCGGCAAGGAGCTTACTCTCACGCTCGGATATTCTCATCCTGTTGTCATGGTAGATCCCGAAGGCATCGAGACAACACTCGAGGGCCAGAACAAGATCATTGTTAAGGGTATCGACAAGGAAAAAGTAGGTCAGTATGCAGCTGAGATCAGAGGTAAGAGAGGACCTGAGCCTTATAAGGGCAAGGGTATCAAGTACGATACTGAGATCATCAGACGTAAGGCCGGTAAGACAGGTAAGAAGTAAGAGAGGAGAAAATAGGAAATGGTAAGCAAAGAATCAAGAAGTGAAATTCGTGCTAAAAAGCACATGAAAATCCGTAATCGTTTCTCCGGTACACCTGAAAGACCCAGACTCGCAGTATTCAGAAGCAATAAGCATATGTATGCTCAGATCATCGATGATATTAAGGGTGTTACACTTGTAGCAGCATCCACCGTTGAGAAGGATGTTAAGGCTGAGCTTCAGAACACAGACGATGTCGCAGCAGCAGCTTACTTAGGAACAGTTATTGCAAAGCGCGCTCTTGAAAAGAATATCACCGAGGTTGTTTTTGACCGTGGCGGATTCCTTTATCAGGGTAAGATCAAGGCACTGGCTGACTCCGCAAGAGAAGCAGGACTAGATTTCTAAGTAGGAGGAAAAACGATGAGAGAAAACATTGATAACACCGCTAAGTCGGAGTTAGAAGATAAGGTCGTTGATATCAAGCGTGTATCTAAGACTGTTAAAGGTGGTCGTAAGATGAGATTCGCTGCCCTGGTTGTTGTGGGCGACAAGAACGGCCATGTCGGCGTTGGTCTCGGAAAAGCTGCGGAAGTTCCCGAAGCAATCCGTAAGGCAAAAGAAGACGCTACAAAGAAGATGATCGAGGTTCCCATGAATGATCTTGGAAGCACACCTCATGATTTTACAGGCTTCTACGGTTCATCAACAGTTCTTCTGAAGACGAGCCCCGAAGGTACCGGTATCATCGCAGGCGGTCCCGCACGTATCGTTCTCGAACTTGCAGGTTACAAGAACATTCGTACAAAGTCCCTCGGTTCCAATAACAAGCGGAACGTAGTTCTTGCTACGGTAAATGGATTAAGCCAGTTAAAGACTCCTGAGCAGGTTGCCGCACTTCGTGGCATATCCGTTGAGCAGTTGGGCTAATAAGGAGGACGAGAATATGGCAGATACATTAAAAATCACCTTAGTAAAGTCTCCTATCGGAGCAATCCCGAAGCAGAAGGCAACTGTTGAGGCTCTTGGCCTTCACAAGATCGGCCAGTCTGTTGTACAGAAGAACAACGATGCTACAAAGGGACAGATCCAGAAGATAAGACATTTGGTTAAGGTAGAAGAAATCTAAAACGTAGCAAGGAGGTGTTCACGATGAATTTAACAACTATTAGACCTGCGGACGGTTCGACCCAGTCAAATAATTTCAGAAAGGGCCGTGGCCATGGTTCAGGAAACGGCAAGACAGCAGGTTACGGTCACAAGGGACAGAAAGCTCGTTCCGGAAGACCCAGACTCGGTTTCGAAGGCGGTCAGAATCCTTTATACAGAAGACTTCCCAAGAGAGGCTTCAATTGCAGAAATACCAAGGAGATCGTTGCTATTAATATCGATGTTCTTGAGCAGTTCGAAAATGGAACAGAGGTTACCGTTGAAACTCTTGTTAACGCTGGCGTTATTAAGAACCCCAGGGATGGCGTAAAGCTTCTCGGCAACGGTGAAATTACCAAAAAGCTTGACGTTAAATTAAATGCATTCTCAGCGAGTGCAGTAGAGAAGATTCAGGCTGCAGGTGGAAAAGCTGAGGTGATCTAATGTTTAAAACTTTTGTTAATGCACTTAAGATCAAGGACATAAGAACAAAGCTTTTATTTACATTTTTTTGCCTCATTATTATCAGAATAGGTAGCCAGCTTCCCGTTCCGGGAATTAACAGAACATTGTTCGCATCATTTCTTGCAAGTCAGTTGGAAGGAACAAGTTTCCTTTCCATGCTGACAGGCGGTTCTTTCGAACAAATGTCCGTTTTTGCACTGGGTATCACACCTTACATTACATCCTCCATTATCATGCAGCTCCTCACAATAGCTATTCCCAAGCTTGAGGAAATGCAGAAGGATGGAGATACAGGAAGAAAGAAGATCGCAGAGATCACAAGATACGTAACCATCGGTCTTGCGGTATTCGAAGCTATTGCACTTGGTATCGGTTTCAGCAACAGCGGATACATCACAGAGTCCAACAAGGTTCTTGCGGTTATCGTTATTGTTGTAGCTCTTACAGGCGGTTCTGCATTCCTTATGTGGCTTGGTGAGCAGATCACCGAGAAGGGGATCGGTAACGGTATTTCCGTTATCCTCCTTATCAACATTGCTGCAGGTTTCCCCAACGACTTCAGTGGTCTTTTCGAAACCTTCATCAAGGGCCAGAATGTAGTTAAGGCGATCATTGCTGCAGTTGTTATCATAGCAGTTGTAGTAGTACTTACACTTCTCGTCATTCTGTTACAGGATGCACAGAGAAGAATTTCAGTTCAGTATGCAAAGAAAATGCAGGGAAGAAGAATGGTTGGCGGTCAGTCAACATACATTCCTCTCCGTATTAACACTGCAGGTGTTATTCCTGTAATCTTCGCATCCAGCCTTTTACAGACACCTATCATTATCACATCGCTGTTTAAGGGTTCATCTACAACAGTTAACTTATGGGACAAGATACTTATGTATATTAACCAGGGTTATTGGTGCAGATTTACAACGGAAGGATATGCAAAGTACTCTGTCGGTTTGATCGTATATGTTGCATTGCTTATCTTCTTCGCTTACTTCTATACAGCAATCACCTTCAACCCCGTTGAGGTTGCCAACAACCTTAAGAAGCAGGGTGGATTTATTCCCGGTATCAGACCCGGCAGACCTACAATTGATTACCTTACAAGCGTACTCAATTATGTAATTCTCATGGGAGCTGTGGGACTTACGATCGTTGCATTGATCCCCATCGTATTTACCGGAATCTTCAATGCTTCCATCGGTTTCGGCGGAACTTCGATCATCATCGTAGTCGGTGTAATCCTTGAGATCCTCAAGCAGGTTGAAACAATGATGATAGAACGTCACTATAAGGGCTTCTTATCCGAGGACTGATCACTATGACCTAAACTTAAGGGTGGGGCACATATATGCTCCACCCTAATGGTGTTTTATAAACAAAACATGGGAGGGACTCACATGAAAATAATAATGCTCGGAGCACCGGGTGCGGGAAAAGGCACTCAGGCTAAGCAGATAGCAGCAAAATACGGTATACCTCACATTTCCACAGGTGACATTTTCAGAGCTAACCTTAAGGCAGGAACGCCTTTGGGATTAAAGGCCAAAGAGTATATGGACAAGGGACTTCTGGTTCCGGATGAACTTACACTGGATCTCATCATGGACCGTTTTTCGGAAGATGATTGTAAGAACGGATATGTTCTGGACGGATTTCCCAGAACCATCCCCCAGGCTGAGGCTCTTACAAAAGCATTGGAAAAGAATAATGACAGCATAGATTTTGCCATCGATGTTGATGTTCCCGATGAAAACATCGTTAAGCGTATGTCGGGACGTCGTGCATGCGTGAGCTGCGGTGCGACCTACCATGTTGTTTTTAATCCCCCCGCAACCGAAGGTAAATGCGATAATTGCGGAGCGGACCTTATTCAGAGAGCAGATGATAAGCCCGAGACAGTTCTTAACCGTCTTTCGGTCTACCATCAGCAGACACAACCGCTCATCGAGTACTACAAAGGTTTCGGCAAGCTTAAAACGGTGGACGGAACAAAAGATATGGAAGAAGTTTTTAAGGATATCGTAAAGATACTTGAAAAATGATCCCATGTCGGAAAGACAGGAAAGTAATGGCAGTTACAATTAAATCCGAAAGAGAAATACAATTGATGAGAGATGCCGGAAAAGTCCTTGCGGATGTACATGATGCATTAAAGGAACTTGTGGTTCCCGGTATTTCAACATATGAGATCGACAGAAAGGCCTATGAACTGATAAAAAAAGAAGGATGTACACCTTCATTCTTAAACTTTGAAGGTTATCCCGCATCCATTTGCTGCTCGGTTAACGAGGTTGTTGTTCACGGTATTCCTTCCAAGAGCAAGATCTTAAAGGAAGGTGATATTATAAGCCTTGACGCCGGAGTCATCCGTAAGGGTTACCAGTCGGATGCGGCAAGAACATGGGCAGTCGGAAAGATTTCGGATGATGTTCAGCAACTTATCGATGTGACCAGACAGAGCTTTTTCGAAGCTCTTAAGGTGTGCAAAGAAGGACATCATCTTAACGAAATAGGAGCAACCATTGAAAATTTTGTAAATCCTTACGGATACGGTATAGTGCGTGACCTTTGCGGACACGGCATAGGTACCGAGATGCACGAAGAGCCTCAGATAGCCAATTTCAAACAGCCTGTCCGCGGAATGCGGCTCAGAGCCGGAATGACAATAGCCATCGAGCCCATGATCAATCTTGGAACCTGGGAGGTTGACTTTAACCGCGAAGACGGATGGACCGTTACTACAAAAGACGGTTCCATGGCAGCACACTATGAGAACACTGTCCTTATAACGGACGGTGAACCTGAGATACTTTCACTTAACCGCTAAATTAACGGGATCGGGGATCGCCGGTACATCGGACCGGTTATTTAAGAATCGATGTACCGGGATCTTCGACCATTCCCGAAAGGGAAAAGGCAGGATCCTTACAGAACAGTAAGGTATTAATGTTAGAGATGATAATGAGGTAAATATGTCTAAGACAGATTTAATCGAACTTGAAGGAGTTGTAACCGAAAAGCTTCCCAACGCAATGTTCAGGGTTCAGCTTGAGAACGGTCATCTGGTAATTGCCCATATCAGCGGCAAACTTCGTATGAACTACATTAAGATAGTTCCCGGAGACAAGGTAACACTTGAAATGTCCCCTTACGACCTTACAAAGGCAAGGATCGTTTGGAGAGATAAATAATATTCCAAAGCTCGCGAAAACGAGCGAAACTTTTTTAAACTTTTACTTGCAATGTGGCAATAATCGGAGTATAATGCTACACGGACTTTTTTTGAAAGGAGAACGAAACAATGAAAGTCAGATCTTCAGTTAAACCGATTTGCGAGAAGTGCAAAGTCATTAAGAGAAAGGGCTCCATCAGAATCATCTGCGAGAACCCCAAGCACAAACAGAGACAGGGCTAATACCGATACCTGGATAAGGCATCGTTTTCAAAAGTATCCTCTAAAAGGAACTTTTATAGAAACCGGTACCTTGCTTTCTGTGTTGCAATGTTCATCTTGATTACAGGGATGAACACCGGGAGATCCGATAAAGGACCCGGGCTAAACCTTAAGGTTTACTTGTGATACCGTCCGGCGGAATCATTTTCGTCGTCAGTGGCAGTTAACGCTTTATATTATCGGAAAAAGTATCATTGCCCCTGCCGGAAACATAAGAGTTTCGGTGATGGTTTAAAGCGGCTGGGCAGGAGAATACTCCTGCGAACAAATTATTCATTTTATTAAACGGAGGTACAATACACATGGCTCGTATTAGTGGTGTAGACTTACCAAGAGAGAAGCGTGTAGAAATCGGACTTACTTATATCTATGGTATCGGAAGAGTAAGCTCAAATCGCATCCTTGAAAAGGCAAATGTTAATCCCGACACACGTGTTCGTGATTTAACAGATGACGAGGTTGCAAGAATTCGTGACGTCATTGACGCAGAATTCATGGTAGAAGGTGATTTAAGACGTGAAACTGCCTTAAACATTAAGAGACTCCAGGAAATCGGATGCTACAGAGGCATTCGTCACAGAAAGGGTCTTCCTGTTCGTGGTCAGAATACAAAGAACAATGCCAGAACAAGAAAAGGTCCTAAGAGAACAGTGGCAAACAAGAAGAAATAATAGGGAGGTTTCCAAATGGCTAAGAAAGTTTCTACAGCAGCAAAAAAGTCTGCTAAAAAGCGTGTTAAGAAGAATCTGGACCACGGTCAGGCACACATCCAGTCTTCCTTCAACAATACAATTGTTACACTTACTGACGCACAGGGCAACGCTGTTTCATGGGCAAGCGCAGGTGGCCTTGGCTTCAGAGGATCAAGAAAATCAACTCCTTACGCAGCGCAGATGGCAGCTGAGACAGCAGCAAAGGTTGCAGCTACTCAGGGTCTTAAGAGCGTAGACGTTATGGTTAAGGGACCCGGTACGGGCCGTGAAGCAGCTATCCGTGCACTTCAGGCATGCGGTATCAACGTAACTTCCATTAAGGACGTTACACCTGTTCCTCACAACGGATGCAGACCGCCTAAGCGCAGAAGAGTATAATTGAAGGAGGAAAAAGCAAATGGCTAGAAATACAGATCCTGTTTTAAAGCAGTGCAGATCACTGGGCATTGAACCCGCTGTTCTCGGCATCAACAAGAAATCTAACAGAAGATTCGCCAGAGCCGGCAAGAAAGTCAGCGAGTATGGTAACCAGTTGAAAGAGAAGCAGAAGGCTAAGTTCATCTATGGTGTTCTTGAGAAGCCTTTCCGCAATAATTTTGAAAAAGCAAAGAAGATTAAGACCGGTACAACCGGTGATAATATGATGATCCTTCTTGAGCGTCGTCTTGACAATGTTATCTTCCGTCTCGGATATGGCAGAACAAGAACAGAAGCTCGTCAGATCGTTGACCACAAGCAGGTTCTCATTAACGGTAAGTGCGTAAACATTCCTTCTTACCTTGTTAATGCAGGCGATGTTATTGAGATCAAGGATACTAAGAAGGCATCCCAGAGATATAAGGACATCCTCGAAGTAACCGCAGGAAGAGTAGTTCCCGCATGGCTTGAAGCAAACCATGAGAACCTTTCCGGTAAGGTTTTGGAGTTCCCTACAATTGATATGATCGACGTTCCTGTAAACGCTACACTTATTGTCGAGTTGTATTCCAAATAGTAGGCTGATTCGGTTGTTTTACCGAAGCATCGGGGAAAACATCCCCGGGACAACAATATTAAAGGAGGGTCCGATATGTTTGATTTCGATTTTAAGCCGGCAAAGATTGAGATTGCCGAAAGTACAGAGGACAATAAATACGGTCGTTTTGTCGTAGAGCCCCTTGAGCGCGGATACGGCACAACGCTGGGTAATTCCCTGAGAAGAATCATGCTTTCTTCACTTCCGGGTTCGGCTGTAAGCCAGATTAAGATCGATGGCGTAGTCCATGAATTCTCGGAAATTCCGGGCGTTAAGGAAGACGTTACCGAAATCGTTATGAACATCAAGAGTCTTGCAATAAAGAATAACAGCTCTACAAACGAGCCCAAGGTCGCATACATTGAAGCCGAGGGTGAGGGTGTTGTAACGGCTGCCGATATTATCGTTGACTCGGATATCGAAATTATCAACAAGGATCAGGTTATTGCTACGCTTAACGGCGGTGAGGATTGCAAGCTTTACATGGAACTCACGATCACTAACGGTCGTGGTTATGTAAGCTCTGACAAGAACAAGAACGATGAACTTCCTATCGGAGTTATCGCTGTTGATTCCATCTACACACCTGTTGAGAGAGTAAACTTAACAGTTGAGAATACCCGTGTCGGCCAGATGACCGATTACGACAAATTAACACTTGATGTTTACACAAACGGAACTATGGCTCCCGACGAGGCTGTCAGCCTTGCAGCTAAGGTTTTGAGCGCACATCTTGAGTCTTTCATTCAGCTTTCCGAGCGTGCTGCTTCCGCAGAAGTTATCGTTGAAGCTGAGTCTGATGAAAAGGAAAAGATTCTTGAAATGAGCATTGATGAACTCGAGCTTTCCGTTCGTTCCTTCAATTGCTTGAAGCGCGCAGGTATCAATACCGTTGGCGAACTTGTAAACAAGACTCCCGATGACATGATGAAGGTTCGTAACCTTGGTCGTAAGTCACTGGAAGAAGTACATGCTAAATTAAAAGAACTGGGCTTGTCTTTAAGACAGAGCGAAGAGAGTTAAGATCAGATCACGATCTGAGTGACAGGTCGGGATGATACATATTATTTAGGAGGAATTACGATGGCAGGCTATAGAAAACTTGGCAGAACAGCAAGCCAGAGAAAAGCACTGCTCAGAAACCAGGTTACCAATCTTCTTTACAACGGCAAGATTGTTACCACTGAGTGCAGAGCCAAAGAAGTGCAGAGCATCGCTGAAAAGATGATCACACTTGCTGTTAAGGAAAAGGATAACTTTGAAACAGCAACCGTTAAGGCTAAGGTTGCTCGTAAGGATAAGGACGGAAGACGCGTAAAGGAAGTTGTAGACGGCAAGAAGGTTGACGTTTTCGACGAAGTAGAGAAGGAGATCAAGAAGGATATGCCTTCCAGACTTCATGCTCGCAGACAGATGGAAGCTTATCTTTATGACGTAACTGAAGTTCCCACAGAAGCTGCAGGCAAGAAGAAGAACACAAAGACAGTTGATGTTGCACAGAAGCTCTTTGACGAGATCGCACCCAAGTATGCAGATCGCAAGGGCGGCTACACACGTATCGTTAAGATCGGTGAGCGTAAGGGCGATGCAGCTATGGAAGTTCTTCTTGAGCTGGTTTAATTTAAGTCATTACATCAATAATAAACGGACATCTTACAAGGTTATTGTAAGGTGTTCGTTTTTTTATACACTCCTCATTTCTTAAACTCCATCCTTGTATTGAAACGGTGGATATGTTAAAATAAAGTTTACTGTGGGTAAATAGAGACATTTGTTGAAAGACAGGATTTTACGGATGATAAAAGCAAGCAAACTTGCATATGAATATATAAGACGGGACGAGGAAGGTAACGTGGAAGGCATAGTCAGAGCCATCGACGGGATCGATCTTGACATTAAGAAAGGGGACTTTGTGGCTATCTTAGGTCACAACGGTTCAGGAAAGTCCACAGTGGCAAAGGAGATCAATGCGATCCTGGAGCCCACTGAGGGAGTGCTTTTCGTTAACGGGTTTGATACTTCAAAAGAAGAAAATATCTGGAATATACGTCAAAGCGCCGGAATGGTTTTTCAGAATCCGGATAACCAATTGGTGGCTTCCGTGGTGGAAGAGGACGTGGCTTTTGGCCCTGAAAACCTGGGCGTTCCCACGGATGACATCATTAAGAGAGTGGCTTTTGCTCTTGAAAAGGTGGGAATGACCGCTTACAGGACTTCATCTCCCAATCATCTTTCGGGAGGACAGAAGCAAAGGATAGCAATAGCGGGCATTCTTGCTATGAAGCCCAAGTGCATAGTGCTTGACGAGCCCACGGCCATGCTGGATCCCAACGGTAGAAAAGAAGTAATAGCCACAATACATGAACTTAACAAAAAAGAGGGTATCACCATCCTTCTGATCACTCATTATATGGATGAAGTGGTGGATTGCGATAAGGTCATAGTCATGGATAACGGTAAGATAGTTATGCATGGCACACCCAGAGAGATATTCTCAAGACCCGAGGAAGTAAAGAAACACAAATTGGATCTGCCTCAGGCCACAGAGCTGGCATATGAACTTAGGAAAGACGGATTGGACCTTCCGGAAGGAGTTCTTTCGGTTAATGAATTCGTGGATGCTTTTGTTTCCGAATACGGTAAGAAATGAGGAAAGACTTTGCTTTATTTAGATAAGGTAAATTATATTTATCAAAAGGGCACGGCAATGGAAATGCCGGCTTTACATGATGTTTCCATCGAGATCAGGGACGGTGAATTTATCGGTATTATCGGCCACACGGGTTCCGGTAAATCTACTTTGATCCAGCACCTGAACGGCCTTGTGCGCCCTACCGGCGGAAATATATATTATAACGGCAGAGATATCTGGGATGAGGATTTTTCGAGAAAAGAGCTCAGAACCAAGGTGGGTCTTGTTTTTCAATATCCCGAGTATCAGCTTTTTGAAACTACGGTGGAGAAGGATGTGGAATTTGGTCCTTCCAACATGAAGCTTCCCAAACTTGAAGTACAGCTCAGGGCCTTTGAAGCTCTTAAAACGGTGGGTATCGGAGAAGATCTTTACGATGTATCGCCTTTTGACCTTTCCGGAGGTCAGAAGAGGAGAGTGGCCATTGCAGGAGTTCTGGCCATGAAACCGGAGGTCATAGTATTGGATGAGCCCACAGCCGGGCTGGATCCCTGCGGAAGGGACGAGATACTTGAGGCTATAGATCATATCCGTGAGGAAAGAAAGATAACCGTTGTGCTGGTCTCCCATTCTATGGAAGATGTGGCCAGATTTGTGGACAGACTTATAGTTATGGATCATGGCTGTGTTCGATTTGACGGACCGACCAAGGAGGTATTCCAAAATTACGAAGAACTTGAAAAGATCGGTCTTGCCGCACCTCAGGTCACCTATCTTACAGCAGCCCTCATTAAACGCGGTATACCTTTGCCGGGGATCGCAACCACTGTGGAAGAAGCAAGGGAAATGCTGAAGGCTGTTACAGGAGTTAAATAAATGTTACGAGATATTACACTGGGACAATATTATCCCTCACAATCGGTCATACACAGACTGGACCCCAGGGTTAAGCTGACAGCCACCTTGCTGTTCATAGTATCCATGTTCCTGTTTCACACATTTGTGGGTTACATTATTGCAGGGATCTGTCTGGCTACGGTCATCATCATTTCAAAGGTTCCCTTTAAGTTTATGATGAAGGGACTTAAGACTATCTGGTTTTTGCTTATATTTACAATGTTTTTTAATATATTCCTTACTTCGGGAACACCTGTTTTTCAGTGGAGATTCATCACTGTGACCAAAGAAGGACTGACTACAGCCGCATTTATGGGGCTCAGGCTTTTCTTTCTTATCATTGGTTCATCTCTGATGACACTTACTACCACGCCCAATCAGCTTACAAGCGGCATGGAAACAGGCTTGAGATGGATGAAAAAGATCCATGTGCCGGTGCATGAGATATCCATGATGATGTCCATTGCCTTAAGATTCATTCCGATCCTGATGGAGGAAACGGACAGGATAATGAAGGCTCAGCAGGCAAGAGGAGCTGATTTTGAGGAAGGCAAGTTCATGGACAGGATAAAGGCTCTGGTGCCTGTTTTTGTTCCCTTGTTCGTGTCGGCCTTCAGACGTGCAAACGAGCTGGCTATGGCTATGGAAGCAAGATGCTATCACGGGGATGAAGGCAGAACTTCCATGAAACCGTTGAGATATGCAAGAAGAGACGGCATAGCTTATCTTCTTCTCTTACTTTATATCGTTGTGATCGTGGCAACAGACAGGGTGGTACTTGGTTTATTATGAAAAGGGTAATGCTGGAAGTGGCATATGACGGAACAAAATATTCCGGTTGGCAGATTCAGCAAAACAGCGAGACTGTTGCCGGCGTTCTGACTAAGGAGCTTAAAAGATTATTGGGTGAAGATATCCTTTTGATAGGCGCCAGCAGAACAGATGCCGGAGTGCATGCAATGGGTAATATATGCGTGTTTGATACAGAGTCTGAAATACCCGGAGAAAAGTTTTGTTATGCCTTAAATCACTCATTACCGGAAGATATAGTCATACAAAGGTCTTGCGAAGTTCCTTCGGATTTTCATCCCAGGAAGATAAAATGCAAAAAGACCTACGAATACAGGATATGGAATGCTGATCATATTCAGCCCTTTAACAGAAAATATACCTATTTTGTATATAAAAAACTGGATGTGGAAAAGATGAAGGAAGCTATGGGTTATATCACAGGAACCCATGATTTCACCGCATTTTGTTCGATACATACGGTTATTCCGGATCATGTGAGAACCATATACGAAGCAGAGGTGTTTAAAGAAGGCGATCTCATTACCTTCAGGATCACAGGAAACGGCTTTTTGTACAATATGGTAAGGATAATAGCCGGAACGCTTGTACAGGTGGGACTGGGAGAAAAGAAGCCTGAAAGCATAAAGGACATACTGGCTTCCGAAGACCGGAGCAATGCAGGTCCTACAGCACCTGCCCGGGGACTTATGTTAATGAGGATCGATTATTCAAATGAGAATAAATAGGCTAAAATACAAGATACTGCTTTCAGTTCTGGCTGCAGCAATAGCTGCGGGGTGCGGGAAAAACCCGGGACCGGGGGAAAACGGGGTTATTGAAACACAGGTAACGTCAACACCTACCTTTACTTTGACCCCCACTTTTACGCCCATCCCTACAGAAACACCTACCCCAACCTTTACTCCGACACCTACCTTTACCCCAACGCCTACATTTACACCCACTCCCACACCGGAGCCGGCCATGACAATATCCATGGTCGGGGATATATTGATGCACACAGGTGTGGAAAAAGACTGTTTGCAGGCTGACGGAACATATGACTATACATCGATCTTTAAAAATATGAAGGATCGCATCTCTGCCTTTGACTATTCTTTTGTTAATCAGGAAGTGATCATCGGTGGAAGGGATCTGGGAGTAAACGGCTATCCGGATTTCAACGCATCCTTCGAACTGGCGGACGCTCTTTCAGGCGCAGGCTTTGATGTGGTGCTCCACGCCACTAACCATGCATTGGACAAAGGAAAGTCCGGTATACGTAACTGCCTTTCCAACTGGAAGAGATTTCCGGGCATACATGTTCTCGGCATCTATGATAGCGAAGAAGCGGCAGAGGATCAGATAGTCTACCTTGAAAAGGACGGAATGAAGATCGCGGTTTTGAATTTTACTTATGGAACCAACGGGATCAAAGTTCCTTCCACAATGCCTTATGCAGTGGGACCTTTTCTTGTAAATAATCCGGCTTCTGAAAGCAATGCGGCAGCCGTTAAGAAAGTTACGGATCTTATTGACAGGGCAGAACAAAATGCGGATTTCACCATTGTATGCCCTCATTGGGGAACGGAGTATTCCAATAAACAGGACTATTCCCAGAGAGCCTGGAACAGGATCTTTTACGAGCATGGGGTGGATCTGGTGATGGGAGCTCATTCCCATGTTATCCAGCCCATTGTGGTGGTTGACGAAAAATCCACCTATGATGTATGGGAACTGGGCATTGGAGAGAACGGACCAAGAGAAGTGTCGAGTGATCGTATGCTTGTATATTATTCTCTCGGAAATTTCGTGAACTGGACTGAAGAAGAGGGAGAAAAGATCCTTAAAAGAATGCTGGGAGGAATGTCCGAGGTTCTTTTGGGACGTGATGAAGAAGGTAACGTTATCATAAAGGATTTTGATATAACACCTGTTGTATGTCATGTGAAGACAGGGAAAAATGCTGTTACGGTATATGCTTTATCCGATTACAACGAAGAATTGGCAGCGGAAAATGAGGTATATGTCCGGGCGGGTAAGAAGTTGACGATAGATTATTGCACAAACTTACTGAATGAAGTTTGGGGGAACCTATGGCGATGAGAAGAGACAAAGCGGTGTTCAGAATACTGTATGGTATACTGTTGGCAGCCATTATCCTTTTAACGGATTATGCGGTTGTTTTCGTACAGGCCAATATCGACGATTATGAAGCGTCTCAGCCTGACCATGTGGTAAATGAAACCATGGAAAAATTTATCGATGCGGTGAGAAATGAAAGAGCTTCGGAAGTGATCAACTATCCGGAGATCAAGGTCAGCCCTTACGACAGCGATGTGTATGAAGAATACAACAGAAAATTGGCCATGGCTCAGAACTGGACATGGAAGATCCTTTCCGGCAGTTACAGTGAAGTAAGGCAGGTCTACGGCTTTTACGGAGACGGAGAGCTGCTTGCAAAGTTTATCCTTAACTGTACCGATTCCAGGATCATAATGGAGATCCTTACCGCCAATACCTGGGAAGCGGGAGAGATATCTCCTGTTCTGACACTTACAAAGTACACGGAATATATCGAGATCCCTTCGAATTTTACCGCTGTTCTTAACGACCGGGCAGTATATAAAAACGCCAACGGGGTGGAATGTACGGAGAAGGACGGCAATGTGATCTACAGCATTCCGGATATGTATAATCTTAAGGAAGTTAAGGTTTATGACCACGCGGGAAGAGAATGCAAGACCGTAAACAATAACGGATATGTTACCGCTGAATACAACACCTGCAATCTCATACTCCCTTCAAGCTATAAATTGACGGATGAGGGATATGAAGTGGCGGGAGTGCCCGATAACGGCGGAGTGCATTATATTTATAACACGGCAGCAGAAAGTCTTACGATAAGCGACGGCTACGGAAACAGCATCGACTACAAAAACGGAGATCAGGTGTCCACTTTCGATCTGGCTTTTACGATCCCGGATAATTTCGAAATAAAGTGGCCGGGTAAGGATCTGAGTCTTTTCGAGACTGAAAGAGTGGTTTTGAATAAGTATGACGATTACAGACTCTTTGCTGAAATGCCGGGTCTTGTGAAATATGAGATCAAGGGGCTTTTAAAAGTGCCGGAGCTTGAGATCAGGGACAACTTGGGTAATCCTGTGGAACCTGAATTCATAGGTAATCGTTTTGAGATAACGGAACAGACCCCATTAAAGGAAGTTCCTCAGGAGATCCTGGTGGATGCGGATCCCGTAGGAAGTGTGGAAATGTGGTCACTTTTCCTGTCAAACGACCTCAAGGGCACCAGGCACGGTTTTGGGATCATAAAGGAATATCTTGTTCCGGATACATATCTGTATAAAAATGCAGAAGCTTTTGCAAAGAGTATAGACATAACATTTGCCTCAACACATGAGACGCCTGTATTTATAGAGGAAGGGGTTTCGAATTATGTAAGATATTCGGATAACCTGTTCTCCTGCGATGTATACGTCAACAAGGAAATGAATGTTATAACGAATTATGAGAAGAAGATTGTAAATGATAAGATAAACAGCACATTTTTCTTCTGTTATTATGAAGGAAAATGGAGGATCGCCGGACTTATTGCCAAAGGAGCGGAATGATCATGGAAGAGAAAAGATCTCTTAAAAACATAATATTGGTAAACGTGGGCAGAGTTTTTGCCTGTATAGGTACCGTAATAGCCGGGATACTTATGATACTTATCCTTTCCATGAATATCATCTGTAACGGCGGATCGGCCACCGCAAGAGAGATCTTCGTAAGTACCATACTTGAGACCGGTGCGTTAAAATTCCTGGCCTCCTGGTATCTTACGGATGAAGAGATCAGCGAGATCGTTAAGAACAATTCCATGGAAGAGTTTAAAGAGGAAGTTGATACCAATCTCATTACCGTAGTTGCGGGAAATGCAGAGGCGGGGAAGAACATGGGAACAGCAACCGGTAAAAATCAGGAGGCTGTTACAGCCACTCATTCCGACGCTTTTGGATCCGAAATGAACCGGGAAGTGGATGAGGACGGAGACGGTGTGATCTTTTACGAAGTTGAGGGCCGAAATTTTTACGGAACCATGATGGTGGTCCTGGATCCCTCCAGAGTAACTCTGGAATCTTATTACAACGATTACAAAAAAGGTGCTCCACTGGATAAGATCGTAGCCGAATACGGCGGTGTGGGTGGAATAAACGGTGGTATCTATATACAGACAGAACTGGGTGGAAGACCTTACGGCGTGACCGTGGGGCATGGTGAGATACAGACCAACAAACCCAAGGAACTTAACGGTCTGGTGCTTATAGCGCTGACCGAGGATAACATCCTGATCATAGAAGATCTTTCCGACCTGGATGAAGCGGGGGTTGAAAAACTGGTTAAAGATAAGAAGATAAGAGACGGCTGCAGTTTCCAGGAGGAATTCAAGGATGAAAACAATCACTTTGTATCTCTTGTGATCAACGGTAAGCCCCGTGACCTTAACGGTAATCTGGGAAGCGGATACAATCCGAGAACTGCCATAGGTCAAAGAGCAGACGGTGCCTTGCTGCTTTTCGTTACCGACGGCAGAGGAGCTTCAGGACACCTGGGAGCATCGGCTTCGGATCTTATAGAGATAATGAGTGAATACGGCGCCGTAAATGCCGCAAATCTTGATGGAGGAAGTTCATCAAGCATGGTATATAACGGTAAATATATTATGGACAGTGTGACCTTCAGAAAGGCAAATACATCCTGGAATCTTCCCATAGCTTTTGTGGTCAAATAATTGCAGAAATTGGAAAGATCGATGGGATATGGTAGATCAAACGTGAAGAAGACATTAAAATATAAAAAGATCATAGTATTGATGGTTATGATGATATCATTGCTAACCATGTCTTCCGGAAAAACGGAAGTAAAGGGCGAAGAATTGGAGATTTCGCTTGAGGATCTTCTCGAAGGTATTACTCTTGAGATCGGACCTGACGGAACACTGATCATCGTAAATGAAGATGAAAAAGATAAGTCACTTGATTACCTGCTATTACCTTCATATGCTTTGCCGGAGGAACATGGGCTTTCCGCACTCAGGGATGATAATACGGAAACCGTGGAAATGATACCTGCGAACTCTGTTTTGGGCATAAAGGCAGATAAAAGGATTTATGGTGTGTATGTGACCTGGGATAGTATAAATCTTCCGGGAGAATGGAAACTGGAGTATGGCTCAGAGTCCATAGTCTGCGGAAAAGACGGATTTCTTCGTGAATATATAGAGATTCCGGGAGGAGCGGATACATGCAGGCTTTCCTTTACGGGAACAGCCGGAATCTGTGAGCTGGAAGTATTCGGAGAAGGGAAAATACCCCGCAGAGTCCAGCGCTGGGAAAAATTGGATAAAGAAGCGGACATATTGGTATTTGTACCTCATGAAGGTGATGAAATAGCAGATTTTGGGGCCGTCGAGGCAATATATGCAGGAAAGAGGGATCTGCGTGTACAGGTCGTCTACATGTGTGAATATACTTCTTCGGAAGAAAGGATGAAGGAGTACGAAAAACTTGATTCTCTGTGGAAACTGGGAGTAAAGTATTATCCTGAAATGGGGAAATTCAGGAATAAGCTGCTCACGAGTTATCAAAAGGCAGACAAGTTTTACGGGTATGATAATGTGCTTGCTTATGTGACTGAGAATATCAGAAAATATAAGCCCATTGTTGCGGTGGGGCCGGATATCGAGGGGGAAAACGGCAACGCGGTACATATATTGCTGGCTGAAGCGCTGATCGAGGCTGTTGAGATTTCCAAGGACGATAATGTTTTTTGGGATTCTGTCGAAAAATACGGTATCTGGGATGTTCCCAAAACATATCTGCACAATTATGCAGGTGAAGGAACGATTACTCTTGATATGGGAAACGGTGTGAAGGAACTGCTTGAAGATGCGATCAAGAGCAGAAAGTCACAGAACCGGTGCGGATCGCCGATCGAAGAGGCGGGGCTTTCAACAGACAATGCTCCATATTTTGGCCTGTATAGATCCAATGTGGGGGTTGACAGGCAAAACGATCTGATGGATAATGTCAGGTCTTATCAGGCCCAGGAAGATCTGGCCAGGTACAAGGCCGAACGAGAGAAAATGGCCGCGTATGAGAAAGAAAACGATAAATACAATGAACAGCTTATAAGGGTACAAAAAGAGGGCAATTATTTATATGGAAAGTATCTCTTTGATGAATTGGGAACTTTTTTGGATAAAATAAGAGCTAATGAGTGGGAATAATTTTTAGAATGAAAAGAAGACGTAAAATCGCAAAAATATTAATACTTGCGCTGCTGCTGGAATTTTTTATGCGGGTTACTTACGGCATCAGTCCGGAGCCTGCCTATGCGGCAACAACATTGAATGTTGACAGTTATGACGATGGAAAGGCCCATCGCGGTGAACAGTTCTCGGCAGATAAATACATTGCACAGAGAATAGACTATGCGTTCAGTCTGTATGGTCCGGGTACTTTCTTCAGTAAGAACGGAAGAGCCTGTACCTGCCACCCGAATCATCCGGAGATCAGATGCCTGGAAAACAATCTGACAGATCCCAGATGTAACTGTCTCAGATATGTTGATATATAAGGTGAAACGGTAGATCTTAAAGCTACCCAATGTATGGGCTATGCTATGTTCATACAGCAGGTGCTTTTCGGTGTTAACAACATCGCAAACCGTAATAAATTCCAGTATATTTCCGGCCCCAACCAAAATGCCCAGGAAATTACCGGAAAAGAAGTTGAAAAGTGGTTTATTGATCATGCCGAACTTATCCATCCCGGAACTCATCTTCGCTGTAATTACGGTAACCATTCCGTTATAATCCTGGGAGTGGATTATGACAATGGAAAGCTCTACGTTATTGACTGTAACTGGGGTATGAGATGCTATGTAAGTGAGATCCAGGTACTCTCCTGGAATGGATTTGCATTAAAGTATCATTCACTTAACTGGGCATATGTTTACAAGAATTATTACGATACTTTCTATGGTGAGATCAGTAAGGAAGATCTTTCCGTTATCAGAAAGAACACTACTCCCACACCTACCAGTACTATGGCTCCCAAGCCCACCGGTACACCCAAGCCCGCTCATTACAATGCAGGTTATTATATCGTAAATGTTGACAAGGGTTCTTATTTAAATCTTCGTGCCGATACCAACACGGAATCTGATGTTGTTTCCAAGCTGGAAGTAGGATCACTTGTAGAGATATCCGACTTTGTATATAACGAAAACGGTCACCATTGGGGATACGTCTTCACGGTACCCAATGCGAGCAATCCCGGTACTCAGGCGGCTGCAACCGCAACACCTATACCGGATGATATTGAAGGACAGAGCAATAACCAGGTATGGGGTTGGTTGGCCATGGAATTTGTAACGCTGAAGGCGGTTTACTCGCCGACACCCACACCTACACCTCAGCCGGCTTCAAAGTACGAAGCGGGTGAGTACGAGGTCGTTACGGAATTCGGACGACTTACCGTAAGAGAGTCATACACAACGAACTCGAAGATCTTGAGCATGCTTGTAAGCGGAACAAGACTTGATCTGGAGATCTTTGTCCAGGGTGGAAACGATATGGACTGGGCAAGAGTGATCGTGGAAAATGAGTCGGGAAAGACCTACGGATGGGTTTCAACAGAGTTTCTCAAGCTGATACCTTCACCGACGCCTACGCCCACCAATACGCCGACGCCGACCAACACGCCGACGCCCACACCCACGCCCACCAATACGCCGACACCTACCAATACACCGACACCCACGCCCACACCCACACCTCTTCCTGCTTTGATCAAGATCGGAAGGAGCACGAAAAACGGGTTGATTACGGTCATAAACAGTGATTTTGTACAGACGCATAAAACAGCGTTGATCTTTGTGGGGATCGCGCTTGTTGTACAGCTCCCGCTTATTGGCATTTTAAAGAGAAAGAGCAGGAGAAGATTAGAACGATTACATCATAGATTGGGATAGAATGCAGAACAGGTTACTTAAAACTTATTTGATCACAGTGGTATTGCTGCTCCTGGCAGGGGCAGCAGTACTTGTAGTGGGATATAATTATCTGGAGCGCTACGAAAGGGAGCAGGAAAGGCTGGATCAGGAAAGGATAGCCAATATCACACCTACGCCTACCCACACGCCCATACCGACTCTTGAACCCGAAGAGATCGTGGAAGCAAAGTACAAATACACCATAGAAGTTCCGGAAGGCTTTACGGTTTTGGGAGACAAAGTTTCCGAAAGTGAAGCCAAAGAAGGTAAAAAAGCGGTTTTAATACAAACGGATTCACCGGAATTTGAGGTGAAGATAATCGATGAATATGGATATGAAGTGGATTACAGATCCGGAAATACCCTTGAAACAAAAACCTATAATCTGATCCTTCCCGATAATTTTAAGGTTACGTTAAAAGAAGCTTCCAAGACCGCTGAGGATTATATAGTATCTGTAGAAGAAGCAGAAGAATATAAGTGGTGTTATGAGTATGCTGATATGCCCAAAATAGCCGCATATGCATTTACAAATGCTTTAAATGCGCCGGATATTGAGATCAGGGATAATCTGGATAATCCGGTCACACCTCTGTGGACAGACGGCAGTTTTATAATACGTGAACAGACGGTTTTGCATGAAATACCCTCCGATATCATTACAGAAGAAGAGATCATGGAATATGTGAAGACCTGGAGCAGTTTCATGACCGACGATCTTAAGCCTGAAGGGTTTGACGCTTATATATTTACGGATAAAAAGACCGGCAAGAGAGTACCTTATGTTAAGGGCATGGATGTCATAGGACTTGACTATCGTTCCAGATCTCCCAGGGATTATGGATTTAGTGTTCTGGAAAAGTATTTACTTCCGGATTCCTACAGATATAGGGTCTTGAAAGAGTATGCCTATGGAAGTGACATCGGTCTGACAAGCAGGCATTTACCGGATCCGGAATTTATCAATGAAAAGATCGATAACTTTGTGATGTACACGGATTCTTTCTTCTCGATCGACAGTTCGTTTACGAAAATACTTATATTACCTTCCCTTGGATACAGTAAAAGGTACGATACAACTTCTGTCAGGGTCTATTTTATAAAGAATCCGGACAGTACGGGAAGCAGAAAATGGCTAATGGCCGAAATGATCACATTATCGGAAAACAGTGAGACTAAATAGATTATGAGTAGAACAGCCAAAAGTAACAGAATAGGGAAAAATGTTTTGGGAGCTTTCGCCTTCCTTTTGACTTTTATTGTGATCCTGCTGATAGTGGTTTATTGCCTGTGCGCAATGGCCTGCTCCGACAAGAGACCATATGCCCAAAAGACTTTTGTTACAACTTTATCGGAAACGGGTGAACTGAAATTTGTTGTTAAGCTCTTTTTAAATGAAGACAAGATAAATGAGATAGTGGACTCCAACTCCATGGAAGATCTGGAAGCAGAGGTGGATGAAAGTCTTATAACCATAAAGCCCAGAGAAGTCGTGATCAGGGAAGATGTTCACGAAGTATATGCCGGCAGCATTACAGATAATAAGGAGATGACCGCCAAGGAGAATAAGACTGAGGATCCGGACGGAGACGGTGTTGATGTATTTGAAGTTATCGGAAGAAGTTTTTCGGGGAAAATGATGGTGGTCTACGATCCCTCAAAGGTGTTTGTAAGCGCTAAATATCCTTTCGGTAAAACCGGGCAGACGCTGGATAAGTTTGTTGAAAAAGAAAAGGCTTTGGGCGCTATTAACGGAGGACTTTACGAAGAATCGGGCAACAGCGGGGGAACACCTTACGGTGTTGTGGTGAGTAACGGTGAGATCTTAAGAAACAAACCACGGGAAGAAAAAGGACTGGTGCTTATCGGATTGACTGAGGAAGGAGTACTGATAGTGGAAAATATCAGTGAAATGACCGAAGGTCAGGTAAAGGCACTAGTTGAAAAAAAGAAGATCAGAGATGCGGTATGCTTCCAGGAGGAGGCATCGGATAAAAACAATCATTTCGTTCAGCTCATTATAAACGGGGAGAAGCGTGAGATGAAGGGAATGGGAAGCGGATTGAATCCGAGGACCGTAATAGGACAACGAGCTGACGGTGCGTTGCTTCTTCTGGTTACTGACGGCAGAGGCGCTTCGGGACATCTCGGAGCATCGGCATCGGATCTGATCGACGTTATGTCGGAATACGGCGCAGTTAATGCCGCTAATCTGGACGGAGGAAGCTCGTCCTGTATGTATTATAACGGGGAGTATCTTATGAACAGTGTAACCTTTTATTACGCAAACAGTTCATGGAATCTTCCTTTGGCATGGGTTGTGAAATAATTTTTATCACGTTTAGGATTTTTTCACGAAATATTTCGTTGTTAGTAGAAACCAAGAGTAATTTTTAACGTGATTTAGGGTAAGAGTGGAAAAAATGGAAGATGCTAAGATCGTGCAGCTTTACTTTGACAGGAATGAAGCTGCGCTGAAGGAAACACAAACGAAGTACGGAAAGTACCTGCTTAAGATAGCCAATAATATCCTTTACAATAATGAGGATTCGGAAGAGTGTGTCAATGACACTTATCTGTCAGCATGGAATGCCATGCCGCCTCATAAACCGGATGTATTGTCACTCTTTTTGGGTAAACTGACCAGAGGTCATGCTATCGACGTATACAGAAAAAATCACGCCGGGAAAAGGATACCTTCGGAATATACCACTTCTATTGATGAACTGGAAGAGTGTATTCCCGGTGGTTCGGACGTGGAAGCAAATCTCGAGGCGAAGCGCCTGGGAGAAGTAATAAGTGCATTCTTGAGAGAACAGGATGATGAGGCCAGAAACCTTTTTGTGGGACGTTATTTCTATGCCGATTCACTTAAAGAAGTTGCAAGTTATTACGGTATGACTGATACAAAAGCTAAAATGATACTTTTCAGAACGCGTCAGAGACTTAAGGAATATTTGGAAACGGAGGGTTTCACCGTTTAATATGGATAAAGAGAAAATATCGGATGCATTGTCCTATCTGGATGATGATATAATTGAAGAAACCGAAAAGTTGAGACAGCGGAGTGCGAAGAGCCGGAGTTCAAAACTGGCTGAATTTACACGGAGACCCTGGTTTAAAACTGCGCTTGCGGCAGCGGCTGTTATTGTTATCCTTATCGGTGGCGGAGCTGTAGCCGGAAATATGCATTTGAAAAAAAAGGAACGCAGCGCGGATATTAATATGATACAGAAGAGCGCTTTGATGAAGGACATGGAATCAAGGGCGAATGAAGAAACTGACAGCACTGGTTTCAGTGATTCCTTGGATCCGCAGGAAAGTAAGTACCTTGATCAGTCGGCAACAAGCTATCCGGCAACAGTAAGTGATAATAGCGGTATAAGCAAGGGAGGTTTTGGCGGATCAAACTCCTTGGGAGATTATGACCTTAGTTATATTTCAACAACATGTGTCGTTTCACGTAATGATGAAAGTGTAAGCGGAAGTTATAGCATCGACCTTTCGGAAAAAGCTGATTATTATCTGGAAACCGGTGAAGCGTGGAGTCTGGAGATCTTGAAGGACGATAGCTGGGAATATATCAGTCCCAAGTCAGAGCAAACATGGAACCAGGCTGTATATGGTATAGGAAAGTTCGCAGGAACCGGTCATCTGGAAAGAACTTTTAATCTGAATGCTTACGGTACTCTTAAAAAGGGCAAATACCGGATCGCTAAGAATATATATGTCTTTAAGACGGTAGATGGCAAGGAAAATGTTTATAACGATACTGTTTATTGTGAGTTTGAACTAAATGATTAAAGTGAAGCGGAAAAATCACTTTGAGAATGAAAATTAGGCACAAACAATCGGATTTTTTTGAAAAAACTTTAAAAAAGATGAGAAACACTGTTGACAGGCAGTGTTTCTTTTTATATAATTCCACCGTTCAGAAATACGAATGAAATTTGCCTTAAGGCAAGAATAATCTAATTTAGGAGGAATCTCAATGAAGACTTATGTTGCAAGCGCCGCTAACGTACAGAGAAAATGGTATGTTATCGATGCAGAGGGACAGACACTTGGCCGTCTTGCATCCGCAGTTGCGCAGATATTAAAAGGTAAGAATAAGCCCGAGTATACACCTTTCCTTGATCTCGGTGACAATGTTATCATCATCAATGCTGCAAAGATCAAAGTTACCGGAAAGAAGCTTGATCAGAAGGTATACTTCTCACATTCCAAGTATGCAGGCGGCACTACTGAGTTAACCCTCAGAGAAATGCTCGCTAAGGACCCTTGCGAAGTAGTAAAGATCGCAGTTAAGGGCATGCTTCCTCATGGACCTCTCGGAAGAGGCATGATCGAGAAGCTTCACGTATACGCAGGACCTGAGCACAACAATCAGGCTCAGAAGCCCGAAGTATTAGAGATCAAGTTTTAATGAAGGGAGGACAAAACATTGGCTAAAGCATCTAAATCAGCAAGATATTACGGAACAGGAAGAAGAAAGAGCTCTGTTGCCAGAGTATATCTCGTACCCGGCACAGGCAAGGTTACAATAAATAAGCGTGACATGGAAGAGTACTTCGGTCTCAACACCCTTAAGATGGTTGTTCGTCAGCCCCTTGAGCTTACCCAGACCGGCGATAAGTTCGATGTTATCTGCACCGTTCGCGGCGGCGGATTCACAGGTCAGGCAGGAGCTATCCGTCACGGAATCTCCCGCGCTCTCCTTAAGGCAGACGCAGACTACAGACCCGCTCTCAAGAAGGCAGGCTTCTTAACAAGAGATCCTCGTATGAAGGAAAGAAAGAAGTACGGCTTAAAAGCAGCGAGAAGAGCACCGCAGTTCAGCAAGCGTTAGTATTTGCATTCTAACCTCGAAACCAATAGGGTTTCGAGGTTTTTTCATTATCTGTAGTTATATGACGTAAAATATACCGATTCTAAAGGGCTTAAAAAGGGTTTATAAAGAAAAAGGGTTAAAAAATGGGTTAATGAGCGGCTCTGAAAAAACGTTCAAAAAACCGATTTTGACCCTCCCTAAGACCCGTTTTCTATATGTTCGCAGTCCAGATTTTCCCGAAGGCGTTATCGAAGAAAGGAGAATTTGGATGTCTCAAAAAAAAAATCCATCACATTTATCAAACTTAATAACCTGATCCCCTTTGAGGATCATCCCTAAGCGCTTCAAGAGGAAATATGTGATCTCGGAGAAACAGCTGGATCAGTATTTCCCTTCATATTATACGGATAAACAGATAGATGAGGTTATTTTCGGGCTCCTTGATAAATGGTTGAAAGAGAGCCAGAGAAAACCCGGGGAGGAATTAGAATTGAGATTTGATTACTTTTATGGTGCGGAAGCAGAACAGTTTGCTTTCTACAGAATACCCAAGCCCATTGTGACAGACCCTGTGTTTTCGAAGCTGTTCATAGAGGCAAAGTTCCTGTACGGTCTTTTGTTAGACCGTATGGGAATGTCCAGGAAGAATAAATGGGTGGATGAACAGGACAGGGTTTACATCATATATGCCATAAGCGAGATCGCGGATGATATGAACATATCCGAGAAGCTTGCCATGAAATATATGAAGGAGCTGGAGGATATTCATCTGCTTGAAAAACAGAAGCGCGGATTCGGTTTTCCGAGCATACTTTTCGTGCGCAGTTTTATAGATAAACCCGATAAAAGTTCAGGCGTAAAAACGGAGACTCCGGATAGCGACGGAAAAACAGACATCATGACAGATGAAGATACAGAGACAGATGATGAAAACGCAGAAATGGGAACCTCCGGAGATTCCCTCACGGTAAGTTCTGAAGAAGATGCTGCGGGAGAAAAAACAACGGATTTCAGCCCAAAATGGATTAAAATGATGCCAAAAACATCGGAAAATGATGAAAAAGAGACCGTAAAACCCGCTGAAATCAACAGAACTTCCCAAACGGGCACCTCCAGAACTTCCCGAACGGGCACCTCCAGAACTTCCCAAATGGTAACCTCTAGAACTTCCCATTTGGGCACCTCTGGAACTTCCCAAATGGGCACCTCATATAATAATACTAATATAAATAATAACAATATAAATAATAACAATATAAATAATACTATCTTATCCTATCCTATCATTACTGAACCAAGAGAAGTAAAGGATGAGATGGGATGGGATAAGGAAACACACACGGAGTCTCAGAACGGAGAATCGGCAGAAGAATACTGCGCAAGACTTGAGGCTTGCAGAGAGTTGATCAAGGACAACATAGAGTACGATAACCTGATCTTTGATGAACCTGACAGTAAGGAATTTAATGACGGGCTTGTTGAACTTATCCTGGATACGGTCATGAGCAGCAAAAAGAGGATCACCATCGCTGGTAATGACATCCCGACGGAAGTTGTAAAGTCTAAGCTCTTAAAGCTTGATAGCGAGCACATCAAGTATGTTGAGCACTGTATGGACAATACCACCACTGATATCAGGAACATCAAGCAGTACCTGCTGAGCGTCCTGTACAACGCTTCGACGACAATGAGCAGCTATTACCAGGCGTGGGTGAATAGGGATAATGCAAAGTTTAATATGTCGAATGGTTGATATGGAGCGGGAACGGTTAATTCCAGAGCTTTATGGTCTTTAACAGCTTTTCCTTGGTCGAATCATCCATTTTGGAGATCTCTTCAAGGAGGGCGTTATCGAGGGCGTTGCCTTTGTAGGAGGGTTCAAGGTTACCCACCAGGGAGTCCAAAGAGACATGCATCAGTTTGGCATAGAATGTGAGAAGCCTTAAAGACATAGCGGTGCGACCGTTTTCAACGTTACTTATGTAGCCGGGAGTGACATCAAGTTCATTGGCGACCTGCAATTGAGTAAGCCCGAGTTTTATGCGGTATGACTTGATCTGTTCACCATAGTTATCGTTCATGATATATGCTCCTGAAATACTTATTTTAAATTAAATATACTATAAGTATTGACAAATGAGAAGTATATTATTAGTGTAGTATATATTCAAAAGATATATCAGAGGAGGTGTGAAATAAATGAGCAAAAAAGGTGAAGCTAAGAAAAGAAAAGTTGAAAGGCTCAGAAATAAAAAGCTGATAGAAAGGTATCCCTGGATCAGACCGGTTGGGTGGCGAGGGGAGAGACTAAAATCATATGATTTTACGATGTATGATGATGTACCACCGGGATGGAAACGTGCCTTTGGTAAGATCATGCTGGAAGAATACAGAACTGCACTTATCAAAAATAGGTTTCTCCAAGAATTTCAAAGGATACAGGTCAAAGAAAAGAAT
>JAFSWD010000042.1 GCA_017444675.1 Lachnospiraceae bacterium
CCGGAAGCCCAACTTCCGCAAAGCTTGCCACTTCCTCAGGCGAAATTGTCCACGCAAAAATGATATTGTCAGTATTTTCCGTAATAAAATCTGTTTTTAACTTTTTATACTCCATGAAGATGGAAGAATTTCCGCTTTTTGTTCTTATTTCAACTTTAAGATTTGGCCTCTTCTGTGCATAACTCACCCATTTTTCCACATAATGAAGTTTTCTCTCCATAGCCAAAAGATCCGTATCGTAGGAAATGCACACATAAACAGGAAATTTCTCCAGTAATCTGTCCAGTTCTTCAAAATAGTCTTCAAGATTTATAAAATATACGGGATATCCACAGGGATAAAGCCCCTGAAGAAAGCAGTAATCGCAGTCAAAGATGCAATTCTTCACGCAGGAGGCATAATAAAAATGCTCATTCCCGAAACTTTGGCAGAAAGGAGCTCCCGGATATACCAATGCATCCTTGTTTTTAGCCACTATAAAGCTTCCGCTGTGCTTTTCCTTCTTAAAGTCATGCCCCTTGGCATTAAATATATCCTTATAATGCTTTATGGGTATCACTTTATCGGCGCCTTTACAGAGTTCAACCGTTCTCGGATCACCCATGATATCCTCTTCCACCCAGGCAGTGATCTCTCTTTTATCTCCGGTCCCGTCGGCAGATCCTTCTCTGGATCTTTTGGGAACTGTTTCCATTATTGCCTTCTCTCTTAAAGCTTCCAACAGTTTTTTCGTCTCGTTCTTATTAACTGTTGCCTCTTCCTTAATATGATTACAGCAAAAATCCGCCATAAAGCCTTCAGCATCAACGTTATTCACCAACAGATACTTAAGTATCTGATCCAACTCCGTTTCCATTTGAAAGCTCAGACGGACCTTCTTTTTAAACTCTTCCTTTATTTTATTTAATTCAGTATCAAACATTGACACGTTTAAACCACCCTATTGATCTCAAAAAATCGCCCCTATATTGTAAACTCCCTCCCCTAAGCCGTCAACCACAATTAATTACTTCATAATTCTATTGACAATCACAAAAAGAATGCTATTATATAAATGAACATTTGAGCGATTGTTCAAATGTTAATCGAATAAATTACCCCGGAGGGATTATAGATATGCAAAATAAAGATACAGTAAATGAGGAAGAGATCCTCGAGGAGAAAAAACATAATCACGAGGAGGATGGTGACCACTGTGACTGTCACAGCCATGACTATGAGCATCACGAACACCATCATCACGAAGAAGATGATGACCACTGTGACTGTCACAGCCATGACCATGAGCATCACGAACACCATCATCACGAAGAAGATGATGACCACTGTGACTGTCACAGCCATGGCCATGAGCATCACGAACACAATCATCACCACGACGATGACGATGATTGTGATGACGATGATTGTGACGATGATGAATGCGGTTGCGGTTGCGGCTGTCACCACCATCACCATGACGAAGAAGAGGAAAAAGAAAGCCCCGGGACCGAGATCATCCGTATCATCGTTTCTGCTGTGATAATGATCGCTATCCTCATCGCAGGCTCTAAGATGCCTTCCGCCCTCTTGTATACTCTTGTAGGCATCGCCTATATAGTAATAGCCTATGATATCCTTTATGAAGCGATCACCGGCCTTTTCAAAGGTCATCTGCTGGATGAGAACTTCCTTATGACAGTTGCTTCCATAGGCGCTCTCATTCTCGGAGAATACCCCGAAAGCATTGCGGTAATGATCTTCTACCGCCTGGGGGAGCTTTTTGAGGAATATGCCGTAGGCAAGAGCCGCGCCAACATCAAGGCTCTCATGGACATACGCCCGGATTATGCAAATATAGAGGAAGAAGGAGAACTTAAGAGAGTAAAACCTCAATCCGTACACACAGGATCTGTGATAGTGGTTCAGCCCGGAGAAAGAGTCCCCATTGACGGTAAAGTGATCTCCGGATCTTCTTCCCTTGACACCGCTGCTCTAACAGGAGAAAGCCTTCCCATTGAAGTGGCCGAGGGTGATGAAGTCCTCAGCGGTTCTATAAACCTTAACGGCATTATAAAGCTGGAAACCACAAAGAAATTCGCGGATTCCGCTCTTTCCAGAATCCTCACCCTTGTTCGGGAGGCAAGTTCCAGAAAGACCCGCTCCGAAAACTTCATTAAAAAATTCGCCAGGATCTACACCCCCATCGTTTGCGGTGCGGCAGTGCTCCTTGTGGGAATTCCCACAGTTATAAACCTTATAATGGGTAACGATCCCGACCCTCATACCTGGGTTTACAGAGCCCTCTCCTTCCTTTGCGTGAGCTGCCCCTGTGCCCTTGTTATCAGCATTCCTTTAAGCTTCTTTGCAGGTATCGGCTGTGCCGGTAAGAACGGTATCCTGGTCAAGGGTTCCGGTTATATCGAAGCCCTTGCCAAAACAAAGACCATCGTTTTTGATAAGACAGGCACCATGACCAAAGGTGTATTCGAAGTAGTGGGTATCCACCACAGCGAAATGCCCGAGGAAAGACTCATAGAGTTGGCTGCCTATGCGGAGAGTGCCTCCTCCCATCCTATTGCAAAAAGCATCATAAAAGCATATAATAAGCCGATAGATCGCGATCTCGTGGAAAGTGTGGACGAGGTAGGCGGTAACGGTATCATCGCAGGTCTCAAACTTGAAGGTATCTTTAAAGACCTTGAAAAGCCCTGGGTGGCTGTAGGTAACGAAAAACTCATGAAGCGTGTGGGCGTGGAAGCTATTCCCTGTCACCATACGGGGACCATAGTTCATGTGGCTGTCAACGGAAGATATGCCGGGCATATCCTTATCACGGACGTTATTAAGGAGACTTCTCCGGATGCCATCCGCCATCTGAACATGCTGGGCATAAACGATACGGTCATGCTTACAGGCGACGCCAAAAATGTGGCTGAGAGTGTAGCAAAGCGACTTGGCATCTCCTCCTACTATGCAGAGCTTCTTCCGGGTGACAAGGTTGCCAAGGTGGAGGAATTGATCGATAGGAAAGCAGTTCCCTCCTCATCTGTTGCCTTTGTGGGGGACGGCATCAACGACGCTCCCGTTCTCTCCCGTGCGGACGTAGGTATCGCCATGGGAGGTCTGGGCAGCGATGCTGCCATTGAAGCCGCGGATGTGGTCCTTATGGATGACGATCCCGACAAACTGTCCCTGGCGGTAAAGATTGCAAGAAAGACACTCAGGATAGCCCATGAAAACATTTACTTTGCCATAGGCGTGAAGCTCCTTTGCCTGATCCTTACGGCAACAGGTATCACGGGCATGTGGCTGGCCATTTTCGCGGACGTCGGAGTTATGGCATTGGCGGTTCTTAATGCCATGAGAGCATTGAGGATCAGACAAAAATAAGTCCGGAAAAAAATAAGCCGGATACGGGTAACAAAATGAAAGAAAGTAAAGCATCTGAAAACACTTTGTACGATCTGGCCGAGCTCTTCAAATACTTCGGCGATTCAACAAGAATAAGAATTCTTTATGCTCTGTTTGAAGGCGAGCTTTGCGTTAATGATATTGCGGAAAAACTCAGTATGACCCCCTCGGCGGTCTCCCACCAGCTTAAGTTCCTTAAGACCGGGAAACTCATAACTTCCAGAAGAGACGGTAAATCCATTTACTACTCTCTGGCCGATGACCACGTGCATTCCATCATCAACCTGGGCATCGAGCACGTTTGCGAATAAACACGCCGGGATCAAAAAGGAGTATCATGAACAAGACATTTAATGCGTATGCAAAGCTTAACCTTTTACTGGACATAATCAAAAAAAGAGAGGACGGTTATCATGACATTTCATCTGTCATGCAAAGCATATCTCTTCACGACGAGATAAACATTGACATCTCCTCTTCAAAACAAAATGAGATCAAAGTCTCCTGCGTAAATGCGGGAGACTTTTCGTCTGTAAAATGGGATGAGTCCAACCTGGTCTATAAGGCTGCGTCTCTTCTTCTTACCGACTGCGGTCAAGCTCTCAAATCCCCCGTAAGCATCAATATATCGGTCAAAAAGAACATTCCCGCAGGTGCGGGTATGGGTGGCGGAAGTGCGGACGCCGCAGCTGTTCTTAAGGGCCTGAACGAGCTTTTGGGCCTTGATCTTTCCGTTGATAAACTCTGTGAACTGGGTAAGCGCCTGGGCGCTGATGTTCCCTTTTGCCTGGTCGGAGGCACTGCTCTTTGCGAAGGCATAGGCGAACGCATCACTTCCCTTCCTTCGCCGGGCAAAGTTCCCTGTGTCATCCTAAAGCCCGAGATCTCCCTAAGCACTAAGGAGATATATGACATTACAGACACCTACATCGATCTTCCGGGTCATCCGGATACAGGTAAAATGATAGCTGCCCTGAATTCAAAACACCGTAATACCTTTACCGCAAACTGCGGCAATTTCATGGAGCCCGCTGCCATAAAGCTCTGCCCCATTATCAACGATCTTAAAAAACAGCTCACCGATGCGGGAGCTGTATTGTCCATGATGACCGGAAGCGGCTCTGCGGTCTTCGGCCTGTTCACGGATGAAAATGCCGCAAAAAAAGCCTTTGAAAAGATCACTCCCTCAAAGGCCGAAAAATTTATCTCATTCTTTTTTGTTGATTGACGCTTTCCAAAAGCTGTTCAAAATATTCCGCGCTGATGGGACGGTCAAAGTAAAAGCCCTGAGCCACAAAGCAGTTATTATCCTTTAAGAGCTTTACATCTTCGGGTGTTTCAACACCTTCCACCACGCATTCCATACCAAGATCTCTCACCATGCTGATTATATGGCAGAGCATCAGATGTTCGCTGGAGCCTTCCCTCTCCGCTTCGTGAAGAAGGCTCTTGTCTATCTTAAGCACATTCCAGGGAAGGTCGCTTATCAGCTTCAAGGAAGAATAACCTGTTCCGAAATCATCCACTGCGGTGCTTATTCCCACGTCTCTCAATCCCAGCACCAGATCCTTAAGTTCATCAAATCCAAGCTCTGTGGAAGTCTCCGTAAGCTCTATCTGTATATAGGAATGAGGGATCCTGTACTTGTCCACGATCTCCACGATACGTTCCAGCAACCTGTCCTGACCCACGTTTATCCTGGAAAGGTTAACGGATATCTGGACCACATTTCTTCCCTCATCCAGCCATCTTCTCATGTCCATGCAAACATGTTCCAGCATGTAAAAATCCAGCTTCTCTATCCTGGAGCTCTGTTCCAGGATAGGTATAAAACTGTCGGGAGAGATCACCTGATCATCATGGATCCACCGGCAAAGAGCTTCTGCGCCGTTAGGCTCATAGGTCTTAAGGTTGACCTTGGGCTGATAAAACACCTTAAATTCATTGTTTTTCACCGCATCCTCAAACAGCTCTTCCACATTATTCTTGTCTATGATGACCTTCCCGTCTCTCTTGCTGCTGTCTCCGTATCTGAGCTTTGAGTAGACATTTGCCACCTCCATCCGGAGTTCGCAGGCCTTATCAGCTGTTTCCGCATTTTGTTCAAGTTCATTCAGTAGTTCTTCTATTCTCTTGATACTTTCACTGATCATCCGAATTTACCTCAAGTTGTGGAATGACCACAGAACACCAGGTCTCTCCTTTTCCAACCTTTATAACATTTATTACACCGTTCATTCTCTTAACCACTCTTGCAATGCTGAGCAGCTTGAGTTCGGAAGCACCGACTCCATCTACCATCTTTGTTTCTTCTATATCATTTTCAAGCAGGTCTTTGAGCCTGTTGCCTTCTTTTTCCGTCAGCAGTTTGTTGCCCCTGACGTTTATGGACAGGGAAGTGGCGTAATTGTTCTTCCTGCTGTCAAGATATATGGCTGTTTCTCCTTCGTTGCCGTCATCGGACATGGCAAGTAAAATGTTTTCCGTAAGCCTTCTAATGCCGTTGGAATCTCCGAACAGTACGGATGGCATTCCGGAAGCAGCGCTGATCGACATCTTATCCGCAAGTCCCGGATGTATCCTTTGCATATCTTCTCTCAACGATACGATCAGTTTCTCAACGCTGTAAACGCCTTCTTTTATATGGGCAGACATATCGCTGCCCTCATTGTAATTTGTGAAATCATCGGTACGTGAGACTATGTCGTAACAGAAGCCGATAAATTTACCCGCAAATTCTCTTAAAGCGTCGGGATTACCAAGTTTACGCACTCTCTCGCCCTCGGCTGCCATTCTTCTTGCTTCTTCGCCAATCTCATTGTGGTACTCGGATATCTTTTCCAGCTCTTCTCTTGCCTGCTTCAGCTTGTTCCTGTTCTGAAGGCTGCGGCGAAAATTACCGAAAGCAACGATCTCAAGTATCTTAGAAACATAGATGGCATGCTGTTGTGCATCCTCTTTATTCAATATGCATTCTTCGGGTATCTTAAAGATGGTGGAGCCTATCACTCTGTCATTCAGCATGATAAAGCTGGCACTTTCGTCTTCTCTCAGCGCATTCACATCCACAAGGCCGTGATTTGTCTTTCCCACAAGTACTGTACCTCTGGAATCCGCAACTATAACATTTACTCCAAAGGAATTCTTATAATAGCCGTTGATGTATTTAAGCATATCCATGCTCACCAGATCGGTGATCACCGCAGAATCCAAAAACTCTCTTGTATCCGTTGTAGCCAGATCAAGCCTATCCATAATGGAATCCATGGCCTCGGAGATTATCTTCATTTCTATGGGAGCTCCGATCTCATCATTACCCTCGTAGGAAACCATTTCCTTACCTGTCTCGGCAGCTTTCTTAATGCTGTTGGTCATTCTGATTATGGGCTCCGCAACCTGATCTGCTATCTTTCTTGATCTTATCTTTACAATGAAGATGGAGATAAGAAGGCATTCAGCCAGCAAAATGATCAGCAATATAGGTGTATCCATGTAATCCTTGTAGGGGAAGCCTATGCATATGCTCCAGCCGGGTGTTTCCGAGATCGGAGCATAGCTCAGATAATAAAACGTCCCTTTAAGCCTTATGGTGGCAGAACCCGTTTCACCGTTGAGCATCCTCTTCTCCACCTGGGCAATGGGCTCATAAGATCTGTCCGTTTCACTGTTTGCAATATTGTTATTTTTATTGTAGACCAGTTCCATATCGCTGGCAGACACTGTACCACCGTGACTGTCAATGATATACATGATGGTGTTTTTGCTGATATCCGCTCCTTCAATAATGTTATGAAGTAACATGGGATTAATGGATATGAATACCACACCCGCTATCTCTCCACCCAGCTCTCCGTTTTTCCAAAGAGGAGCCGCACCTATTATAGCCAGCTGCCCGTCGGTTCTGGAAGTAACAGGCTCCTGGATATAGACCTTGCCCTTCATGGCCTGGATAAAGTATTCTCTGTCTCCTCTGTATATGGGTTCTTTGTCCATATCCGAAAAACCGTCGGTGTTGATGATCTTGCTTCTTACAAGACCATACTCCTTACAAATGGCGCTGAGCACCTCTTCTTTTTTTTCCACAGGAACCTTCTCATCGGAAAGCAAAGGAATGGCGCCAATGTTCTTAACTATGTTTTTATAAGACTGCAAAGCCCAGTAAACTCTGTCGGAAGCAAGTCCCACAGCTACATCAAAATCTCTGCTGTTTGCACTGTATTGCCCGGTAACGAGCACAAAAACACTGATAATCGATACAGACACGACTATCAGGCTCATGATCTTGTTAAAAGATGTACTTATTATGTCCGATATGGATTTATCAGATCTGCTGTTTTTCTTCATATTAAGCCCCATAAAGAAAATTTCAATAGATTTTAAGCCCATAAAATCTAAAATATATCTTAACAAATTATTTGTTCTAAAACAACAAAAAAACCGTATGTTAAACAAATATTAACATACGGTTCTAAAATTTGTAATTGAGTTAGACTATGCTCCGACCTTTTTCTTCTTTTCAGGTCTCACTTCATAGATGGGTTTTTCGCCCTTTTCCACTGTTTCCTTGGTCACTATGCATTTCAAAATGGAGGTATCCGAAGGAATGTCATACATGGTATCAAGAAGGATCTTCTCGATTATGGATCGTAAGCCTCTCGCGCCTGTCTTTAACTCAAGTGCCTCCTTAGCGATCTCTTTCAGAGCCGCATCCTCAAATTCAAGCTCTACGCCGTCAAGTTCGAACAAAGCGCTGTACTGCTTGATAAGAGCATTCTTGGGCTCTTTGAGTATTCTGATGAGTGTTCTCTCGTCAAGCTTGTCAAGAGCCACATTTACGGGAACACGACCAATGAATTCCGGAATAAGTCCGAACTTCATCAGATCCTCGGGAGTCGATTTCCTGAACAGATCGCCGATGTCATATTCGTCATTGTCAAGGATCTGAGCATTAAAGCCGATGGCCTTTTTACCGATCCTTTGTTTAATGATCGTCTCTAATCCGTCAAAAGCTCCTCCGCAGATAAACAGGATGTTTGTTGTATCTATACGGATAAACTCCTGATTCGGATGTTTTCTTCCTCCCTGAGGAGGAACGGAGGCTATAGTGCCTTCCAATATCTTTAAAAGAGCCTGCTGAACGCCTTCCCCGGATACATCTCTTGTAATGGACACGTTCTCACCCTTCTTGGTAATCTTGTCTATCTCATCGATGTAAACGATACCGTACTCAGCTCTCTCAACATCATAATCGGCCGCCTGTATCAGCTTTAAGAGAATATTTTCAACGTCCTCTCCCACATATCCCGCCTCTGTCAGCGTGGTGGCATCGGCTATGGCGAAGGGTACGTTCAAAAGCTTTGCCAGGGTCTGGGCAAGATAGGTCTTACCCGAACCTGTGGGTCCGATCAAAAGTATGTTGCTCTTCTGAAGTTCAACATCCGATTTCGTTTCGAACAATATTTTTTTGTAATGATTGTAAACGGCTACAGAAAGAACTTTTTTTGCATCATCCTGGCCTATAACGTAATCGTCAAGGAAGTTCTTGATCTCTCTGGGTTTCAGAAGATTGATGTGTTCTTCCCAACCATGTCCCCGTTTTTTACCGTCAGAATTCTTTTCGGCTTGGGGAAAGGGAACTTCATCATCTTCGTCATCTACGATCTCCGCACAGAGATTGACACATTCCGAGCATATATATACGTTTGGCTCCAAACCTGAGAAAAGTCTAACTCCGTCTTCGGCCGTCCTTCCGCAGAAGGCGCATCGTACATTATCTGATTTTGCCACTTTCTACCCCTTTCGGTACTGTAAGCTATCTGCTGGTGACGATCTTATCAACGAGTCCGTATCTGACTGCCTCTTCAGCTGTCATGAAATTATCTCTCTCCGTATCTCTTGCGATCTCTTCCACAGTCTTGCCTGTGTTGTCAGCAAGGATCTCATTCAATCTCTTTCTGATAGCAAGGATGTGCTCTGCCGCAATGTTGATCTCGGTAGCCTGGCCCTGTGCACCACCGGAGGGCTGATGGATCATTACCTCTGCATTGGGAAGGATGTAACGCTTTCCCTTGGTTCCTCCGGCAAGGAGGAAGGAAGCCATGCTGGCAGCCATACCTATGCATATGGTAGAAACATCACACTTAATGAAGTTCATAGTGTCATAGATAGCCATTCCTGCGGTGATCACACCACCGGGAGAGTTGATATAAAGGGAGATATCCTTCTTGGGATCCTCCGCTTCAAGGAAAAGGAGCTGTGCAACCACCAGGCTGGCGGTTGTCTCGTTTACTTCTTCTCCGAGGAAAATGATCCTGTCCTTTAAAAGACGGGAATAGATATCATAAGAGCGTTCACCTTTACTGGTTTGTTCAACGACATACGGTACTAAGCTCATATTGTCTCCTTTCCTGATAAGGCATTACTCCTCAGTCTTCTTGGGAGCTGCCTTCTTTGCTGTTGTCTTCTTTGCGGGAGCCTTCTTCTCTTCAGCGTCGTCTTCAGCATCGTTTTCAGCTTCATCCTTCTTGGGAGCTGCTTTCTTTGCTGCCTTCTTGGTTCCCTTCTTTTCAACAAGTGTGGAAGAAATGAGATCAACCGCCTTGGTAACACAGATATCTTCTGCGATGGACTTCTTCTCTGCATCTGTAATAAGCTCCTTCAGCTTATCAACCTCCATCTGATACTGATCAGCCATCTTTTTGATCTCTTCTTCGATCTCTTCGTCTGTTGCCTTGAAGCCTTCTGCCTTAGCTACTGCTTCAAGAACGAGTCTGCTCTTGATCCTCTTTTCAGCCTGAGGACGGATCTGCTCCATGAGCTTCTCTTCGTTAAGGCCTGTAAACTTGAAGTACATATCAATGGTAAGCCCCTGCTGTTTCATTCTGCTTACAAAGTCGTCATACATCTGCTCTGCCTGAGTGTCGATCATGGGAGCGGGGATGTCCATCTTTGCGTCTGCAACGATAGCTTCAACAGCAGCATCTTCCTTAGCGGACTTTGCAGCCTTTTCCTTATCCTCTTCCAGCTTCTTCTTTACATCTGCCTTGTATTCTTCAAATGTATCAAACTCGGAAACATCCTGTGCGAAATCATCATCAAGTGCAGGAAGCTCCTTCTTCTTAATGCCGTTAACCTTTGTCTTGAATACCGCAGGCTTACCTGCCAGGTTGGGAGCATGATACTCTGCGGGGAAGGTTACGTTAACATCAAACTCATCGCCGATGCTGTGTCCGATGATCTGATCTTCAAAACCATCGATGAAGGAATGGGATCCGATAACCAGCTCGTGGTTCTCACCCTTACCGCCGTCAAAAGGAACTCCGTCAACGGAGCCTTCATAATCAATGATAGCCATATCTCCGTCCTGAACCGCTCTGTCCTCAACGGTAACCATACGGCTGTTCTGCTCCTGAGTCTTAAGGATCTCAGCATTGATATCATCCTCTGTAACTGTGGTATCAACCGCCTCAACCTCAATACCCTTATAATTTCCGATCTCAGCCTCAGGCTTAACTGCCACTTCAGCGGAGAAGACAAAATCCTTACCGTCTTCAAGCTCTACAACATCAATGCCCGGACGGGAAACGATCTCAAGTCCTGACTCTTTTGCTGCCTGCGCATAAGCCTCGGGAATAACCTCGTTAGCGGCATCTTCATAGAAAACACCCTTGCCGTACATCTTTTCGATAATGCTTCTGGGTGCTTTACCCTTTCTGAAGCCCTGGATTTGAATCTTATTCTTGTTCTTCTGATAAGCCTTTTCAATAGCCTTATCAAATTCTGAAGCCTCAACCGTAATGATAAGCTTCACCATGTTCTTCTGCTCGAGATTCTCGATCTTTACCATGTTAAAAATACTCCTTTTCTTATGCGAACTTTTATATTATGTCATTTATTTTCAGTCTGCAAAAAATATATATTAGCAGACATGACCGCATTTTGCAAGTACTTCGATCAAATCATCGACAACTTTCTCGCAAGTGTCCATTGATGCCGCTTCCGCCATTACTCTGATCACGGGCTCGGTTCCTGACTCTCTTAAAAGCACTCTGCCTTCATCTTCCAGCTTCTTTTCGGCTTCAGCCACGGCAGCCTTTACTCTTTCATCTTCCCTTGCCGCCTTCTTGTCCTTGACCCTCACGTTTTTAAGCACCTGAGGATAGGTCTTCATGTCCTTGGAAAGCTCGGATATGGGGAGCTTGGACTCAAGCATTACTTCCATTACCTTTACGGAAGTAAGGATACCGTCTCCGGTCTTTGCATATTTGGAGAAGATGATATGCCCGGAGTTCTCTCCTCCGAGAGAGTGACCGTTCTTCATCATGTTCTCAAAAACGTACTTATCTCCCACCTTGGTCTGTTCGTATCTGATGCCCTTTTTCTCAAGAGCCTTGTACAGTCCCATGTTAGACATTACCGTTGTGACCAGCGTATTATTGTTCAGTTCTCCTCTCTGAGCCATATATACGGCGCACATATACATGATCCTGTCGCCGTCCACAACGTTACCCTTTTCATCGACGCAGATACATCTGTCTGCATCTCCGTCATAGGCAAACCCAACATCCAGTTTATTTTCAACCACAAACTTCTGGAGATTTTCTACATGTGTGGAACCACAATCAAGATTGATGTTCAATCCATCGGGTTCATTTCCTCTCACGTAGGTCTTTGCTCCGAGAGCATCGAAAACCCCCTTTGCTACAGTTGTAGCAGATCCGTTGGCCAGATCCAGCCCCACCTTGATACCGTCAAAAGAACGGGTAGCCAGAGAGATAAGGTGTCCGATATAACGGTTTCGTCCCATGGCATAATCCAGGGTCTTACCTATAGCATCTCTTTTTGCAAGCGGAAGATTATCTTCCTCTGAATCAATATAATTTTCTATGAGCTCCTCTATTTCGGCTTCAAGCTTAAAGCCTCCGCCGTTAATGACCTTAATACCGTTATCATAATAAGGATTATGGCTGGCGGTGATCATGATACCGCAGTCAAAGCCTTCACTTCTTACCACATAAGACACGCTGGGAGTCGTTGTGACGTGAAGCAGATAGACATCCGCTCCGCCTGCGGTAAGGCCCGCAACCAGAGAATATTCGAACATATAGCTTGATCGTCTGGTATCCTTACCTATAACGATCTTAGCCTTATGATCCTTACCGTAATAGCAACCCAAAAACCTGCCGACTTTGAAAGCATGTTCCACCGTGAGGTCTACATTTGCTTCCCCCCTGAATCCGTCGGTTCCAAAATACTTACCCATTTTCAAAATTACTCCAATCTTTTTTTATTAATTAGCATCAGCACTCCTTTTTGCGATGCGTAATTTTCTGTTGCACTCCACTCTGTTTCTGCCATCCTGTTTAGCCTTGTAGAGATATTTATCCGCCTTATTGTAAACAGCGGTAAAGGTTGATTGTTCGTTGAGTTCGGTAAGATAAACACCGATACTCACCGTAACCACGTCTCCCTTACCCGTTGCATGTGGGATACCCATAGCTTCCACGCTTGAGCGTACTTCCTCGCCTATGCCCAATATCGAAGGAGCATCCATTCCGTATACAAAGATAAGGAATTCCTCTCCGCCTATCCTGGAAGTGAAGCCTCTGTTCCCCACTGTGTCGGCAATGCATTTGGCCACCATCTGCAGGCATCTGTCTCCCTGTACATGTCCGTACCCGTCATTGTACTTCTTAAAATGATCGATATCCAGGATCATCATACCGATAAGGGAACCGTTTTCCTGACAGCTCTTGAATATCTTTTTAGTGGCTCTTTCAAGGCCTCTTCTGTTAATGAGCCCCGTAAGAGGATCTCTTTCCGCCTGTCGTACTTCCTTCTTTGCGATCAGCTCCTGCCTTGCCAGCTCCGTTCTCATTTCCCTGCTTTCCTTTGCAAGTACATAGGAAAAAATGTGAGTCACAAGAACAAAAATGTACTGCATGTAGCTTAAAGGCTTACCGATATTGTAGGCTATGATGGCCACTATCACCAGCTCAGCGGCTTCTGCGATCATGATCGCGATATAGGCCGGCGTATTTACCACCACTGTATAAGCGCAAAAGATTACCGCCAGATAATAGAGGCATATACTGTCGAAACACTCTGTGGTGATCACCGATAAAAATGTACCGTAAATTATCATAAAGGTAACGAAGATGTATGGTACCACAGTATAATATTCCCTTGCTTCATTCTGATCGATGATCTGAAAGATAATACCGAAGATAGCGCAGATAAAAGAGAATACAGCACCGGGAACGATGAATGAAATGTTCGTTTCCGTGAGATACAGAGTTCCCATAAGGATCATCGAAACGCCGGCAAAAACCCCGAGAGCAAAAGCTCCCGCACGGCATCTGATAACGTTGCTCTTACCGATGATGTCGTTGAACTCTTTTCTCATCATTATATTTTTGGGTGCTCTTCTTTCCTGCATACTCCACCTTCTCAACTGTCAAAAATCAGAATTTCACAGTTCTTTTAATTATAACATATATATTTTTTTAACGCAACGAAAAAGGACGGGAAGCACTTCCCGCCCTTTTCCTACTACTTTGTAACTCTCTCTTCTCTTTATTGATTTGACTTCATGGCCTCTATAGCCGAAATCTTCGTTGCTCTTCTGGCCGGGATATAACCCGAAACCACGCCCACAAACATTCCGAATAACGCTGCCGCAAAAGGCAGCCAGAAAGGAATGACGGAGAACTTTGCGCCCTCCACATCATAAACCGCACTGGTCTGCATGATGGCCGCAAATATAGGCTGTCCGTATTTGTTTATTCCGAAGGATACCAGATAACTGATGATAATTCCTATGATACCACCCATAAGACCGATGAGGGCAGCTTCATAAAGGAACAGTCTTCTGACGTCATAAACCTTACATCCCAACACCTTCATGATACCGATCTCTCTTGTTCTTTCATAGATGGACATGACCATGGTATTTGCAATGTTGATGGCAGATACCAGCATGGCCAGTGCACCTATGGCACCGAGAACGATCTGGATCATATTTGATGTCTGCTGCAAAGGCTCCAGGTACTGCATATCACTGTATGTACCGTAACCCAGTTCCTTTATGGCATCCTGTACATCGGTCACATTATCGATATTATCCACGTTAACATAGATGGATGAATAGGATTCCAGCACCTGCATGGCTCTTTTTCTGTCTGCCACGGTAAGAGTGGAAGCATATTCCTTCCATATCTCCTTAAAGAAAGCCATGTCCATGTAGCAAGTGGAATTGTATTCCCAGTTATCGGACTCTGCCATTACTGCAAAGTTGCCTTTACCCGGATTCATTTCTAACTTAAAATCTTTTTTTCTTGGATTCTTCTGGTAGTTCCATTCCGGGAATACAAAAGTAACCTTTTCGTCCGTAGGATCCACTACCTTTGTTTCGTATTTACGTCCACTGCTGTAATAAAAATTCTGCAGTGTTCCGTTGGCAAATACTATTTTCTTGTAATCATTCTCACTTGGATAGGTTCCGTATGTCAATTCCGGAAAGCCGAATTCACCGAAAGCATCCCGTCCTATAGCCCTGATCTGAGCATAAGTCGTGTATTTTCCGCTTTTCAATTGGCCGCTTTGGTCAATTATGGGTGCTATGGCTTTCACGTGCTCGATGCCTCTGAGTGCATTCACCAGATTATCATCCAGTACCTGTTTGGACTCTCCGGCCCAGTTGCCGTTTTCGTCGAAATTCGCACTGTATTGCTCGATCCTGATGATGGTCATGGCACCGTTTTCCATATAAGTCTTTTCAAAGGTTTCGTTTATGCCTATGCCTATGGAGACCATGGAAACTATGGAAACGGTACCTATGATAACGCCCACGACCGTAAGAGCTGTTCGGGCTTTTCTTCTGGAAAGATTACGAAGACCCATTTTTAATAAGTCCCATAAATTCATATAAAAGCCCTCATTTAATCATCAAACTCATCTTCATTGTTCTTTTTCTTTTTTCTCTTAACTACCAAGATAACGATGACAGCCGCAACCACAACCACGCCTGCTGCAATACCGCCGATAACTGCGGGGCTTAACTTCTTTCCGCCTTCTCCGGAAACGCCGGGGTCAATTCCGGGGTCCACTCCGGGATTCATTCCGGGGAAGTCTATGATGCCGATGTCCATTCCACCGCCACCGTTGCTTCCGTCACCGATATAAACCATGGTGCTGTTCTCTCTTGTTACTTCGTCTCCGTTGGAATCTTCCATATGGATGATGAATCTGAGCTCTGCATCTCCCGATATAAGAGGTCTGACAGAGCATTCAACAAACTCCGGTGAACCGGGTCCTATATTACCGATGTAATGGGAATTACCGGTTGCAAGTTCAAAATCACCTTCAACAGTCACATAAACGTTACTGAGCGGTGAACGACCCATATTGTAGAATTCGAAAGTAAGAGGACAAGGCATTCCCACAACGGGAGTATCCCAGTCACCTACCTGAACATTTTCGCACTGAGCCCTGAGAAGCTCGTTTACCTGAAGGAGGATCTCGTCATTGGCAGTTACGGCGTTATTTGTCTCTCCGTTCTTCACTTCCGCATCGTATTCATATTCCATCTCTACATTGATGGCATAAGCTCCTGTCTGAAGGCTTGAGGATGCCTTTAAGTTAATGGCGATCTCGGCCTCTTCTCCCGGAAGGATGTCACTGATAAAGAAAGTATTGCTTCCTGCGGTAACCGAGAAGCTCTGGCTTGTAACCTTAACCTTGATGTTTCTTGCTACGGATTCATCATTTGTATTCTTAATATTAAACTTAAACTCGAATTTATCTGCCGCAAGGATCTCTTCCTTGTCCGTGGTGAAATTTGTAACCATGAGCTTAGGCTTGGAAACCGTGGTTCCGTCACCGCCGTTCTTGGAAGGGATCACATTAAGCACATACACTGTAGTGTTTCCGTCAATTCCTGCGCCATGCTTGTCTTCGGCTGCAAAGTTGAGGGTCAAAGCATTTGTTCCTCCGCCGATGGAAGATCCGCACTTGTAGGTCAATTCCATCTTCCTGGTCTCTCTTGCGCCAAGATCTCCGATCAGTGTGTAAGGATTGGAATCAATGGGCTCAAAGCCTGAGGATGATACATTTCCGAGAAGCACCTTAACATTTCTGAAATCAGAATCACCGTTGTTCTCAAGATCAAAGGTGAGCGTTACATTTTCACCGCCCCGAGGCTTTTCGGGTGATTGCTTTACATTCTTTACCACAAAGCTGGAGGCTCTGGTAAACTCTACCTTACCCTGGATATTGACTATCATATAATAGCTGGTATCCTGATAGGTAGCTCCCGTATAGTCACGGCAGGTCACCGTGATGGGAAGATTAAAGGTGTCCGATTTCGCTTCCGCATCCACAAGGAACCTGAAGTTTGCTTTTATGCTGTCGCCGTTGGCCGAAGAATCCACCTTCTGTCTCATTGCGGTTCCTGAAGACATGAGGCAGCTGTTTCCGCCGAGGGATACATATACGTCGTATGCCTTAAGATCTCCCTTGTTGGTCATTTCAACCGGAATATTGAGGTACTCTCCGGCCTTTCCGGTCACTCTGGGATTTCCGTCAAGAACAAACATGGGCTCGCTGCAGGAGCTGAGCACATCCAGGGTGATAATGAAATTACCGGTGCTTGCATAAGTGGGATTTCTGTTGTCATCATAGCCGCTGACTCTTGAGTCATAAGCCGCAATGCCGTACTGCACCCTTCCCACCTTGGCCAGTTTGCTTACCGAGATCTTGTAGGTAACCTTAACAGCCATGTTATATCTTAAATTTAATGTAGAAGATATGAAGGGCTGTTCAAAAGGCTCCAACTCCATATCGCTGAAGGACACCAGGTCATCCTGGGAACTTCCGATGAATACCGGTTCCATATAGTTCATTGTTCCATCCTTAAGGATGAATATCTGGGTGATATCGTAGCTGCCGCCCGCTTCCACCGAAAGCCTGTCCGGTCCTTTGATCAATACCAGCGTGGAATCCGCCTGAACCACCTTGTCTCTGTCATATTGGGCATAGTCCTTATTGGTGTCCGTAAACGAAGCATATGCTTTCTCGACACCGCTGCCTGCTGTCATGGCACTGACTGTCAAAACGAGTGCGAACAAAGTGGCCGCAGCTCTCTTAAAAACTGATTTCATTTTATAGCCTCCTGATTATGATAATGCCTACTTTTTACGGCACTAATTTATCTTAGTCTCCACTATCTTACCGTCCGATATGCGGATCACCTTGTCGGCGTATTCCGTCAGCGTCGGATCGTGTGTTACCATTACGATGGTCTGATGATTTTCCTTGGCCATCTGCTTTATTAACGTCATAACCTCAACTGTTGTCTTTGTATCCAGGTTTCCTGTAGGTTCATCGGCAAAGATGATCTTGGGTTTCGCCACAAATGCTCGGGCTATGCCCACTCTCTGTTGCTGACCTCCGCTCATTTCAGAAGGCTTATGATCCATTCTGTTATCCAGCCCTACTTTCTTAAGCATCTCAATGGATTTTTTTCTTCTTATCTTCTTCTTTTCTCTTTTAAAGATCAGAGGCAGCTCCACATTTTCAAGAGCCGTCATCGTTCCTATAAGGTTATAGGACTGAAAAACAAATCCAAGACTGCTTTGTCTAAACCCGGCAAGTTTTGCTTCGGACATGCCTACTATGTTCTTTCCCCTGAGGATGATCTCCCCCGAGGTAGCTTTTTCAATACCTGCCAGGAGATTTAGTATAGTGGATTTTCCCGAACCTGATGTTCCGATCAGACAGCAGAATTCACCGTCCATAACATCAAAGGATACATCATCAACAGCCCGGATCTTCTCATCGCCCATGCGATAGATCTTTTTAAGATTTTTTACTTCTATCATCTTTTTCCGGGCCTTTTGTTCCTCGTTCAAAGCACATACCTCCGTTTCCTATAAATTTGTTTTGATTAAGTCTCCTTATTATGAGACGTAAAAAAAGCTCTTTGGTTTCCCTTTTTGTTACAAAAAAAACAATATTTTTAAAAAAAATGCGGGGCATCAAAACCTTCGTTTTGGAGTCCCGCTCTGAGCCTTAATTATCTTTATTTTAAAGAATCTCCCGTAAATAACTGAGAGTACGGTCTCTCTATTCTCTTTGCATCATAGAGTTTCTTAAGTCTGGTGATCACTTCGTACAGTCTTTCCACATCGATGGGCTTGCCCAGATGATCATCCATGCCCGCATCTCTTGAAATCTTTATGTCTTCCGCATAGGTATTGGCGGAAAGGGCCACGATAGGGATTATCTTTGCGTCTGCTCTGGTCATGTTGCGGATCACCTTGGTAGCTTCCACGCCGTCCATTACAGGCATCATGATATCCATGAGTATGAGGTCATAGGTAAAGGGTGCGGACTTTTCAAAAAGCTTAATGGCCTCTTCTCCGTTTACCGCTGTATCCACGATGATCTCCTTATCCTCCAGCATGAACTTTGCTATCTCAAGATTCAGCTGATTATCCTCTACCAGAAGCATATGAGAGCCTTTGAGTCCGCTCTTCATATGCTCGGCTATCTCTTCATCCGTTCCTGCATACTTTTTATCTATGGCAAAGGGCAATGAGAATGTAAGCCTGGTTCCTTCTCCCACTTCACTCTTAAGATCAATACGTCCCCCCATGGCTTCAACCAGTTTCTTTACTATTGCGAGTCCGAGACCGGTTCCCGAGAAATCCGCCCCGGAGCCTTTGTTCTCCTGAGCAAAGGGTTCAAATGCATTGTTTATGAAATCCCTGCTCATGCCTATGCCGGAATCCTCAATGCTGAAGGTGTAAACAACTCTTCTCTTATCTATCACGTTTTCGTTCACTTCTATGGAGACGGATCCGTTGTCCTTGTTAAACTTAATGGCATTGCTTAAGAGGTTTGTGAATATCCTTCTGGTATAGAGCTCGCAGCCTACCACCTTTGTAACGGTAAGGTCGGAACTGTCCATATAAACGCTTATGTCTCTCTCTTCAGCCTGTCCCACCGCAAAGTCAAGACTCTGCTGCAAAACTTCTCCGATATCGAAGCTTTCGGTGGTAATGTCCATATCTCCGTTATCCAGCTTGGACATATCCAGTATCTCATCTATGAGGACGATCATATGACTGGTGCTGATATCGATCTTTCTGATACAATCCTTTACACGCTTTTTGTCTTCGGGATTCTTCTTAATGATCTCCACCATGCCGTGAATGGCATTCATCGGCGTTCTGATGTCATGAGACATTCTTGCAAGGAAATCCGTCTTTGTGGAATTGGCTGCCTTTGCGGCTGCTGCCCTTTCCTTAAGGTTCTCCGCCATAACGCTGATACTGTTGGTAACAACACCTATCTCATCCATCGCATCCGTTTTGGGGATGGCTTCCAGATCTCCGGTAGCCACTCCGTCTGCCTGATGGGTCAGTCTCTTAAGTCTCTTTATAACAACACTGATCAAAAAATCCGCGATAACAAAGGACACCATCATCATGAATATAGCCACCAGAATGCATGAAACCCTGGCAGGCAAAAATTCCTTCATGTATCTTATCCTCTCCGCTTCATCGGCTGCCATTCTTGTGATTATCAGCTTTTGAACGCTGTAAACATAGCATCCGAAGAAAAAAAGGACGATTCCCTGCAACACGGTAATGCATATCAATATCTTTGCCCTGAGTGAAGCCTTATAATTAAACCACTCGATCATTCTCTTCATAAATGAACACTCCCATAAATAAAAAAGACCGGTCTCCGATAAAGGTTAAAATCCCATATCAAATTCCATTATATAATAAAACTCCACCAAATGTCTTCCTTTTTATTTTAATCTTTTGATATTTTATCATCGTAAAAAAGATAAATTTGAGTGGATTTTTTTATTAATAACGCTATAATGAAGAAAACAATGCTCATTTTAAGGAGGAGATCATATGAAAGTAACAAAATCCGGATTTGGAAAGACCAAGGACGGAAAAGAAGCCACCCTGTTCACCGTTGAAAATTCCAAGGGCATGAAGGTGACTCTTTGCGATTACGGCGCTACTGTTGTGGGCATCTTTGTTCCCGATAGGGAGGGGATCGTAGAAGACGTTACCTTAGGTTACGACAACGTAAAGGGTTATGATGAGAACGGTACCTACTACGGTGCCTTCATCGGACGTAACGGAAACCGTATAGCAAATGCCGCTTTTACTATCAACGGCAAGACCTATAACCTTGAGAAGAACGACGGCCCCAACAACCTCCACGGCGGTTTCAAGGGTTACAACAACTTCTTCTACGAATCCGAGATCTTTGAAGATACAGACGAGATCACTGTTGAGTTTTCACGTCTCAGCCCCGATATGGAGCAGGGTTTCCCCGGAAATCTTGACGTAAGCGTTTCCTACTCCCTTACGGAAGAAAACGAACTCGTTATCGAATATCATGCAGTTTCCGACAAGGATACGGTTGTTAACCTTACAAACCACACCTTCTTTAACCTTGACGGCCAGAACTCGGGATCCATCCTGGATACCTTCCTTCGTATAGATGCGGACAACTTCACTCCCACCGATGACAGTCTCATCCCTACAGGAGAGATCCGCGAAGTATCCGGAACTCCCATGGATTTCAGAAGATCCACCAGGATCGGTGACAGGATCGAAGCAGATTACCTTCCTTTAAAGCAGGCAGGCGGCTACGACCACAACTACTGCTTAAACAACTCCGGAAACGATTGCGAACTCGTATGCGAGGCTATAAGCAGAAAGTCCGGAAGAAAGCTGGAAGTATTCACGGATCTTCCCGGAATGCAGCTTTATGTAGGTAACTTCATTGACGGTAAGGTTGCCGGTAAGGGCGGATACATTTACAAAAAGCGTGAAGGCTTCTGCCTTGAGACCCAGCTCTATCCCGATGCATGTAACGAAAAGCCCTACTTTAAGACTTCTGTTCTTAAGGCCGGTGAAGAGTACGAAACAGCTACCATCTATAAGTTCTCCATCGAAAAATAAAAAAACGTAAAATAAAAATCCCACAAAGAAATTTGTGGGATTTTTTTGATCATGTTCTACTTTGTTCCGTAGATCCTGTCGCCTGCATCTCCGAGGCCGGGAACGATGTAGCCGTTCTCGTTAAGGCACTTATCGAGAGCTCCGATGTAGATGTTTACATCGGGATGTGCTGCCTGAAGTCTTTCAACTCCTTCGGGAGCTGCGATCAGGCAAAGGAAACGGATCTTTTTAATGCCACGTTTCTTAAGAAGAGTGATGGCTGCATCTGCGGAACCGCCTGTTGCAAGCATGGGATCCACTACGAAGACGTCACGCTCCGTGATGTCCTGGGGAAGCTTACAGAAATATTCATGAGGCTCAAGGGTTTCCTCGTCTCTGTAAAGACCGATGTGACCAACCTTAGCATTGGGAGTGAGCTGAAGTACGCCCTCAGCCATCTGCATACCTGCACGAAGGATGGGAACCACGCACAATTTTTTACCGGCGATCTCCTTTACCGTAGTCTTTGTGATAGGCGTCTCAATCTCTTTGTCGGCAAGAGGAAGGTTACGACTTGCTTCGTAATAGATGAGCATTGCCACTTCCGTAACGAGAGCACGAAACTCCTTTGTTGAGGTATTCATATCTCTCATGATACCGATCTTGTGTTGGATGAGCGGATGATCCATAATGTAAGTTGTTGACATTTATTTGCCTCCTGAGCTTTTATTCAATTTAATACGTATACTGCATTACGTATACATTTGATGCTCCAACGAGCCTACGATATTGTAACACCGCAGGGAGTGGTTTGCAAGTCCAAATATTCATGAAAACCAAACAAGGGCGATACTCTGTACCGATCAAACACGGATCTTACAGGGGATCGCCCTTATTTATTCCGGCAACATCAATATTTTAGGTTCTTATAAACTTATTTTAGTACGGCGATGGCATCAGCTATGGTTTTTTCCAGAGCTTCACGGCCGTACTTGTCCACTTCGGCCTTGTTCTTCTCTCCGTGGGTAAGACACCCTGCGCCGCCGATACAGCCTCCCACACAGGCCATTCCTTCGATAAAGTTGGCCTGAAGTCTTCCGGCTTTTTTCTGAAGAAGTGCCGCTTTGCACTGTTCGATACCGTCGCAGGTGCAGGACTGAAGAACAAACTCCAGGTTCTGTTCCCTGACAGCTTCCGCAACCGCATCTGACAGACCACCGCTTCTGGCAAATATGCGTCCGAAATAGGACGCATTATCCAGATCGCTCTCTTCCAGAGAGGTAATGTCTATCTCACGGCTGTCAAAGAGTGCCTGCAGTTCCTCGAAGGTGAGCACCGAGTCCACATAGGGCTTTACATCCTCCTTCTGGATCTCTGCCTTCTTTGCGGTGCAAGGTCCGATGAACACAATCTTGCAGTTCTTCTCATGCTCCTTCACATACTTGGCAATGGCTGCCATGGGCGAAAGATTGTGTGAAATGAACTGAGTAAGCTCCGGAAAATACTTTTCTGTATAGCTTACGAAAGCCGGGCAGCAGGAACTGGTCAAAAATCCTTTTTCGGACAATTCCTTTGCCTCGGACATGGCTACCAGGTCAGCACCCAGAGCTGCCTCGATCACTGTGTGGAAGCCGAGTTTATGTATGCCTGTTACCACCTGACCAAGCTTTGCGTACTTAAACTGGCTGGATACGGAAGGCGCCACCACTGCATAAATCTTGTAATCCTTGTTTCCGTGACTTCCTTTAAGCATGTCTATTACATTTAAGATATATGATTTGTCCGTAATGGCTCCGAAGGGGCAGGCATACACACAGGCTCCGCAGGAAATGCACCTGCTGTTGTCTATGCAGGCTTCTTTTTCTTCACCCATCTTGATGGCCTTTACCTTGCAGGCAGTCTCACAGGGACGCTTGTAATTGTGGATGGCACTGTAGGGGCAGACCTTAGAGCACTGGCCGCATTCACGACACTTGGTCTTGTCTATATGAGCGACATGATCTTCATCAAAAGAAATAGCACCAAACTTGCATACATCTTCGCAACGGTGAGCGAGACAGCCCCTGCAGGCATTGGTAACCTCATAGCCTCCCATGGGGCATTCATCGCAGGCAATATCGATAACCTCGATAACATTGGGATTCTGCTTGTTGCCGCCCATGGCCATTTTTACCCGTTCTACCAGCATAGCCCGTTCCTTGTAAACGCAGCAGCGCATTGTAGGAACTTTACCGGGCACAATGATCTTGGGGATATCAAGAAGATTCTCCTGCAAGGTATCAGCCCAGGCCTGTTTTGCCACTTCTCTGAGTACTTTGTATTTTAAATGCTGAACTTTGGTATCAAATTTTCTCATATCTTATCCTTTTAAATAACTTTCCTAAAAACATCTTTCTAAAAATAGCTGACTTTTATATGTTTGCCCATTTCCCTGAGACAGGCGGAAAGATCTTCCACCAGGTTCATCTTTATGTTGAAATTGATCGGAAGGTCAGGGTTCTGATGAGCCGGGTTTATAGCCCTTCCAACATAGAAATTTATATCTGTAGCCTCCTCGAACAGCATCCTGCATATAAGTGATGCACCGTCATGACCAAAGCTCCATTTTTCATAAAGCTTATTATCGGCTATGGCATCGTGAGCATATTCCACCACACGGTTTACGGTGATAACGCCTTCAGTTACCAGATCCACTCCTTCGATCCGGGCTGTGGGAGGAAGATCCGTATCAACAAAATTCAGATCTGCTTCCACTTTCTTCCCCAGGTACTTCGCCGCTATGGAAGAAGTGGTCCCTCCGCAGATGATGTGCTTTCCTTCCTTTGAGAAGAACAGCGCCATCATACGGTTTCCGTCGTCATGATCTCTGGGCGGTCCGAAAAGAATGTTCATGGGAACACGCTTTCTTATCTTTATAACACAGGCAGTGGCGTCATCTCCCGGCCTCTTGCCGTACATCCTGTCCACTTCATCCAAAAGTATGGTGGACAAGGTCTTGGCCGTATATCCTCCTGCCACATTTGCTTCCATGAAGTCGATGATGTCCTCTCTTTTCCAGCCGAAATTGTAGGCAAGACCTATGCCTGCATGAGGACATCCGTCACTCATGGCAATGAAGGTATCATCTTCCCGAAGCTTGATGACAGAGTGAAATATCTTTTTACCGCCAATATTCATCTCCGTCATGGGATAATCATAATTTTTCCCGTCTCTTAAGAGCAGGGTCAGAGGGTTGTCGTACTGGATCAATTCCATTTCACGGTTTTCCCTCAAATGAAGGATGGTGAAGGTGGAATAGGCCACTCCTCTAACGGAACAGATGGGAAGGGTCTGAGCTATGGTTTCAACGCAATCCGAAAGGGACAGGCCTTCCGCCATCATGGTAGATATTATCTTGCTTGTGAGAGTGGACAATATGCTGGCTTTAACACCGCTGCCCAGCCCATCCGCAAGCACTACCACTGTAGAATCGTCTCCGCTGTTCACCACATCCACATGATCGCCACAGAGCTGTTCGCCCACATGTTTGATGCTTTGATAACCGATATCGGCGCAAAGATCATTCATCGGATATGCTCTCCTTGAGTTTTGTAAGAGCGATCTTGGTTTCAGCAGCGGTCTCTCCCAGCAGTGAGGCGATCTCCTGCACGATCCGCATTTGCTTATCCACCACCTTATCGGCGGTTTCCACCGTCTTGGTCCTCTGAGTCTCTCTCTTTTGTCTCTCGCTTTCCTCCTCCGTCACATCACGCATGATGCAAAGGAGCATATGATATGTGGTGTCGTAGATTATGGTCTGCTCCACGTATCTGTTATATTCCGCCAGAAAAGTGCGGCTGTTGCGTATGCTCTTTCCTGTTTCAAGTACCCGGATAAAGGGCTTGGGATTAAGGATCCTGACCACCTGATCTCCCAGGATATCCGATGCATATCTTATATTCAGAATCTTTCTTGCGGAAGGATTTACCAGCTGCACTTCCAGAGCCTCATTGACTACGATCAGGGCATTGGGGGTGTTGCTTACAATTGCATCCGAAAAGCTTTCCGCCTTTTCCTTAAGATAGGGCAGGCACATGGATATATCCGCTTTTCCGTGGTAAATGGCAATGGCCTTTTCCCTGCAGGTATTGTAACCGCAGGAACCGCAGTTAAGTTCATCCTCTTTTCGGTTCTTGCCCATTTTTTTAAGGATATCAGCGATCTCTTCTTCGGAAGGGATACCGTTTCTGAGTTCAATGGGCTCAAAGTTTTTCCTGAGCTTTGAGGACTCGGGCAGGGGAACATCAAAATCCTTCTTTCCGGCATATTCCGACACTGCCTTATAATCAGCTATCGGAGAACGGTTGTACTTTTCCATTACAGGACCGCCAACGCAGCTTCCCACACAGGCAGACATTTCAATAAATGCCTTGTGGATGTGTCCCTGCTCCAGTTCCTTAAGGGCCGCCATGCAGTTTTCCGTTCCGTCTATGGCAAGATACGTATATCCGGGCATATCCTGTGCCATAGTCTTAAGGATGCCTCCGGTGGTTGGGAAGAAACGGGCACGGCTGTTTTCGTTATTATCCATGTCCTGTTCCAATTCTATTTTTTCTTCCTTCAGCCATTCCGTAAGTTCCTCAAAGGTGAGTACCGCATCCACTATTCCTTCATAGTGCTGGGCTTCATCCTTTTTTGAAACACAGGGTCCGATGAACACAGTCTTGGCTTCCGGATCTTTTTCCTTTATAAGTTTGCAATGCGCCTGCATGGGTGAAAGTATATTTGCCAGGAAAGGCAGCATCGCAGGATAATACTTTTGTATCAGCAGATTCACCGAATGGCAGCAGGATGAGATCACTATGTCCCTCTTCTCTTCCTTCAGCATCTTTTCATATTCCGTCTTGACTATGGAAGCACCCACAGCCGTTTCTTCAGCTCCCGCAAAGCCCAGCTTTTTAAGAGCTCTGTCTATACCTATGATGCCTACCCCCGGATAATTGGCTATGAAAGAAGGAGCAATGCTGGCATACACCGGAGCTCCCGACTGTATAAGCACTTTTACCTTTTCGGTCTCTGCCACTATCTGCTTGGCATTCTGAGGACAGACCACAAAACACTGTCCGCAGAGTATGCATTCATTTCCTATTATATGCGCCTGATTGCCCGAAAACCTTATGGCTTTTACCGGGCAATGACGTATGCATTTATAACAATTCTTGCAATTGGATTTTTTAAGCGTCAAACACTCAGACACGCCTATACCTCTCTTGCTTTTTCAAGGGCGGGAACTATGGTCTTCTCCCAGAACTCTCCTAATCCTTCGGGTGTTATTCCGGTATAAACCTCTTCTCCCACCGTAATGGTGACTCCTACGCGATTGCATCTGCCGGAGCAAAACGCTCCGGTCAGTACAATCTCATTCTCAAGTTTGTTCTTTTCGATCCTATCCTGCAAAAGTTCCACTATGCGCGGGGCACCCTTTAAATGGCAGGAACTGCCGACACAAATCTCAACAAACAGCATTATTTTACCTTTGCCTTTATTTCTTTTTCAAAAAACTCTTTAACATTCTCAGGGGTAACGGAATAAAACTCATCATCTACCGTAACACAGACTCCCTGTTGGCACTTGCCCATGCAAAAGGTTCCGCCGAGTTCCACCTTGTCTCCCAGCTTTTCTTCATTGATGTAATACTGAAGGCTTTCCACTACCTGACGTGATCCTTTGATGTGGCAGGAAGAACCGATACATACTGTAACTTTCATGATTGACTCCTTTCGTCTCCTTACTCGTAATCCACTACATTTACCCAGCTCTGAAGGAACTCACGTTCCTTTTCGTTGCCCTTTACGGACTGGGATGCAGCTACAATGGGCATCCATTTCTGAATATATCTCTTATCTGTCTTACTCTTTGCACAGAAGAGATCCAGATACTTTTCAGCACCCTCTATATCTCCGTTGAGCCAGAAAAGAAGGTAGGATCTGGCAACATCTGCGGATGCATTTCCCTGAGTAGCGTGTGACCAGTCAAGGATGCAGGGCTTTCCGTCGGGAGTGATGATGATATTCGAAGGGTTAAAATCACCATGGCAAAGCTTGTTATGCCTGGGCATACCGTCAAGTCTCGTAAGCAGCTCATATCTTGTAGTTGCATCGAAATCGGTCATGGAGATCTTTCTGTTCATCTTGTCCTTTAATTTGGTAAGAAGAGGACAATTCTTGGACTGCATCTCGATCTGAAGGTCTACGAAAAGCTCCAGATACTCATCCTTTTTCTCGGGATTTTCTTCCATGAGCTGAGCCAGTGTCTTTCCTTCCACAAAGTTTGTGATAATGGTCCACTTTCCGTCAAGAACGGTTACCTCGTGGATCTTTGGAATGTTAAGGCCTGTCTCCTCTACTCTTGCCTGATTGAGAGCCTCGTTCAGAACATCGGCCTTGGAATAAGTCGCATCAAAAACCTTCTTGCAGAGGTCTCCGTCGCGGTAAACGGTCTTGTTGTTTCTTACTGCTATGATCCTGTCAAGTTTCATATTCTTTCCCTCCTTATGCCTTCTTCAATCCGCTCTTCGCACGGCGATAGGGCTGTTTGAAATTGTGAACGTCGTCTGCTTCAATGAAGTCCGCTGCCTTGGGCATTACCGGCTCTTCAAAACTCTTCTTTCCATAGTAAGCATTAAGGTACATCTGCTTGATCTCACTCATAAGAGGATATCTGGGGTTAGCACCTGTGCACTGATCATCGAAAGCCTGTTCAACCATCGCATCAAGACGATCCAGGAAATCCTTCTCATCCGGTACGTAATCTCTGATGGTGGGCTTGATGCCTACTCTTGCCTTAAGATCGTTTACCGCCTTGATGAGGTTCTCCAGCTTTTCGGAATCTGTATTTCCGCCAAGGCCCAGAGCATCTGCCACCTCTGCATATCTTGCCAATGTGTGGGGATGATCATACTGAGAGAAGGTACCCATCTTAACAGGTGCTTCAGCCGCATTGAAGCGGAGAACCTGTTCAAGCATGAGAGCATTTGCCACACCGTGAGCTACGTGGTGGAACGCACCCAGCTTATGTGCCATTGAATGACATACGCCCAGGAAAGCATTTGCAAATGCCATACCTGCCATTGTTGCCGCATTGGCCATCTTTTCACGTGCTTCCACGTCTGTCTGTCCGTTATCGTAAGCACGGGGAAGATACTTGAAGATCTCCTGCAGTGCCTGTTTTGCAAGTCCGTCTGTATAATCTGTAGCCATAACCGAAGCATAAGCTTCAAGAGCATGGGATACAGCATCGATACCCGAAGCTGCGGTAAGTCCCTTGGGAGCGCTCATATGGAAATCGGTATCGATGATCGCCATATTGGGAAGAAGCTGATAGTCCGCAAGAGGATACTTGATGCCGCTTTCCTGATCCGTGATAACAGCAAAAGGAGTAACCTCGGAACCTGTTCCGGCTGATGTGGGGATAGCTACGAAGTATGCCTTTTCTCCCATCTTGGGGAAGGTATAGACTCTCTTACGGATATCAATGAATCTCATTGCCATATCCATGAAATCTGCTTCGGGATGCTCATAAAGTACCCACATGATCTTACCTGCATCCATTGCTGAACCGCCGCCGAGAGCAATGATGGTATCGGGCTTAAAGGAACGCATAAGCTCTGCACCTGCCTGTGCACATGCAAGAGTGGGATCGGGAGCAACATCAAAGAAGGTCTCATGAACGATACCCATTTCATCCAGCTTTTCCTCGATAGGCTTTGTATAGCCATTGTTATAAAGGAAACTGTCCGTAACGATGAAGGCACGCTTCTTGCCCATTACTGTTCTGAGTTCGTCAAGTGCAACAGGCAGACATCCCTTCTTCATATATACCTTTTCGGGAGCACGGAACCAAAGCATGTTTTCTCTCCTTTCAGCCACTGTCTTAATATTTAAAAGATGCTTTACACCTACATTTTCCGAAACGCTGTTTCCGCCCCAGGAGCCGCAGCCCAAAGTAAGGGAGGGAGCAAGCTTAAAGTTGTAGAGATCGCCTATGCCTCCATGAGAGGAAGGTGTGTTCACCAGCACGCGGCAGGTCTTCATACGGCTCTGGAACTCCTCCAGCTTAGCCTGCTCGGTCTGAACGTTTAAGTAAATGGAGGAAGTGTGACCGAAGCCGCCGTCTGCGATGAGCTGCTCAGCCTTGGCAAAAGCATCCTGAATATCTTCGGCCCTGTACATGGCAAGAACGGGTGAAAGCTTCTCATGTGCGAACTCTTCGCTGATGTCTACGCTCTCAACTTCGCCGATAAGCACCTTTGTTCCCGCAGGAACGTTAACACCTGCGATCTCAGCGATCCTCGCCGCTCTCTGTCCTACGATCTTTGCATTAAGAGCGCCGTTTATCAAAATGGCCTTACGTACTTTTTCTGTTTCCTCCTCATTAAGGAAATAGCATCCTCTGTCTGCAAATTCCTTCTTAACCGCCGCATATACATTCTTGTGAACGATAACTGACTGCTCGGAAGCACAGATCATACCGTTATCAAAGGTCTTGGAGTGAATGATGGAGTTTACTGCCAGGATGATATCCGCGGACTCATCGATGATGGCGGGAGTATTACCCGCGCCTACACCGAGGGCGGGCTTTCCGGAGGAGTAAGCTGCCTTTACCATTCCGGGACCGCCGGTAGCAAGAATGATATCTGCTTCTTTCATAAGAAGGTTTGTCATATCCAGTGAAGGAACATCGATCCAGCTGATGATGCCTTCGGGAGCACCTGCCTTTACCGCAGCTTCCAGCACGAGCCTGGCCGCAGCGATGGTGCAGCCCTTAGCTCTGGGATGGGGGCTCATGATAATGGCATTTCTTGTCTTCAAAGCGATCAGTGTTTTAAAGATCGCAGTGGATGTGGGGTTGGTGGTGGGAATAACTGCCGCAATGACACCGATAGGCTCCGCGATCTTCTTCATTCCGTAAGCCTTATCCTCTTCCACAACTCCGCAGGTTTTTGTATCCTTGTAAGCATTGTAAATGTACTCCGCTGCATAGTTGTTCTTGATGACTTTATCTTCAACGATTCCCATGCCTGTTTCTTCAACAGCCCTTTTTGCAAGAGGGATCCTCGCTTGGTTTGCTGCTATCGCAGCTGCCTTAAAGATTTCGTCTACCTGTTTCTGGGTGTAGGCGGAAAAGATCTTCTGTGCCGCCTTTACTTCGGCGATTGTTTTTTCCAGTGTTTCAACACTGTCAACTATTGTTCTTTCCTTTGTTTCCATAGATACCTCCTATTGTCGGTTATAATCCAGAGATGTTTTTCTTTCTGCCAACAATATAGCACCTGAAACTTTGTTAAAAAATTATCAATTTCACATACCGGTTATATAAAATTTGATATACCCCCTTCCCTCTTCCCACCAAAAATGAACCTCGGGGACGGGGTTAGGGGTTCATTTTTTGACCCCCTAACCCCGTCCCCAAAGGGTCAAAAAAAAGCCGAACAGATTTTTTTCTGTGTCGGCTCCTAATTTAGTGATGTTAAAGCTGTTACCTTCAGCCCTTTCGGGGTATATCATTTTATATCATTCTCAGTCGAAGTTCTCTCTTTTCACCCTGCAAAGTTCTGTGATAAATGCCTTGTCCAGATCAGTCAGCTTGTAGTCTTTTTTATATATGAGTACATCCTTGTATATCTTTTTATTTTCATAACACTCTCTTTGAATAAGACCGTATCTGTTAAGAAGCTTTTGAGAGATCAGGGATACCCACATGAATGTTTCGTGGTTCTCATCCAGAAGCTCGAACTGACTTGCTCTTTCAAAGACATATATCCTCTTGTCCATATCCGGCAGTTCTTCCTTTTTTACTTCGGACAGAGCCAAAGACGGGACATAAGGATCCGCATGGGCTATCTCTATATGCTCTCTCAGATCCGAAAATCCGATCTCGGGAAGCTTTGCCAGGGGCGACTGTTTGCTCATAACCAGATTATATTTAAACTTGGTTATAAGTTCGTAGGTCAGGCCCTTGCTTTCCAACATTTCCTTATAATACTTGTCAAACTGCTCAGCATATCTGATGATACCCATTTGGTAATTTTGTTCCAATACATTCTTTATGGCACGCAAGGCATTTGTCTCTTTATAAAAGATCTCAAATTCCTTTTCGTTTAAAAGATTGTTTGAAAATGAGGCAAAAGCTTCGGCTATGTAGCTGGCTCTGGGAACGGAAACGGAGAATTTCTTCTTGTCCTCATAGCCCTTTTTAAACATATTTTCGGCTATATCCACCTGCTTTAAGATATTATTGGCATATTTAAGGAATTCTTCGCCTTCGAGAGTCACCTTCATTCCCTTTGGAGATCGCTCAAATATACTTACTCCAAGAGATGATTCCAATTCCTTAATGGAACGGCTTAAGTTCGGCTGATCCATATAGAGTTTTTCCGCTGCCTTATTTATTGACCCGCAGGCTGCTACTTCGATAGCATATTTCAAATAAAGTAAGTTCATAGGTTTACCTCGAAAATTACCCCAAAAAAGAGGAGAAGCCCATCAGAATGGGGAGGGAAATAACTGATGGGCTTGATTTATGAAAAAAATCTTGTAAACTATTTAATTGTGTTGTTCTTTCAACGATGGCAATTATAAACCTCTATTTTTAAGATTGCGTGTAAAAAAAGTGAACAATCTGTTAACATTTTAACAGATTGTCCGGAGATAAAGAAATAACGGTTTACTTAAATAATCTTTTGTTTGTGATGATGATCAAAGCACTCAGAGGGATGGTGAAAAGTGCCACAGCGAAATCTCCTTCGTTGGCAGCAAGACCGATCACCGACGCTGCAAGAAGAGCTGCTCCTGCTGCTTTCTGAACAAGAAGATATCCTAACTTACTGAGCTTAACCTGCTTTGATACTTCAGGTTTATATTCTCTGATATTGGAGATACGATGATTTCTCTCCTTGATCTCATTAAGTGCTGCATTGTATCCTGCAATATAGGCTTCATCGTATAAGCTCACTGTCTGTGTCATAATTTATCTCCTTATCTAAACCAAATGATCTCTGAACTCCTTATTACCCTCTTGGGAAACTGCCTTGTTCGGAAGTTCATTTACCGCTTTTCTTTACATGTTCATAATAACACTATGTCATGGGGAAATTTCTCCGCATCCCGTCCGTCAGTTCAAAACTTTTCCGAATATTGCCAGTTCATCTTCTTCCCTGATATTTATCGGCTTATAGTCCGGATTTAATGATATCAGGCTCACTCCTTCGGGACTTTTTTTAAGCTTTTTGCAATAGGCATTTCCGTTAAGGAAAAAGATACCGATCTCTCCGTTTTCCAGACTCTCACATCTCTTGATCCAAACCGTCTGTCCGTTATTGTAACGGGGCTCCATACTGTTACCCTTGATCCGGATACCGAAGTCTGCCGCCATTGAAACCTCATCTCCCACCTCGACCTCAGTGTAATCCTCTCCGTCAAGAAACTCACCTGTTCCTGCGGATGCCGGGAGATTATACAATTTAAGGATCCTGACGGATCTTTTGATCTCGGAAGCAGGAACGATCTCCTTTTCTGTCTTGGCAGATCGGCGAATATCACTGATCTTGAGCGTCTTACCGGCTCTTTTGATCTTGCCAATCTTATCCATATTCCCGGATCTATCGAACTTGTCCGAATTCTTTTCTGTATCTTCCCTTTTCTCTCTGAATTCCTCTGAAAGAAGCAGAAGCGAAATATACTCGGCCGCTTTTTTCCTGCCTTCTTCATTCAATCCCTCAAAAAGATTTTCGCCGGAAGTCTCTTCTTTTTCGAATTCACCGTAGATGTTCTTTATATCAAGAACCTTACATACAGCCAGAAACTGTAATGCGTTGGGGATGCTCACATCCTTCTCCCAGGAGCTTACGGAAGCCACGGAAGGGTTAAAACCAAAGGTCTTAAGTCTTTCGGCCAGTTCCCCCTGGGAAAGCCCTGCGGCTTTTCTGTTCTTTGCGATTGTAGCTCCGATCTTCTCCATAGCATCCTCTCTGCTCTTTATATTTTGAATTATATCAATTTAAAATTGAATGTCAAGCACTTTTTTCAATTTTAAATTGAATTAGTTACTGTTCACAGATATGCTGTGTGCTAAAACTCTGAAAGCTTGCTTTCAAAGAGTTTCAGCACACAGCATATTCTGCGTAGCAGTAACCGCCCCCGCTTAATGAGCAAGTAGCGTAGCGGATTGCGAATTCACGACAATGGGGAGGACCGCTGCGAAGCAGGGGAGGGACCCCATCGTATGAGCGTTAGGGCGGTGTGAACAGTAACTTTTTCAGACTTTTGTTGGACACCTAATATATTATTATATTAAATCGCTTTAGTGCCGTTTCACCGTAAGTGAAGCAATTGTACGTTACGCCGTAAGGCTTTGCAGTAACAGGAAGGTTTCATATGACGAGTATAACCGCTGCCATACCAAGCTTTATCATATTGCTGATGTTTCTGGCATGTTTCTTTTCGGTGCCCAGGATCCCCGTTTTAACAAATCGGATCTACATCATGTTATTGATCTGTGATCTTGCCACATCGGCCCTTAACATTCTGTCATCAGATGCGCATTATTCGTTTCCGAAGTATGGCATCCCGCTGTCATACGCCTTAAACACGACTTTTTTTCTTTTGCTCCTTTTACGTTCCTACCTCTTTTTCGCTTACTCAGCTTCCCTTGTAAACCTGAATCGCTACAATTCCAAACAGAATGCCTGGATCCTTCGTGTTCCGATCATAATATCCTCCCTGCTGATACTGACATCCCCTTTAACGGGAGCCTGCTTCTCGATCACGGACGCGGGATTCGTCAAGGGAAGATTCATGTATGTGCTGTTTGCCTGCATCTTTTTCTACATTGCGGTTTCGGTACTTGCGATCATCATACACAAAAACAATCTCAGCGAAAAAAGAGAATTCTTCAGCGCCCTTGCATTTAACGCCCTGTTACTTGCAGGCGGCGTTTACGTGCTGTTTAACCGGCGTTCTCTTGTCATCGATTCGTTCTGTCTGATGGCTCTCATGGTGATCTACATTTTCTTTGAAAATCCGGACTTCTACATAGAAAAAAGGACAGGACTGTTCAACAGTTCCGCCCTGAGAGATTACATTTAGGAAATGCGTTACAAGAAGCAATTTCTGATCTTTGCTTTTGTCATAAAGAATTATCAGGATGTCAAAGAGATCTACGGAGTACACAACATGGACCGCGGCATCCGTCTGATCTCACAGTACCTTAAAGCAAACTATCCCGGCATCACTTTCTTCTATTGTAAAGAAGGAAGGTTCATTTCGGTCGCTTCGGCCGGAACCGATTCCTCCCGGCTTTGTGCTGAGCTTAAAGAACGTTTCACAGGTCCCTGGACTTCAAAGGAGACGGAGCTCTACTTATGCATAGCTTTTGCAAAGCTCACATCGGATACGGAGATCAAGTCGGTCGAACTCAGTATCAGTTCCGTGATCTCTGCCCTGAATCGTGCGGCAAAGGCTGAAGATGGGCTCTGTGCCGTAGTATGCGAAAATGACATCAAAGAATACATCAAGGAGATCTACGTTAAAAAGATCCTTGAACTCACTGTTGAAGAGAATCTCGTGGAAGTCTTCCTTCAGCCCATCATGGAGGCCGGGAACTTAAGGGTCATCGGTGCCGAAGCACTCGCAAGGATCCGTGACAGAGACGGAAATTACATCTCTCCTGCCGACTTCATCCCCATTGCAGAAAGAAACGGCTGTATAAACACGATCGGTGAACAGATCTTTGACAAGACCTGCAAGTTCATCAAGGAGAATTCCCTTGATTCCATCGGGCTTTCCTGGATCAACGTCAACCTTTCGCCCGTGCAGTTTTTTGTGAGCGATATCGCAAACAGCTATGACGAGATCATCAGGAAAAACGGGCTTGATTTCAACATCATCCATCTTGAGATCACGGAAGAAGCCATGGTGAGTCAGTCTCTTCTCCTTCGCCAAATGGAGTCGATGAAAAAGAAAGGATTCCAGTTTGTTTTAGACGATTACGGTACAGGCTACTCCAACCTGACACGTTTACAGAAATGCCCTTTCATCAACATTAAGATCGACATGGGGCTTGTCTGGGCTTACTGTAAAGAGCCGAATCTTCTTCTCCCCAGCATGATCACAAGCTTTAAGAGCATGGGCTTCACTGTTACAGCAGAAGGGATCGAGACAAAGGAAATGGCGGAAGCGATGATCCGCCTCGGATGCGATTACCTTCAGGGCAATTATTTCTCACGCCCCATGCCTATGCGGGATTTCACAAGAGCTTTTGCGATGTTTGCATGAACATACCCCAAAGTCTTCTTACGCGCCTTCATCAGAAGACGCGTATTTTTGTAACGCACATCTTTTCTTTATCTTCAAAAAAAGGCAAAGACGACTTCCACCTCAAATGTGAAAGATACCTTTGCCTTTAATGCTGTGTAATATGTCGCTAAATCATACTGTGCCAATAGGTACTTAAAGAACTATCATACCTTTCTCCATCCCATACCTTGTTACTTTGTTCGACCAAGCACATCGTTTTCTTTTTCTTTGTAATAGTCATTCATTCGTTCAAATCTTTCATCTTCCGTAACAATCTTTGTTTCGTCTACTATACCGAAAGAATCAGAAGCGGGCAAAACAACGTTTCGATTGATAATTAGAATTACAACTACTACAGATAACATAACCACGGCAAATGATACTACTAATAAGATCCATTTTTTCAGTTTCACTTCTCTTCCTCCTCATCAGAATTGATCAATATCTATCGACGGATAACTGTCATTTTTTGAAATAGTGATATTTACCGCAAACTGATAGCCTTTATTATATTTATAACAATACATATAGCAACCACTAAAATAATAGCAATAATTCAAAAATATAACAATCCTTTTTTTATTTTCTTACTTATAGTTTTTACGATCGCGTTCTTTAAGTTTTTTTATACAATTAAAAATAGTTTGACATTTCAAAGCTGAAATGCTATTATTACAGACTGTAGGGCAATTGTGTCCCACGTAGATTTATTTATATTTTTTGGAGGATTTCAGAAATGCATAAGGGTACTGTTAAGTGGTTTAACAACCAAAAGGGCTATGGCTTCATCTGTGATGAAGAGGGCAAGGACGTTTTCGTTCATTACTCAGGTCTCAACATGGAAGGCTTCAAGTCTCTTGAAGAGGGCCAGGCTGTTATGTTCGATGTAACTGAAGGTGCTAAGGGACCTCAGGCAACAAACGTTACAAAGTGCTAATCAATTAAGCTTTTCAATGTACCTTTTTCAATATAAACGATATTTATATAGGAAACAGTTATATTGTGAACTAAGTTTGAGGAGACAAAAAAAGGAACGCAAATGCGTTCCTTTTTCTGTTGCCAAAATATATGCCTTAAATAAATGATCAAAGCGTGGCTGCCCTGTCTCTCACCTGCTTGTCGAAGTTGATGATCTTGTGCTCATACTCCTTGTTCATGAATTCTGAATGAAGCATGAAATCAGCAGTGGCCTTGGTGTTAGCAATGGGGATATCGTAAACCGCAGCTATCCTTAAAAGAGCTTTTACATCAGGATCGTGAGGCTGCGCAGTAAAGGGGTCGGAAAGAAAGATAACGAAATCCACTTTACCTTCTACGATCTTGGCGCCGATCTGCTGATCTCCCCCCAACGGGCCGGAGTTATAGGCACGTACGGGAAGCCCTGTCTTATCGGTGATCATTCTTGCGGTTGTACCTGTTCCGCAAAGAAAATGGTGCTTTAAGATGTCCTTGTTTTCATTGCACCACTCGATAAGCTTCTGCTTCATGCCATCATGGGCGATAAGCGCAATATTCTTCTGTCTTCCGATGGTCATTGTGATATAATCATTATCCATAGAGTCACCCCATAAATTTTATTTTTCATAATGCAGTGAACAATCTCACTTTCGCCCATTATAACCGTTTTTTTTGACGCTGACAAGTATCCCAACTTTGATATTGCATTTATGTGTTCATCCGTGCTAAAATACGAGTTTAGAGTACAGAATATGAAAGGAAAAATTATCATGACTCAGTCAAGAACCCACAACTGCAACGAACTCCGTCTTGCAAATGCCGGCGAAAAAGTCACACTGGTCGGATGGTTCGAGAACATCCGTAAAGTCAGCAAAAATCTTGGCTTCGTTATCTTACGCGATTTCTACGGCACGACACAGCTCGTTATCGAAACCGAAGAGATGATGGCGATCATAGACAGTCTCAACAAGGAGACTACAATTTCCGCCACAGGTATCGTAAGAGAACGTTCATCCAAGAACAAAGACCTGCCCACCGGCGAGATCGAAGTCGTTCCCGAGAAGATCGAAATCCTCGGCAAGTGCAGATACAACGCGCTTCCTTTTGAAATAACCAAGTCAACCGAAGCAGACGAAAACACCCGTCTTAAATATCGTTACCTTGACCTCAGAAATCCCGAGGTTAAGAAGAACATCGTGATCAGAAGCCAGATCGTGTCAGAGCTCAGAAACTCTATGACTGCTCACGGTTTCCTTGAAATCACCACACCCATCCTCACTGCTTCTTCTCCCGAAGGCGCAAGAGATTATCTTGTTCCCGCAAGAAATCATCCCGGAAAGTTTTATGCACTTCCCCAGGCACCTCAGCAGTTTAAGCAGCTTCTTATGACAGCAAGCTTCGATAAGTACTTTCAGATCGCTCCCTGCTTCCGTGATGAGGATGCCCGTGCCGACAGAAGCCCCGGAGAATTCTATCAGATGGATATGGAAATGGCTTTCGCTTCACAGGAAGACATTTTCGCAGTAATAGAGGACGTGCTTCCTCCCATCTTTGCCAAGTACGGTGTTTACAAGACAGCCTCCAAGGCTCCCTTCGTACGCATCCCCTACCGTGAAGCCATGGACAAGTACGGTTCCGACAAGCCCGACTTAAGAATAGACCTGATCCTTCAGGATGCCACAAACGTAATGGCTGACTGCGGATTTGAGCCTTTTAAGGATAAGGTTGTAAAGGCTGTTGTTGTTGACAGACTGAACGCTACCCGTAAGCAGATCGACGCCATGATCGCAGACGTAGAAGTTACCACTGCACAGAAGACCTATTGGTTCCGTGTGGATGAGAACGGCGAGTTTGTAGGCGGCATCTCCAAATTCCTTGCAGACAGAAAGCAGGCTGTTATCGAAGCTCTCGGTCTTAAGAACGGTGACTTCGTAGGTCTTGCGGCAGGAGATCTTCTCACTGCACAGAAGACCGCAGGTGTATTCAGAAAGCTTCTGGGCGCTGCCGCAGAAGGCCATATGGATAAGGAAAAGTATGAATTCTGCTGGATCGTAGACTTCCCTATGTACGAGATCGGTGAAGAATCCGGTGAACTGGAGTTCTGCCACAATCCTTTCTCAATGCCCAAGGGCGGTATGGAAGCTCTTAAGACTCAGAACCCTCTTGACATCCTGGCTTATCAATATGACCTGGTTGTTAACGGCGTAGAGCTCTCTTCCGGTGCTATCCGTAACCACGATCCCGAGATCATGATCGAAGCCTTCAAGCTGGTCCGTCTCGGTGAGGAAGATGTTAAGGCAAAGTTCCCCGCTATGTACAATGCATTCTGCTACGGTGCTCCGCCTCACGGTGGTATCGCTCCCGGCGTAGACCGTATGGTAATGCTGATCCTCGGCAAGGATGCCATCCGCGATGTTATCGCTTTCCCTATGAACAAGAATGCTCAGGACCTTATGATGGGGGCTCCCGCAGAGGTTACTCCCAAGCAGCTTGAGGAAGACCACATCGCCATAGTTATGCCCTAGTACATCGGTTCTTAAATAACCGGACCGAATACTTGCCTGCTTAACCTGATAGCACAGTTCCAAAAGCCTCAGCGTAGCCGAGAAATAGACAAAATAATAAAAGAGCCGCATGTGACAGCTCCCGTCAAACAGACAGTGACCTATCAACAGCGGCTCTTTTTTTCTTATTTATAGGAGTGCTTCTTATTCATTTCTTCAGCCATTTTGATTATCCTGTCGAACTCCGGAGAATTCACCAGGTTCATAAAATCCAGAAACAGCTTTATATCATACTCTTTATTGTCCTCTATCATCATGCCCAGTGCAGTTTCCTTATCAAATCCCTTACGGTAGGGCCTGTCGGATATAAGGGCCGCAAAGGCATCGCAGATTTTAATGAATCTCGAAGAGTAAGGAATGTCATCCTCCCTCAGATTATCCGGATATCCGCTGCCGTCATAGCATTCATGATGATGGTAGACCGCATCCACGATCTCTGAAGGATAATTGCATTTTCCAAGCATCTCTGCCCCAAGCCTGGCATGCATTCTCATATGACGCACCTCTTCAACATGAAGGGATTTCTTGTCGCGTCCGTATATGCTCTGGGAAAGTTTCAGTTTCCCCACGTCATGGACACAGGCTGCATTATAAATAGTCTCCGTGGTCTTCTCATCCAGTCCGATCCTATCCGCCAGCATCTTAACAATTTCCGCCACCAGCCTGCCATGGTCGATACTGTCCTCCAGGTCTTCGTTCACAACGCCCTTAAGGTCCAGAGTATAAAGAATATTTCTTATTTCCTTTTCCGAATCAAAAAGCATGATCTGTCTTCCCCGTTCATTTATATATCCGAAAAGAGTTTCCTCTTCCGTTCTATCATCTCATCGGTACGTTCCACGTAATCCTTGACACTCTTCACGTTTTCCGTGCGTTCGATCTTCCTTACCTTGTACTCTCCGTCCTCGGCTTCATTTAAAAATCCGCCGCCGAAGCATTCGTCGCTCCTTACCAGTTTCGAAGATGCCCCGGGTCCACAGGCCGCAATGGTGTGGCACTCTTCCATGATCAGCACATTGTACAGTCCTTCCTTGCCCGGCTTTGCATAGCCCACATTTTCCAGATTGTCGGACATGTTCTTCTGTCTGTATAGGTAGTAGGGTTCATATCCTTTCTCGGCCATGAACTTTTCTGCAGCCTCAGTCATAAGACAGGTTTCTTTGCTCAAAGAATCCGCATAGGAATCCATTTCCGCATTGAGTCTTGCCGCCCTCTTAACCGCCAAAGTATGGACCGTAATGGAATCCGGCTCCAGCTCGCCCACCTTTTCAAGGGTATCCGTAAAGTCGGAAAGCACTTCTCCGTTAAGGCCTGCGATCAGATCCATGTTGATATTGTCAAAACCGCATTCACGGGCCAGCTTAAAAGCATTTATAACATCTTCCACCGTATGGCGTCTTCCGATCAGATCCAGTGTCTTCTGCTGCATGGACTGGGGATTTACGGATATCCTGGTGATACCCTCTTCTTTCATTGCTGTCAGCTTGTCCCTTGTGATGCTGTCCGGTCATCCCGCCTCTATGGTCCATTCCCTTAAGTACTTAAGCTCAAAACAGGACTTAATCTTCCTTATTATCACCCTTAACTGATCGGCGCTCATGGTAGTCGGCGTTCCGCCGCCAAAATATATGCTTATCAGCCTTTTGTTCTTCATCATGAGGGCTGTGGCCTCGATCTCCTTTAAAAGGGCTTCCACATAAGGCTCGGCATAGGCCTTGAACTTATCATAGGGATAGGCCGAAAAGGAGCAATAAAGGCATATGCTTGGGCAAAAGGGTACGCCTATATAAAGGCTGTAGGTATCATCAAAGGTAAGCCCCTCCAGAAGACGGTTCTCGTTTTCCGTGACCTTGAGGGCCAGTCTCGCCTTGGCAGGAGAAGCCAGATACTCATTTTCATAATAGGAAATGATCTCTTCCGGTGAGAAACCTCTTAAGCGCATGTCCAGAACCTGCTTGGTGGGACGAACTCCCGTAAGGGTTCCCCAGGGAAGGACCCTGCCGGATATCTCAGACAAAACCCTGTAAAGGGCACGATGGAGGTGATTTCTGTACATCCTCCTGTCCGGATCTCCCTGACTTTGATAGGTGTTATCATCCCTTTCGGAAAAATCCTCGCTTGCGCCGGCCTTCCTGCCGTAAATCTCTGCGTCAATGGAAAAGGCTTCATCCTCAAGAAGGAAGTTCACACAGCCCACAGTTTCAGGCACGTCTATCTGCCCGTGTCCCCGCTTGATCCTGGCTTCTTCCCGCTTCTTTTCCTCTTCCGCTTCGTCACTGTTTATTGTTTTAATATCGCACTCTCTAAAAAAGGCTTTAATCAGCGGTCCTATATCCTGCGCGTAATCCAAGCCTTTTAAGTAAGCATATATCTGCTTCATTATCCCATTGTTCTTTCGACATCAACAACTCCTTCAATCATACGGAGCTTTGTGATCAAGGTGGTGAGCTGGTCCGTACTGGACACTTCAAATCCCATGGTGATGGTGGCTGTACCGCCCTTGCTTACACGGCTGTTGATGTTCATCATATCAATCTTGTTTTCCGTCATGACCTTAGAAATATCAAGGATCATGCCGCTTCTGTTGGTTGCATAAACGTTGATCTCGGCGAAGTAGTTACCCTTCTGCTTGTCGCCTTCGTTCCATTCGGCGCTTACAAGACGCATCCTCTCCTCGTCCGTAGCATTTATAACATTCACGCAGTCAGTCCTGTGAATGGATATGCCTCGTCCTCTGGTAACGAAGCCCACGATCTCGTCTCCGGGAACGGGAGAACAGCATTTGGAAAAATGCACCGAAATATCGCCTGCGCCCTGGACCACAATACCGGATTTAGCCTTAACCTCCACCGGTTTCTTGGTGTTTCTGATCTCGGCAACGGATTCAAGCACCTTTTCATCCGTGATCTCACGTTTTTTCTTCTTTTCCAGTTCCTCGAGAAGGCGATTTACTATCTGACCTTCCTTCAGACCTCCATGGCCTATGGCAGCCAGTACGGAATCCCAGTCATGGAAGCCGTACTTGTGCATGGTCACATCCATGAATTCCGCTTTAAGGATCTCCTGAGGATTGATGCCCTTGGTCTTGCAATAGTTCATCATCAGTTCCTTGCCATGGATAACATTGTCTTCCTTAAGCTCTGTCTTAAACCACTGATTTATCTTGTTTCTGGCCTGTCCGCTCTTTACTATGTTCAGCCAGTCACGGCTGGGTCCCTTGGAGTTCTGGGACGTGATGATCTCGATCCTGTCACCGTTCTTGATGACATAGTCCATGGTAACCAGTTTGCCGTTTGCCCTTGCTCCCACCATCTTATTTCCCACCGCGGAGTGAATGGAGTAAGCAAAGTCTACAGGAGTAGAGCCTGCAGGAAGCGTCTTTACGTCTCCTGTGGGAGTAAAGCAGTAAACCGTATCCGAGAAAAGATCCAGGTCCGATTTAACATTGGAAAGAAACTCTTTGTTATCCGACATTTCCTGCTGCCATTCAAGGATCTGACGGAGCCATGCCATCTTCTCCTCTTCCTTGGCATCGGATCTGACACCGTTTTGAGCTTCCTTGTATTTCCAGTGAGCTGCGATACCGTATTCAGCAACCTTGTGCATTTCCATTGTACGGATCTGCACTTCAAAGGGCAGTCCGTTATGGGCGATAAGGGTGGTATGCAGTGACTGGTAATTGTTTGCCTTGGGCATTGCTATGTAATCTTTGAAACGACCCGGTATTGGTTTATACATCTCGTGTATTATACCGAGGGCAGCATAGCAGTCCTTTACCGTATCCACGATTATACGGATGGCATATAAGTCATATATCTGATCCAGAGTCTTGTCCTGGTTCTTCATCTTTTTGTATATACTGAAGAAATGCTTGATCCTTCCGTCGATCTGAGCTTTGATCTCGCCCTCTTCTATCTTCTCCGCGATCTCATCGATACGTTCGTCAATGAACTTCTCCCGATCGCTCTTACGCATGGCGATCTTCTCTTCCAGATCCGCATATACTTCCGGCTCTATTATCTTAAGAGAAAGATCATCCAGCTCTATCTTAATGCGGCTGATACCGAGACGCTGGGCAAGCGGAGCATATATGTCCATGGTCTCATGGGCTTTCTCCAGCTGCTTGGGCACGGGCTGATACTGCATGGTCCTCATATTGTGAAGACGGTCCGCCAGTTTTATCATAATCACACGGATATCCTTGGCCATAGCCAGGAACATCTTTCTGAGGTTTTCAGCCTGAACCTCCACCTTATCCATGTCATAGTTCAACTGAGTCAGTTTGGTAACACCGTCTACAAGAAGTGCTATCTCATCTCCGAATTCCGTTCTGACCTCTTCAAGAGTGGTATCCGTATCTTCCACCACATCGTGAAGGATCCCCGCGACAATGGTCTCCTTATCCAGTTCCAGTTCGGCGAGGATAATGGCCACGCAAAGGGGATGGATGATGTAGGGTTCTCCGGATTTTCTCTTCTGATCTTTATGCTTTTCCGAAGCCAGTTCATAGGCTTTTCGTATGATACCCAGGTCGGTCAGGCTTCTGTAGGCACGGATCTCCTTTTCCAATCGCGCAAAAAGCGCCTCCGGATCGGTAAAATCCGAAGGTGTGGAGAATGATTTCTCGCTGATGGGCTTTTTAAGCACGTATTTGAATTCTTTTTTATCCGTTTCAGCCATTGGCGCTCCTGAAGTATTTAAGATTAGAAGTCAGTTAGGATCACTTTCCGGGATACTTAACAACAGAATCCACATTGTAGCCCTTAAGGCGCTCACGTCCGTTCAAGCCTTCAAGTTCCATAAGAAAAACGATCTTTACTACCTTGCCGCCAAGACGCTCAATGAGCTTGATGATGGCTTCAATGGTACCGCCTGTTGCAATAAGGTCGTCAACGATGATGACTCTCTGACCGGGCTTGATGGCGTCCTTGTGCATTTCAAGAATGGCAGAACCGTATTCCAGGTCATATGACTGCTCGATGGTCTCACAGGGCAGCTTGCCCTTCTTACGTACGGGTACAAAGGACTTGTGCATGTTGTAAGCTACGGGAACTCCGAAGATGAATCCTCTGGACTCGGGTCCTACAACGATATCAAAATCCTCATTCTGAACAAGGCCTTCCAGCTTATCCACAGCAAGACGGAGTCCGTCGGGATCCTGGATAACACTTGTTACATCCCTGAACATGATACCAGGTTCCGGGAAATCAGGTATGGTTCTTACATAATCGGCAACTGTTTTCATTCTGTCTACCTCCATATCATCAGCCAAAGTACAATGACTGAGATCACCGTCTGTATTATTGTAAATCTGTAAACCGTTTGGGTATTGGACCAGTTGAGATTCTTTCTCACATGATCGTGTAACGGTGTTCTGACATTTTTAAGTATCTTTATCTTAAGGAATCTTCCCAGGAAAAGCTTTACCAGTCCCAGTCCTCCGTCCAGGAGGAACACAAGGCCGAAAAAGATCCAAAGGAAAGGACTTCTGCTTTTCAATGCGGCTATGGCAATGACCGTACCCATGGCTCTCGATCCCGCATCTCCCATAAGCACTGTGCTGGGGTGAGCGTTAAAAAGAAGATAAGCCATAAGACATGCACAGAAAAGACCGAGTACATAAGGCTGCCCCAAACTGCGTCCCATTATAATGTCAAAAAAGATAAAAGATCCCAGGGTAACGATACCGAGAGTAGCCGAAAGTCCGTCAACACCGTCGGTACAGTTGGTAACATTAATGGAAAGCCATATGATGCCCACGGATATAAGTGCATAGAGCCACACGGGGATCTCAACTGTTATACCGGGTAATGCAAAAAATACTGTGGTACCGTTTTCAAATATCATAACCGAAGTGATACCTACGGCTGTAAGGAGATCAAAGATCGCCTTTTTGTAATCCTTCCAGGGTTTATCGGAAGCGTCATCCAAAAATCCGGTAGCCATGGCAAAAAGAACAAACAGCAGGTAGGCACAGGATTCTGTGCTCTGTACATTAAATACACAGGCCACCACTGTAAAAACACATACAAAGATGATACCTGCTCCTCTGACCTTGCCTTCCGAAAGCGCCCCTTCCACGGCAAATTTCCTTCCGTGATCTCTCGGGAGCTTGTTTCCGAACAGACGGATCATTAAGATCGTAAGCAGAAATGCGGTTGCAAAACCTGCGGCATGTAATATACCTACATTGGAAAACAGCAATTCGAGCATATTTTATCATTCCTTTTCCAACAAAAGATTATCATAGGTGGTATAAGTGTACTCTATATCAAAGCAGGTCTGTTCTTCCGATTCCTCCACCATCTTCCAGTTTTCTTCCGAATCCAGATCCGGAAAGAAAGTATCTGCCACATATTCGTAATTGATCCTGGTCACATAGGCCTTCCTGCACTGCTCATACAGAGCCTTGTAGATCTGTCCGCCTCCGATCACGAAGATATCATCTTCCGCCGAAAGCTCTCTTGCCTTTTTAAGAGCCTCATCAATACTGTGGGTCACAATGGCCCCATGGCCGTCATAATTCTTTTTGGTGGTTATAACGATGTTGTTCCTGTTAGGAAGAGGCTTTCCGTCACGAAAGCTCTCAAGAGTACGTCTTCCCATGATAATGGTCTTTCCCGTGGTCATTTCTCTGAATCTTTTTTTGTCCCCGGGTATGCTGACCAACAAACCATTATTATAACCGATTCCCCAGTGTTTATCAACCGCAACTATTAAATTCAAGGTTGCATCCTCCTTATTTCCCTTAAGTGATCAGATGGCTACAGGTATGTTCTTAATCTGCTCACCCGTTACATAGTTCTCCAGCTTTACATCCTCCGGCGTAAAGTCGTAAAAATGCTTCACTTCCGGATTCAGCCACAGAGTGGGTGCTTCGTACTGCTCTCTCGAAATGAGTTCCTTCACCAATTCCACGTGTCGGTCATATATATGCGCGTCGGCTATAACATGAACAAACTCTCCCACCTCCATATCGCACTCTCTGGCGATCATGTGAAGGAGAACGGCATATTGACACACGTTCCAGTTGTTGGCTGTCAACACGTCCTGGGAACGCTGGTTTAAGATACCGTTAAGTATCAGCTTGTCGTGTCCCTCTTTCTTGGTCACATTAAATGTCATACTGTATGCGCAGGGATAGAGCTTCATTTCATGCAGATCCGCATGGACGTAGATGTTAGTCATTATCCTTCTGCTGTATGGATTGTTTTTTAGGTCCCAAAGTACTCGGTCCACCTGATCCATCATTCCTTCCTTGTATTCATGTTTGATCCCCAATTGATAGCCGTAAGCCTTTCCGATGGAGCCGTTCTCATCGGCCCACTGATCCCAGATGTGGCTGTTCAGTTCCTTAATATTGTTGGATTTTTTTTGCCATATCCACAGGATCTCATCCGTTGCGGATTTGATGGCGGTTTTTCTCAAAGTAAGTGCGGGAAATTCCTTTGACAGGTCATATCTGTTCACGACCCCGAATTTTTTAATGGTATAGGCCAGAGTGCCGTCTTCCCAATGAGGGCGCACCTTTTCTCCCATGGTATTTGTTCCGTTTTCAAGAATGTCCCTGCACATCCCCACAAATACTTTATCCGCGTAGCTCATACATTTCCCTCCCATAACTGATTATCTGCGTCCTTGACAAGTCCCAAAACCCGGTACATCGATTCTTAAATAACTGCATTAGTCCACTTATTTTGCGACCGATGTACCAGAATGCGGGCGGTAAAATACCACCCGCATTTTATCTCATGCAAATGAAATTATCTGTTTCTGTCGGCAAAGCCCTTAATGCTGGATGCATTGGCATACTTCATAACATCATTGTCTTTGATGACGATAAGAGTAGGTGCCTGCATGATACCGTATTTTCCAACAAGTTCCTGATTTTCCTCAGCATCGATCACTTCATAGTGATAATCTCTCAGGAATTCTTTTGCCATTTTGCAGTTGGGGCAAGTCTTTGTAGTGAAAAGATACATCTTTTCGTCACTTTTTGCAACCCCATCAACCTTAATTTCCACCATTCCGTCATTATCTGTCGATTTTGCCGTCTCGGGAGCGTTCTTGATCTTTGAGCCTGCTATATCATATACGACTCTGTTCTTGTATTCCTGGCTCTTACCTTCGTTCCAGTTCTGAACAGGACGATAATAGCCGGTGATACGGCTGTAGACTTCAGCCTTTTCTCCACATACGGGGCAGGTATAATGCTCGCCGGAAATGTATCCGTGAGTCTTGCAGACCGAATAGGTGGGAGACATTGTATAATAAGGCA
>JAFSWD010000043.1 GCA_017444675.1 Lachnospiraceae bacterium
AGGCTCATTAAGGAAAATATCCGTGATCCCCGCAGCCTCAAGGGACGCTATGTCAAGCCTTGTACCTGTGGGCTTTTCCGGATAGAGATGCTTTAAGAACCAGGCTCTTACGGTCATTCCTTCCAGTTCCTCTTTACTTAAGTCCATGGCCCTTGCATAGGGGTGAAGTGCATTGGACCCCACTCCCGCCTTATGTATCCTCATGCAGTCCGATACTCTGTCCGCCAGCATTCCTATGTCCGCCTCCGGCAAAAGTTCTCTTATTATAGGAAGAGAAAGGGCCGAAAAAGATGACCATACTATCTGCTCCGTAAGTCCTCTTTCCTTAACCAGTTCCACTATGCTCTTTTCTATCCCTATATATGGATATACGCTCGTCTTTAATTCTATATTAAGCTTAAGACCCTTTCTCATATAGGGTCCCAAAAGGTCCAGTACCTCATTTATGGTAGGGATCTTCTCGATCTCACCGTTCACGGATCCGATCTTAAGTTTCTGTATCTCCTTAAGGGTATAATCCCTTACAAAACCTGTCCCGTCTGTGGTCCTGTCCACTCTTTCGTCATGTATCACCACCATATGGCCATCCAATGTGAACTGTATATCCAGTTCGATCCCTTCAAGTCCCGGGATCTCAGCCGCCTTTTTAAAAGCTGTCAATGTGTTTTCGGGATACATCTGACTGCATCCTCTGTGTGCCCATATCTTCATTTATCTGCCTCCTATAACCTGTATTTTAAGCATATACGCTCCAGCTTTCCACCGATGGGTTTCTTAAGGATCATCAGATAAAAAACATTGGAGATCACATATATAGCGGTAAAGGGTATGGCCGTGACCAGGGCCTCCACATACAGGTTCCAATCCATTGTCTTATTATACCAGAGCACTGTCCATACATCCATTACGAAAGAGAAAAATAAACCTGAAAAAAAGCCGTATACCGCCAGAGGTATCCTGCCCTTTTTTAGCACCTCTCCCATAAATCCGGCCACCAGTCCGATCATTCCCCAGGCCAGCATCTGAAAAGGCGTCCAGGGTCCCTGGCCGAAATAAAAGTTGGATATCACCGCCGCCATGGCGCCCACAAGAAAACCTGCCTCGCCGCCAAGATATATGCCTGTTATAACGGTAAGCGCCACCACGGGCTTAAAATAGGGCACAAACCGCCCCGTAACCGTGAGTGCCACCATTATGGTCACAATAGCCATTCGTCCCGTGCCCGTCCTTCTTTTCTCGAAGCCGGCTACGAAAAGCAGCACGGAAAGCAGGGCCACCACCAATGAGATAAAGGCATATGACCTGTCGTCGAATACAAATACTCCCACCACCACCGCAGCAGGTATGAGCACGAAGGGTATGAGTATCTTTATTATATTTCTTATCCTGTTATTCTTTATGACCACCATTAAGCCTAATGATCTCCTCCACCTCACGCACTCTTAACAGCCCGTCGTAAAAGCCCCTTGTCATGCGGTTTACAGCTGTTGTATAGAAATTGTTTGCGGCGAAAAATTCGTGGGTTTCTCCCTCGGAGGTTACCTCCCCCCTAAAGACAAGGGCGCATCTGTCTGCCACCGCCGCGGCAAATTCCACATCATGGGTCACGAACAATATGGTAAGTCCACGTTTTTTAAGCTCCCTTAAGACGCCCGCGATCTCCTTCTTGGCATAGGCGTCCAGCCCCTTTGTGGGCTCATCCATGAGAAGCAGCTTGGGCTTTGCCGAGAGCACCTTTGCCAGTCCCAAAAGCTGCTGTTCTCCCCCGGACAGGTCGTAGGGATGTCTGTCTTCCAACGGAGAAAGATCAAAGGGCAGCATTTCCGGGCTGAACTCAACCTCCTTAAGTTCTTCCTTCACCGTATCATAAATAAACAAGGTCCGAACATCCTGAGGCAGCATGGCCACACACTCTCTGTATAGCGCCCCTCCCTTGTGGTCTTTGATCTTTTTACCGAAGATTTCTATTTTCCCCGAATTTTCTTTCAAAACTCCGGAAGCCAGTCCCAGGGTGGTGGATTTTCCGGAGCCGTTTCCGCCAAGAAGACAGAATATCTCGCCTTCCCTGACTTCAAAACTCATATTCCGTATAACATCCGCTCCTCTGTTGTCATATCTGAAGCCCACGTTCTTAAAACACAGGGCTGTTTCATGGTTTCTGTTTTCTGTTTTAACGGGAAGGGATCTTATCTCATTAACACAATTATCCTCTATAAACCGCCTGCCTTCGCACACGTCCAGCGGACATTCCCCTTTAGCGGATAGTCTTGAAAACAGTCTTACCGCCGCCGGCATCCCCACCAGCATCTTTGGATCCTTTGCTAGCGCTGCCACAGTTTTCCTCACCTCTCCGTAGGCTGTGAGCCTTCCGTCTTCAAGGGCCATGAGTTTAGTTGCCACAGGTATCACATTTTCCAGCCTGTGCTCGGTAATTATCACCGTAAGGGCCGTTTCCCTGTTAAGCTTGGCCACTGTGGCTATAAAATCCGCTGCCGCTATGGGATCCAGTTGAGCTGTAGGCTCATCCAAAAGCAGGACCTCGGGCTGCATCACCATTACAGCTGCCAGATTAAGGAGCTGCTTTTGTCCTCCCGAAAGCTCATTTACATTTTTTTCAAACCAGCTCTCTATACCGAAATAGCTTGCCATCTCCGAAACGCGCCGCCTGATGGCATCATTTTTTACCCCCAGGTTTTCCAGTCCGAAAGCCAGCTCATGCCACACCTTGTCGGTCACGATCTGATGCTCCGGATCCTGCATCACAAAACCGATCTTCTCCGCGCTTTCCCTGGTGCTCATGTCCTCAACATTTTTGAAGCCGAAGCCGCCTTCCTTCCCATCTTTGATATAGCCAAAAAAGATACGTCCCCTTTGGTCCCCCACGGGAGCGATCTCTTTTTTAAGCAGCCTTAAAAGCGTGGATTTTCCCGAACCCGTTGCACCGCAAACCGCCACCAGATCTCCTCTTGAAACCGAAAAGGATACATTCTTTAAAGCCGGTGTCTTTCCCAAAGCATATGTGAAATTCAGATCTTCTGCCTTAATGATTTCCATTTTTTCTTTCCTTTTCCCTGCCGTAACCTGCTTCTCTTATGATCTGTCCCAAAGGCAGCAGTACCAAAACCGTATAGCATGCATATGCACCCGCGGCAGCTCCCGTCATAAGCTCTCCACCGATCCGGGGATAAAAGCCAAAGTCCAAAGCCCCCATCGCCTTGCTTACAATGACCACCGATGTCAGGGCGAGGATCAATATCAGCATTCCCAGATCCCAAAGGGAAAAACTGTATCTGGAATAGAAGCTCCTTTTCCCCGAGCCGTAACCTCTGGCCTCCATACTGTCCACCGTGATAATACCGTTTTCCAGGCTCCATCCCGCAAGGCATATAAAGCCCCTGATCCCGCCTTTTACCGCATCCCAAAGGTTGTCTTCCTTCCAAAGTCCCAGGGCTTTTCTTGAAGCCTTGATCTTTCTTGCCTGAGTCGCAAAAAGAGGGATATATCTTAAGCTCATTGATAACATGAGGGAAAATTTGGGAGATACTTTGCCGAATACATAGAGAAGCCTGTCTCCTGTCATAAGCAGGGAAAAGCTTCTGAACCAATATATGACCGAGACCACCATGGTGGCCGAAGTAAAGCCGTAAAGGAGAGCTTCCAGGGTTATGGGGTTATCGTTTATCAAAAAAAGCACTGTGGCTCCGTTATGATGAAACAGAGGATTAAGCAATGCAAGAAGCAAAAAGAGGCCTATAAAAAGGCCTGAAGATCTGTCTTTTTTCCCTCTTGTCCGGGATCTGAAACAGATCAACGCACCAAAAAGAGAGATTCCCAGGATCACAGGATTCATGATGAACATGGCAAGACCTGCAACCGTCAGAAAATAAATAAAAACCACTATTGGATTGTAATCCGAAAATGCCGGCATTGACTGTTCCTTCCCGTGCCTTAAGAAGCTGTTACAGATCTCTTCCGAGATCGCAGGTATAATGCCATTCTATCACATCCCCGTCCTTAAGTATATAATCGCCGCAACCGCAAGAGGGAGCAACTCCGTTTACATGATAGATCCAGCCGGATAGTTCTCCGAACTGCTGTTCATATAAATAATTTATTCCCGCTATATAGATCATCCCGTGAGCATTGGAAGAGGAGCCTCTGTTTTCTGCCTGAATACCGTATTCCTTTACGGCCTCGATCAGAATATCATATACCGTATCACCCTCTTCTATCTCATAGGAAGTGACCGGCATTATCTCACCGTCTTTAGGTATCTGTTCCGGATCAGCCTTCCCTATAAGAGTGTCGCACCTTATGGTCATGGTAACACTGCCTATGGCATTTTCCTTTTGTATTTGAGACTTTACGTAATAATCACTTTTCGAACTGAATTCCGTAAAGTGCACAATAAGCCCCAGGATAACACAGACTGCGGCTATAAAGATAAAATTCTTTTTGTTTTTCCTTCCCTTTAACAATAAAACAAGACTGAGGATGAGCCCCGACAGGATCAGCCCCGCATATATAAAAAGTTTAACGTTGATACCGGAAGTCTTCTTGTTTATTTCCCGAGGTTCTGTCCAAATCCCGACAGGATCAATGTTTAAGGGCAGAGTCTCTTGATCTTTATTGTCCTTCTCTTCTTCCCGTTCACAGTTTTGTTCTTTTTTATTACCTTCTTCAATGATGTCATTTTCATTTTCAAAGCTACCTGTCTCATCAAACTGATAAAACGATCCCTCTCCCTGATAATATCTCTTAAGGGCCACCAGAGCCATCAGTGCCTGACAGGTGGCCGAATCATTTTCCTTTCCCCCGTATATGTGTGCCCACGCCCCGTTAGAGCACCTGTATCTTAAAAGCCCTTGAAAAGCTGTATTTCCGTTTTTAATGAACCTTTCATCCTCCAAAGGATCTATGTCAAGGGCTGTAAGCCCTATTATCACCTGGGCCGTACTCTCAGGATTCGGCTGACCGAATCCGGTAAAATCCCCGTTTTCCGTCTGTTTCTCCGACAATATGACCAATGCGCTGTCTATGGCCTCCTGTACCTCTTTTTCTTCTCTGTAGGGTGCAAGAGCCTGAAGAGCCATGGCAGTAACATCCGTATCGGATGCTTCTCCCATTATGGCCCAGCCTCCGTCTTCCTTTCTTTCGGAAAGGATCTCACGGATCAGGCTGTCGGTTTCAACGTCTGTTGCTATAGCTCCGTTATTTACCAGGTGAAGACCAAAGATCCAACTCATGATACCCATTTTTCCCATGGAATCATTTATTGTTTCCTTTACGAAGCTGTCCTCTCCTGCCCCGCAGGCTATCATGGCCAGAGCGATCCTCTGCCTGGCCGTTGCCCCGGGAATATTGTTGTTTAGGGTATAATCCTTAAGTCTTTTTGCAAAGGTTATAGTTTCTGTCGCAGATCTGTTCTGTATCAGAGAAATGAAATACCATTCCGAGCCGGTCCCGGCAGTTTCCGTTAACTGCTCAGCCCATTTTTCTCCGGATCCGCATTTTTCTTCTTCTGTCTTATAGGCAACAACACCGTCGATAAGTTCACAGATCTCATCGACGGTTGCTGCTTCTGCCTTTAAGGGCATGGCAACAGACATCAGAACAATGCCCGCCATCATACCGCATATTTTTTTCAGAAACTTATTTTTCATATTCCTTTTTTCCATAGTAAACGCTTACTGCCATACCACAGATTGCTGTCATTACCAGCAAGCCCACGATCATGAGAGTATTGTCGCCGGTCTTGGGCGTGCTGTCCTTGCCCTCAGAAGTAACGATACATACGGGAGCTACCAGTGTTTCTTTATCGGAAACAGCTCCGATCACGTGTTTGCCGCCTTCGGTAACCTTAAAGGTAACCTTACCGTCGGCATCCGTCTTATAGCTTGTAGCTTTTCCGTCAATTGTAAGGGTGGCTCCGGCTATGGCTACGGTAACAGGGTTCCAGTTTGAGTCATAGCCTGCCCCGGAAAGAGTGAGTGTGATGTTCTTTCCGGTATTTCCCGTAACGGTGTTTACGTCAAAGAAACAATACTTATCGGAAAACGCGGTTGTATCGGTATAAACAAAAGCGTTCACATGATCGCCGTTCTTAACGGGATCTGTAAGCCCCATAGCCGAAGTGTTGTTAACATAATAGCCATAGCTTCCGCCGTTTTCCACTCCCCAAAGCTTAGTAAGGGAAAGTCCCCATTGAGATTGTGCGGAAGCATAGCCTGCTGCTGCTCCGCCCGTGTACTTTGCCTCATGAGCGAGATACAGGGCATCATTAACGGTAAGCGCTCCATCCCCGTCAATATCCGCCACCTTTATCGGCTCCTGAGCCAGCTTCACATCGCTGTTAACGATGGTAACATAGACCGTTACATCTGCCGGCCCGGGGGATATGAGCAATCCGCCCGCCTTCACGGAAACAGGGTTTACTGCTGCGATCAACAGTAACGCGGCAACTAATGATGCAAAAAATTTTTTCATTCTATTGCTCTCCTTTGGTAGTATTTTTTTCAGCCTGCTTTTGAACCTTTTTTGCCTCGGTTCTCCGCCTTTTCGCCCTTATCCTCTTTTCGGAATTCAGACGTTTTCGGTCGTCATTTCTGACTTCCTTTATTCCCGCAGCTTCCAGCGCCCTGGGCCACGGCCCCAGAAAAGCTTTTACGGCACAGACTTCCTCATCACTGAAATCCGATCTTTGTGGAAACCTATTTTCCCCCGCCTCTTCAAGTCTTTTCTTTTTGTCGATGAGCAGCTGAATACTCATCTCTCTCGTGTACTTTCCCATAATCCATCCTAATATAAGAAAAAGCGTTTTGCTTCCTTTCGGATAACAAAACGCAACTGTTTATACGCAAAATAAACCAAGTGCGATCTTCTTTTTCCGAAAAAAGTCTTTTTCAGTCGAAAACCGCCCTTGAAGCGATTAAACGGTTGCATTTTTCTTACCCAAAAATGTTCGTCCGGCCTGAATTCTCAAGCCGAAGGATAACCTTGCATGCCCGGCAGGTATTCCGACTTAGGGATTAGTACATCGGTTATTAAATAACTGGACCGAATGCTTGCCTGTTTACCCGACTGCCCGTACATGAAAGCCTCGGAGTAGCCCGCTACACCTGCGTTTTCATGCACGAGCATTCGAGCAAACATTCTGCGCATTAGTCCATTTATTTTAAAACCGCTGTACTAGTTCCGATTACGGTAATGGTGGTTGCGACGGATTCTCACCGAACTTCCCCCTTATCCGGATCTCTCCGGAACCGAGCTTGCATATATTCAGTTTATCAGATAGTTTATATCACAGTAACTCCGTTAAATCAAGCAAAAGCGATACTTAAATGTTTAAAAGATCACTGTAAGCCTTAAGGGCACCGTCGGTTTCATGAGCAAGGACTTTCTTTGCCAATACCTTACCCAGCTGACCGCCTTCCTGATCGAAGCTGTTTACGTTCCAGATAAAGCCCTGGAACATTACCTTATTCTCAAAGTGAGCAAGAATAGCTCCCAGTGCTTCGGGAGTAAGCTGTTTTCCGATGATAATGCATGAAGGACGATTTCCTTCAAAGTTCTTATTAAGATCCTCATTCTGTTTACCGCAGGCAAAGGCCATGATCTGAGCGGCCACGTTGGCGCAGAGCTTCTGCTGGCTGGTGCTTCCCTGGATGACAACATCCGTATCCATCTGGTTGTTCTTGAAAGCAATGAACTGCATGGGGATAGCATTTGTGCCCTGGTGAAGAAGCTGATAGAAGGAATGTTGCCCGTTGGTTCCGGGCTCTCCGAAGATTACGGGACCTGTAACATAATTTATCTTTTTACCGAAACGGTTAACACTCTTTCCGTTGGATTCCATATCCAGCTGCTGTAAATGTGCAGGGAAACGGCTCATCGCCTGGGAATAAGGAAGAACGGCTGTGGAAGGATAACCGAGGATATTTCTCTCATATACACCGATCAAAGCATCCAGCATAGCAGGATTCTTCATTATATCCTTATTTGTGGCATTCTTATCCTCTGCTGCCGCACCATTAAGAAAACGCGCAAAGATCTCAGGTCCGAAGGCCAGTGAAAGTACAGCGCCGCCGACAGCCGAAGTGGAAGAATAACGTCCGCCGATGAAATCATCCATAAAGAAAGCTGCCAGGTAATCAGCACTCTTCGCAAGAGGGGATGTTTCACTGGTAACAGCGATCATATGCTTGGAAGCATCCAGTCCCTCCTTCTTTAAAGCATCCTTTACAAAAGACTCATTGGTAAGGGTCTCAAGAGTGGTACCTGATTTTGAAACAAGGATAAAGATGGAGTGAGCCACATCCACACCGTTTAAAACCGCAGCGGCATCATCGGGATCCACATTGGAAATAAACCTTGCTTCCATCTTGAAGCAGCCGTTCTTCTTTGCCCAGTTTTCAAGAGCAAGATACATGGCTCTGGGGCCCAGATCGCTGCCACCGATACCTATCTGTACGGCTGTGGTGAACTTTTCGCCCTTTTCGTTTACGATCTTTCCTGCATGAACAGCATTTGCAAACTCTGCGATCTTTTTCTGCTGTTCCACATAAAAACTTCTCTTATCCACATTTCCGTCAAGAACCGCCTTACCCAGCTGTCCTCTTGTCATGTGATGAAGAACCATTCTCTTTTCTCCGGTATTTATAACTTCTCCGTTAAAAAGTGCTTCATACTTTTCGGAAAGCTGTGCCTCATCGGCCAGATCCTGTAATGTTTTTAAAGTGTCATCATTTACCTGTTTAGCGGCAAAATTATAAGAAAGTCCGCTTGACATGGGCACTGCATATTTTGCCACACGTTCTGCTCCCTTTTCTCCTGCCAGAACTTCTCTCAGATCGGTCTTTTCGACCTTTTCCAGTTCCTTTACACTCTTTAATTCATCAAAATTATTCCATAAGATCATGATCTTTGTCCTAACCTTTCTAAAATCTTATTTCCTGAGTCAGTATACTCGAAAATTCTCGAAAAGTAAATAAATCTTCCAATAAAGAAAAAAAAGGAGTTCCTCGAGGGAACCCCTTTCTTCCCGGCATTATCCGGCAATGGCAACATATTTCTTTTCCTTGATCTCTTTCTTAGGATCTTTCTTAGGAATTGTAAGCTTCAGGATACCGTGCTTGAACTCTGCCTGAATATCTTCCTCTGTAATATTTTCTCCTACATAGAAGCTCCTGCAGCAGGAACCAACATAACGTTCACGTCTGATGTACTTACCGGTCTTCTTTTCCTTCTCATCCTGATCCAGACCCTTGACCGCATTAATGGTCATGTAGCCCTCCTCAAGAGAGATCTGGATCTCTTCCTTCTTATATCCCGGAAGATCCATCTCAAGTTCGTAGGAGTCATCCAATTCCTTAACATCTGTCTTCATTATGTGGTCGGCATTCTTACCGTAAAGTTTCTTTTCAGCGTTCTTGAATTCCTTATCATCCACATAAGGGAAGAAGTTAAAGAAGTCATCAAATAAATCGTTACCAAATACTGTGGGCATAAACATAAGTCATTCCTCCTTCATCATGCGGTACATGTTCTTCATGTATCGGAACCTGTGTTTATATTTTTCACTTGGGAGATTTTTTATTCATCTCCTTTGTTCTGACTACGTTATACCACAATTATTAGCACTCGTCAATAGTGAGTGCTAATAATTTTTCTAAAATAATTATAAACTCCCCGAAAGCCTTTGTTTTCCCCACAACGAAAGAAGGCACCCGGCCATAGGCCAAGTGCCTTCCTTCGATAATAAAAGGAAAATTCTTTAAAAAGACAAAAAGTTGTAAACGTTTTAAACAGTGAACTTTGAAATGGCGGTATTAAGCTTCTCCGCATCTTCATTCAGCTCCATAGCCTTGGATGAAAGCTGTGCAATGATCTCGGCCTGCTGTGTAAGTGTAGCCGTAACCTCTTCGCCGGAAGCTGCCACTTCTTCGGATACTGTTGAAATGTTCTGCAGTGAATTCTGAACATCATTCTTCTCCGAATCTACCTGCCGGAGCATTGTAAGTGTTTCACGTATATCCTTAACGAGAGTTTCCACGCTCTCATTGATCTGTGCAAATACCTTGACTGTTTCCTCAAGAGACTGAGCCTGTTCGAGTATCATCTTTTCGGTCTTGCTTGCGCTTTCTGTAGTCTTCTTGGTGGTTTCCTCAATGATGGCAGCGAAACGATTGATGTTATTACCTGACTCCATCGACTGATCAGCCAGCTTACGGATCTCATCCGCAACCACAGAGAAACCTCTTCCCGCATCACCCGCACGGGCCGCTTCAATGGACGCGTTAAGTGAAAGAAGGTTGGTCTCTTCCGCTATGTCACTGATAACATTAACGAAGTTCTGTATCTCAAGGGAGTTCTTTTCAACTTCCTTAATATCCGTAAGGAGCTCCTGAGTGATCTTTACCGTCACTCCGGACTGTTTGTTCAAAGCCTCCATAATGGATCTTCCCTGACCTACCGCACCGATAACATCGTCTGCGGCATTACCCATGAGGTTGGTTCTGTTGGCAACCTCAGCGATGTTCTCGGAAAAGCTGCTCATCAGCCTGTTGCTCTTTTCGGTATTCTCAGCCTGATCCATAATACCCTTAGCCACTTCTTCCATAACCTTTGTGGTGTTGTGAGCTGCGTCACTGATGCTGATGGAATCAACGGATACATCATTTGAAAGCTCGGATACCTTGCGGCTGAAGTCCTTCATGTCCACAAGCACGTCCCTGATACCTGTGATCATGATGTTGAGGCTATTGGTAAGGTCCGCAAATTCATCTTTTCTCTTGGTCTTGAATTCTCTTGTCAGATCGCCACGGGACGCCTTGCCCAGACCTGCGGACATCTTGTTCATGGCCTTGGAGATACCGGTGGAGATAAAGTAGCCTATGGCAAGAGCAATAACAACAGCTGCAATGACCAGAACAAAGGTGATCGTTCTGATGGATCTGACCTGACTGGTAGCATTTGCTTCAGGGATCAAAGCGTATATGATCATTCCGGTTTTTCCCACAGGCGTGGCAAGTATCATGTACTGCTTTCCCTTGTATTTAACATCTGCGGAATAAGAATCCTCGATGTCCCGAAGATCCTGATAGAAGCCTTCGTTACATACATAGGCCTCGCCTTCGGAGAACTCCGTAACCTTTTCTTCGCCGCATACCATGGCCACTTCACGTCCGTCCTTCGAAATAACGCCCACGTAGCTGTTCTCACCGAAGTTCATGTTTTTAAGCATTCCTTCCACCACTTCGGTCTTCATATCGAAAATAAGATAATTATCGCCTCTGGTCATTCTCTGGATATAGGTGAAGGCATATTTTGCCTTATCGGAATTTGTCCCGTCGTCTATAAAAGAATGATATCCGAACCAGCTGTTTCTGAGAGCGGGATTATCGATAAAAAACTGACCTTCGGGACTGTTTTTGAAGCCCTCGTGGGGATCTCCCGCTTCCAGTTTAAAGGAGAAGGAGGACATGGCCGTTCCCGCATCCGGAATAACCGTATATGAATACAGATTATCATTGGTGGAAAGAATATTTGAAAGTTCTTTCTTGGCCGCCTGCAGCTGGGTAGCGAAGCCTGACGCAGTCTTATCCTTGTAATACATGGAATAAAAAGTGGCCGTTTCAGAAGAAAGCACCAGTTCAAGGGCCTTATTGGAAATAGAACTGCATATAAGTTCAAAATAATCACTCTCGGCCGAAACCGTAGACTTGGCGGTTTCTTTGTAAGTGGATATTATGCTGTCGGAAGCGACACGATAGGACACGACGCCCAGAATAACCGTTAAGACCACCGGCACCAGAAATGCCATTGACAGGGTACGTAAAAGACTTGTCTTTCTGACTTTACCCGAAATAACTAACTTCTTAGGTTTTATCTTTTTAAATTCAAGCTTCTTCATAGGTGTAAACCCCCTTTTCAGAATCTGATTTCCCATATATATAATTTATATCACAAAAGCGTCTAATACTCTACTCATTTTATGCCTAGTTTTGATCATATTGTCCCTCGTTAAGGGATCAGTCCGTCTCAGTAAATTCAAGCTTTTCACCATGCACTGCCACTTACGGCCGGCTGCTTTTACCACATAATTTCCGATACGCAAAAAGTCTCCCGCGAAAAAGCAGGAGACTTTTTGGTCTGTTTCCTATTTCTTTTTGGATGCAACAAATTCGGAGTAACTCATCCCCGTATATTTCTTAAAACATTTTCCGAAATAGGCCGTGTCCGGAATACCGACTTCCGCGGAGGTACAGAACATCTTATAGTTCTCTCCCGCAAGGTATATGGCTCTTTCCATCCTGCAGGCCGTAAGATACTCTATAAAATTCTTTCCCGTTTCCTGCTTAAACCGGCGGCTCAGATAACTGGAACTGAAGCCGAACTGCTGAGCCACAAAAGTCAGGTTCAGCTTCGAATCCTTGTAATTCCTTTCTATATAATCCCTGATCCTTTCGATGGTGCTCACATCCATGTCCGGCTCATCCGCGCTCTGAAGCTCCGTATGCATGGATTCTGCCCTCTTTTTATCCAGTTTTTCCTTAAGCTTTGAAAGTGTCGAGGTGAACTCCGTCCTGACTATAGGTTTGAGCATATATTCGAATACCGGCAGGCTCACGCACCTTCTGGCATATTCAAAATCATCCATGGCAGTCATTATTATGATCGCAAGGTCCGGATATCTTTTGGATGCCACCTCGGTAAAATCTATACCGTTCATAAAGGGCATGGATATGTCAACAATGGCTATATCCGGTTTTATGTCGTCAATAATGTTGATGGCTTCTATTCCACTGCCTGCTTCTCCCACTACTTTCATGCCGAGACTCTCCCAGTCGACCGACACCTTGATCAGGTTTCTGGCCGACATCTCGTCATCAATGATCATAACCCTGTACATTTTTTCACTCCTCATTTTTTATATTAAGCTTAAGTATGATCTCGGTATATTCGCCTTCCTCACTGATGATCCGGATAGCGTCATCATCCTTGCAATAGTACCTGATCCTCCTTATGGTCCCCTTTAGACCAAAGCCCGAAAGAGCTTCCTCTTCCTCGTTTTCTTCCCCGTTTTCCCCCTCAAGTATATTTTTGATCTGTTCTTCCGACATGCCCACACCGGTATCATAAACCCTGACCACAAGGCTGCTCCCCTCTCTTTTGGCGGAGATCTTTATGAGTCCGGGTTCTCCCTTAACCCTGATACCGTGATAGATACTGTTTTCCACCAGAGGCTGTAATATAAGTTTCGGGATAACTATCTCCAAAACGCTTTCATCTATATCGTATTCATCATTGATATTCTCCCCGTACCTTAATTTCTGTATGGAAAGATAATCCCTGATTATCTGTATCTCTCTCTTTAAAGGGATCTCTCTGTCTCCCTTGCTCAAAAAGTTTCTGTAGAAGCTTCCCAGGGTTTCAAGAGCCGAATAAACCTTGTCAGCCCCCGCTTCACACGCCATATAACTGATGGTTCCCAATGAATTATACAGGAAATGAGGTTTGATCTGTTCCTGAAGTACTCTCATCTCTACTCTCTGAACCATCTTTTCCTTATCGATCAGCCTGTTTAAAACCACCTGAAGATAATCGTTCATGCTGTTATATGAATCCGCCAGCTGTCCGATCTCATTATCCGGCATCTTCACATCTATTTTTTTTAACCAGCCCGACCTTTTTGTATCCTCCATGGCTTCCGTAAGCTGTAAGATAGGCTTGTTTATGTCTCTGGCTATGAAGGAAGCGATCATTATCACCGACATCACAAAAGCCGCCGCCAGCAGCAGAAGCACCAGTAGAATGACGATCGGCACATTTGATCTGGTGGGTGTGACTCTGCACATGATTATTATCGGCAGGCCTTCCGGTCTGTAGCCCGATACCATGTGATGCTTTCCGTCTCCGTTTTTCCTGTGGACTATATGGTCGGAGGAGTACTCCCTGGTATAGCACTCCGCCAGCTCCCTGTCCCCCGCCAGAAAGGTACCCTTTTCGGATACCACACAGACATAGGCATTCTCCACGTCGCCGATGGCCGTGCGCAGCATCAGCGTAGAGATGTTCATGAGAAGTATGCCGGTGCGTTTTTGGGTATATATGTCATAGACCGCTCTTGCTATGGTGATTATCTGATCCCCGTTCTGCCTGAACACCGCGTAATTACCGTTCATCCTGACGATGGCACCGCCCCGTTTGTCATAGATCTCATCCTTCCACAGATTCAGTTCCATGGTCTCGGTATCTATGTTGTACAATCCCTTTCCCGTACTCATATATTCCCCGTCGTTCCGGAACAGAAACACGGAATCCACGCTGTCACAGGCCAGTAGGATATCCATTATCCCATAGATGGCATCATTTTTAAGTCCCGCATCCACGGTATCCGCTCTCATATACTTCATGACGTCTTCATTTATCATCACCAGTCTGGAAATATCCTTATAATTTTCGATATTGCCGTTAATGGTGGCGGTAAGACCGTTTATAAGAGTTTCGGCGTCTCTGGCGGAATATTCCTTTCGGGCATTTAATGTGACCGCCACTATGGCAATGAGAAAGGTCAGAGCCAGAAGAACAAAGATCGTTACTATAATACTCCAAAGGCGCACAGCAAGAGAATTGTGTGCGCCTGTACCGTTAAGTTTATTCAGTAATCTTTGAACCCGCTTCATAGACTTGCTCCCCAAACACTCTTTCTAAGAGCATTCTATCACAAGTTGCAAAAAATTAAAAGCATCAGCCTTTAATAGCTCCCGCCATAAAACTGGACTGTATCTTCTTGCTGAGGAAAACATAGACCAGAAGGGTGGGGAAGGTGGCGACCACAAGTGCCGCTCCTACAGGCCCCCAGTCGGTGGTATGGGTTCCGAAAAGCTCATTGATACCGGCGGGAAGGGTTTTAAACTGCGTCCTTGAATTGAATATGGTTGCAAACATCAGCTCGTTCCAGCACTGCAGGAAGGTGTAGATCCCTACCGTGGAAAGGGCCGGTGTCATCAGGGGAACAATGATCTTAAAGAAAGTTCCCCAGGTCCCGCAGCCGTCGATCCTTGCCGCTTCATCCAGTTCGATGGGAATATCATCCATAAAGCCCATGCAGATCAGAATAGCCATGGCCAGTGAAAATGCGGCATAGGGAATGATCAATGCCTGATAGCTGTTAAGCATATGTACCTTTTTAAGGGTCATGTACACAGGGAGGATGGCAGAATGAATGGGGATCGTGAGTCCCAGCATGAAGAATTTGTTCATGAGCTTCCTGCCCTTCCATACGATCCTTGACATTGCATAGGTAGCCATGACAGCCGCAATAAGTGTAAGTATTATGGCCGCAACGGAAATGATGATACTGTTGGTGAAATACAGTCCCATCTTGCCGCCGCTCATGGCTCTGGAATAGTTCTCCCACAGCCAGTTTTTGGGAAGTCCGGCTATGTTGTCACCGAAGATCTCGTCATTGTTCTTAAGGGAGAAGGTAAACATCCAGTAAATGGGAAAAACGTTTATTATGGTCCATATGGCAAGCAGAGTGTAAACCAGAGGTTTTATGAACTTATTCGTCTTTTTGATGGTATAAACCTTTGTCTCGCTCATCTCAATCCTCCTTTCTGAATGCCGCACCAATAAGAAGCGCAAAGGCAAAACACAGTATGATAAGCATTACGGCTATGGTACTTCCCATTCCGTAACGGTTTCTAAGGAACATCATACTGATCATGAGAGTACTGGGCACCTCCGTGGAATGAAGAGGTCCGCCGTTGGTGAGGACATATATAAGGTCGAAGGATTTAAGTGATCCGGTGACTGCAAAGATTATGCTGATCTTGATGATGGGCTTGATGTAGGGAAGAACGATGTATCTGTTCACCTGTCCGGAAGAAGCGCCGTCCAGCATGGCAGCTTCACGAAGGTCAACAGGCACTCCCTTTACCCCCGCATACATAAGGAGCATATGATAGCCCACATATTGCCAGAGTGTGGGAACAAAGACAGCACCGAGAGCTATCTTGACATTTCCCAGCCACAAAACATCCTTGGTGTCTCCTGTCCATCTCATGATATTGTCTTCCAGGTCAAGAGCCCTTAACAAGGAATTCAAAAGGCCGTAATCGGGATTGTATATTTTTAACCACAGCTGACCTATAACCACCGTAGAGATCAGAACAGGAGCAAAGAACACTGAAAGGAACAGTCTTTCGCCCTTTATGCCTTTTCCCAGGGCCAGGGCCAGGGCCAGAGAAAGAGGCAGCTGTAAGAAAACCGACAAAACGGCAAGCAGCAGCGAATTTCTCAAGGCAAGAAGGAAATTGATATCTATACTTGTAAACAGTTCTTTATAATTGGCCAATCCGACAAAAGTTCGATCTCCCATACCGTTCCAGTCAAAGAGACTGTAATAACCCGACATCAATATGGGAGCGATAAGTACGCCGACAAACAGAAGCAGTGCCGGTAACAAAAACAGAGTAATATCTCTTACTTTAATGAATTTCTTGTTGTGCATAATGATCTTCCTTTAAAAAACGGCCTTTTCCTATATTTTATTATAGGGAAAGGCCGCCCCGTTAATTGGAGAAAAATTGAAGATGAAAATTACTTAATGTCTTTTGCAAGTCCGGCAATGAAGCCCTGACCGTCGATCTGGCATCCGTATACCTTCTCAACATAAGAAAGGTAGATGTTTGCGGAATCTGCGTTCTGAGCAGTATCACCGAAGAGTACCATGAAATTGGAGTTTGCTACGATGTCTGCAACGGAACGTGTAAGAGCGTTAACAGAAGAAGTATCGTAGTAAGGTGTCCAAGCGGGAAGTCCGCATCCGTCAAGATAACCGTAATGGCAGATTTCCTTACCGAGTTCAAATGCGAAAGCTGCAGCTTTCTTCGCATTCTTGCTGCTCTTAGCAACAGCAAGTGTATCCGAAGGACCGCCGATGAGCTGTCCCAGCTGAGACTTGTCTGCATTGATAACAGGGAACTCAGCAACCTTTACCTTCGGGAAGAAATCGGCATTGTTCGCGAAGTCTGCGCAGTTCCATGTTCCGTTCATATAGAAAGCGTATTTGCCCTTCATGAAATTAGCCTTAACTTCGTCATTTCCGAGAGCCATACCGTTGGGATCGAAGTATCCCTTTGTAACCATACCCTGGAAAGTATCAACGGCATCTGCCACGTCCTTGTTGTTCCATGTGGACTTTCCGAGGAAGATGTCATTAAGAACTTCTGCGCCTGCGCTCTTCTCGATAACGGACTCAAGGTACTCTGTAACGCACCATGTTTCCTTACCTGCGCAGCCGAAGGGGATGATTCCCTTCTTAACCAGCTTGTCACAGCACTCGATGAACTCTTTGTAAGTTCCGGGAACCTCTGTGTAGCCAACCTGCTTAAGAATATCCATGTTAGCGAAAAGACCTACGATGGTCATTGTAAGAGGAATACCGTAATGCTTTCCGTTATATGTGGAGTTTGTAAGCATCTTCACATCCAGCTCTTTTGACCAGTTCTTGTATTCGTCGTCAAGGCAGTAAACACGTCCTGCGTCAACGAAATCGCCAAGGAATGCACATGACCATGTGAAGAAGATGTCGGGCATTTCATCAGCTGCCACTGCTGCTTTGATCTTTGTCTTGTATGACTGGTTCTCAAATGCCTCCCAGGTAAACTCGATCTCAGGGTGAGCTGCCGTAACGTCAGCTATAGCCTTTTCATAGGACTTGCGGTTGGAGTCGGACTCCGTAGCGATACACCACATTTCGAGTTTTGTCTTGCCCTTGCTTCCGCCGTTTCCGCAACCTGCTGCGGAGAGAACCATAACTGCGGCCAGAGCCAATGCGATAAGTCTTCTCTTCATAATACCTCCTGATATAATATAAAGTTTTTTGCGGCCGTTTCAGGCCATGTACCCTTTCTCTCTCTGAAGCGGTACCTGCTTCATTTGATTAACGGGCTGTGATTTATTTTTTGACCCGGGCAGCCCTACCCGAAAAGCTCTGCTTTTCTATCTGCCCCGATCATAAATCCTGATTTATTTCCTGACCATCTCCCAGGGATAGTCAAGGCAAAGGCCTTCCTCCGTCAGACTGTAGGGTATGATCGTGTTTTCAAACATGTCATTGTAGATCAGGACTATGACGGATTCTTCTTCATTTACCGCGTAATATCCGGGAAAATACCCGTCCTCAAGAAAAGTCCCCGCTTCGGTAAATTCAAAGCTCCATTTATCGCAGATCCATCTCCCCGCAATGCCTTCCGTACCGCTCTCTCTGGTGTAGAGCGTGGGCTTGTAAACAAGGATGTCATCCTCATCGTCCTTAAAAACCACCTTCACCGATTCACCCTTGTCATTCTGAAGGATCACCATGTCATCCTCTGCGGTACAGGTGTATTTCTTACCATCCAGTTTTGCGGTGCCTTCATCGTTTATCACCAATGCTGTCTTTTCAACATCATGATTGTAAGCCCACTTGCCTGCATACGCTCCTACGGCCGTTCCGGCGGATACGGAGCTTCCACAGCCTGAGATCAGGATAAGGGCCGTAAGTGCAAGTCCGATGATTTCTGTCCTTTTTCTCATTGCTGTTTCCTCCTTTTCGTTCTCAGGACAGGCTTCGTAACTTCCGGTCCTTTAAAGTGTTCTCGACGGTTATTATTCTCTTATAAATTTTGTATAAAGTAAACGTAAATAATTTACATCAAGACGTAATTTTTTTACCAATATGCACAAATACATTTTCAAAAATTATCATTTTTTGTGCATTTTGTATACTTTTCTCGGATCTGTTCCGGGGAAAAGCTCCGATATGCAGTTTTAACACACGTTTTCATTGCACGTTTTTCCTTTCGGTAGTATTATAAAAGGTGTTGCACGCCCTTTACCCGGCCAAATTATCAAAGAGCAGAGGAAATATATGGAAGATAACAATAAAAAAGCTTGGCTTTATCTCTTACCCGGGATCCTTTTTCTGGGGATCTTTATGGTCTACCCCTTGGCAGACGTTCTTATCTATTCCTTTGAAGAAGGGTTTGATTTTGCTTCCCAAAGCTACTACGGTACGGGGCTGTACAATTTTTCCTATGTTCTTCATGACACCTATTTTCTTCAGGCTGTCCGCAATACCTTTATCATAGTTATCATCACGGTTCCCATATCCACCTTTCTGGCGCTTATGATCTCCCTGGGGTTAAGCCGGATCAAAAAGCTGCGTGAGCTCTATCAGACCATATTTTTCCTGCCCTATGTCACCAACACACTGGCAGTGGGGCTGGTTTTCATGATACTCTTCAAAAAGACCGCCTATACCGACGGTCTCGTAAATATGATCATCAAACTTTTCGGAGCGGGAGCCGTAGATTTTATCGACGGCCCCTACTGGGCAAAAATGTTCGTTATGTGCTTTTATACCATATGGGTGGTGCTTCCCTTTAAGATCCTGCTGCTCACATCAGCCATAGCATCCGTGGACGAGATCTATTACAACGCCGCGCGGGTGGACGGAACCCCTCCGGGAAGGCTCTTCAGAAAGATCACACTTCCCATGATCAGTCCCACCGTCTTCTATCTCATAATCACAGGCTTTATCGGAGCCTTTAAGGCCTACAGCGACGAGGTGGCCATCTTCGGAACGGACCTTAATTCGGCGGGAATGAACACTATAGTCGGTTATGTGTATGACATGCTCTACGGAACAGGCGGAGGCTTCCCTTCCTTTGCATCGGCGGCAGCCATCATCCTCTTTGCCATTATCATGACCATCACCTGCATAAACCTTTTGGTCAGCCGGAAGCATGTCCATTACTGATGCTTAGTCCCGACCCTTTATGAACACAGGAGGTTCTTTTGTGGAAAATACTTACTCGGACGTAAAAGATACGGAAAAAAAGAAAAAAGCCGTGACAAACGTCTTTATCTATATGGGATTGACCCTTTGGGCATTGCTGGTCATCTTCCCCTTTTACTGGATGATCCTGACTTCCTTTAAAAGCTATGCGTCCTATAACGCGGAATACATCCCGAGGTTTCTGGCTATCCCCCCTACACTTGCCAACTTTTCCAATGTATTTACCGCCATTTCCCTGGGAAGATATCTTTTAAACACCCTCGTCTATACCCTTGCCACCACATTTCTCATGCTGGTGATAGCCGTGCTTTCGGCCTTTGCCTTTGCAAGGCTTAGGTTTAAGGGAAGAGATCTTCTCTTCACCCTTTTCCTGTCCCTTATGATGATCCCCAACGAACTGGTGATCATCACCAACTTCGTAACCATTACGGATCTGAACATGAGGAACACTTTTTTGGGTCTGATCCTCCCTTCCGCCGCATCCGTATTTTACATTTATCTTTTAAAAGAAAACTTTGCGGCCATACCCGATGAGCTCTACTGGGCGGCAAAGGTGGACGGTACCAAAGACATGCGCTATCTTCTTAAGGTCATGGTGCCCATGTGCCGTCCCACCATCATTACCATAATCATCCTTAAGGTCATCGAATGCTGGAACTCTTATGTGTGGCCCAGACTCATCACCGACGATCCCGATTATTTCCTGGTTTCCAACGGTATCCAGGAGCTTCGTGAAAACGGAATGGGCCGTGAAAACATCCCCGCCATGATGGCGGCGGTGGTGGTGATCTCCCTGCCTCTCATCGTACTGTTCCTCATATTCCGCAAAAAAATAAGGGCGGGGGTTGCGAGAGGAGGTACAAAGGGATGAAAAGAACTCATCTTATCATTACGGCCTTTGCTCTCTGTGCCCTGCTTTTCACCGGCGGCTGTCACGGTTCACGTCAAAAGGAGAGCTTTGTTATCCCCGGGGAATTTGATGTCTCAAAGCCCTACGAGATCACATTTTGGGCCAAGAACGACACCAACAAGCGGCAGGTAGCGATCTACAACGAAGCTGTGGAAGCCTTCAATGAGCTCTACCCCAATATTACGGTCAACTTAAGGCTTTACACCGATTATGCCGCCATATACAACGACGTTATCACCAATATCTCCACAGGCACCACTCCCAATGTGTGCATCACCTACCCCGACCATATAGCCACCTATATGACCGGAAGGAACGTGGTGGTCCCTCTGGACGATCTGATAGCAGATCCCGAATACGGTCTTGGCGGAAGCAAAGTCAGGTTTGATTCTCCTTCCCTTTCTCAGGTAGTACCTCAGTTCCTGGCAGAAGGCGTGCTGGATGACAAACAGTATGCCCTGCCCTTCATGCGCTCCACCGAGGCCTGTTACATAAACAAGACCCTGCTGGACAATATGGGCATAGACTTACCCGATAAGCTCACCTGGGACTTTATCTGGGAGGTTTCGGAAAAAGCCCTGGAGCAGAACGGGGACGGTACTTACAAGGTCAACGGTCAGAACGTTTTGATCCCCTTTATCTACAAATCCACCGACAACATGATGATCACCATGCTTAAACAGCTGGATGCGGGCTATTCCGATGATTCCGGAAATATAATGATCTTTAACGACAGTACAACAGAGATCCTTAAGGAGGTTTCGATCCACGGAAAATCCAAGGCTTTTTCTACCTTTAAGATCTCCAGCTATCCGGGAAACTTCCTAAACGCCAACCAGTGTATCTTTGCGGTGGATTCCACAGCAGGCGCCACCTGGATAGGCACAGCCGCTCCGCTTCATGACATAAGCGCGGATCAGATGAGGGATTTTGAGACCGAGGTCATGGTAATGCCCCAGTTCGATCCCGACCATCCGAAAATGATATCCCAGGGACCCAGCATATGCTTATTTAACGCAGAAGACCCGGGAGAAGTCATGGCTTCCTGGCTCTTTGCCCAGTTCCTTTTGACCGATGAAGTACAGACAGCCTATTCCCAGACCGAGGGCTATGTACCCGTCACTCTTAAGGCTCAGGAGTCCGCAGCCTATAAGGATTATCTGGATCGTATGGGAGAGGACGATACCGTCAATTACGAAGTAAATATAAAGGCAACAAAGATCCTTTTGGATAACAGGGATAACACCTTTATAACCCCTGTCTTTAACGGATCCGCATCCTTAAGAGAAGCGGCCGG
>JAFSWD010000044.1 GCA_017444675.1 Lachnospiraceae bacterium
AGCCGTGAAGAGATCGCCGAAGTCGTACGAGGTGCGGATATGGTATTCGTAACCTGTGGAATGGGCGGCGGAACAGGAACAGGAGCTACACCCGTTATTGCCTCCATCGCAAAAGAGATGGGCATCCTTACGGTCGGTGTAGTAACAAAGCCCTTTACATTCGAAGGCAGAGTACGTATGGAAAACGCTGTGGGTGGCATTGATAAGCTGAGACACAACGTTGATACACTTATTATAATCCCCAACGATAAGTTACTTCAGATCGTTGACAAGAGAACCTCCATGAGCGAAGCTTTAAGAAAAGCAGACGAAGTTCTCAAACAGTCTGTTCAGGGCATTACAGATCTCATGACTAAGGATGCACTTATCAACCTTGACTTCGCGGATGTTTCCAAGGTTATGAAGGACAAGGGCGTTGCGCATATCGGTATCGGATGCGGCAGTGGAGACGACAAGTGTGTTAAGGCTATTGATGAAGCTATTTCTTCACCTTTACTGGAGACTACCATCAACGGCGCAAAGGATATCATCTTAAGCTTCTCCGGCGATATTTCGCTGCTTGAGGTTCAGGAAGCCGCCGATAAGGTACGTGAGCTGGCGGATAAGAATGCCAACATTATCTTCGGTGCAGATGAAGATACTACAATGACTGACAGAGTTATGATCACGGTTATTGCTACAGGTATAGAATCCTCTACAGGTTTGGGCTCTCTGGGCGGATTCGGCTTCAGTGATCCCAAGATGTCATTTCTCGGAAAGCAGAACTCCGGTTTCAAGCCTTCCACAGGCAGTTCTTCTACAGCAGGAGGCTCTTATCACAGCGGGATTCCCAGCTTTATGCAGAAGAATAAACCTTATACGGGAACACCTTCCCAGAGCAGTGCACAGCCTCAAAGACCGGTTCAACCTTCTCCTAAGACAAATTCATCCTACGAGAGTCGTCCGAGCTCCTTTGCACAGCCTGTCAGACCTCAGACAAATGTTCAACAGAATCTTTCCACACCAAGTAATGCGGCATCTTCCGAAAAGAACGGCATAAACATTCCTGAGTTTTTAAAAAATAAAAAATAATTTACCATTACTAAGCACCAGCGATACTAAACACAGCGCTTGGTGCTTTTTTAAGGAGGAAAGATATGTTATTTTTGCTTATTCTTTTCTGGATAGTATTAAATGGAAAATTTACCTGGGAAATATTTACGATAGGGGCTCTTATTTCCGCAGCCCTTTATCTGTTTTTATACCGTTTTGTCGGTTATTCTCCGAAAAGGGAGCTTCAACTCATTAAGAGAGGATTAAAGTTTGCTTTATACCTGCTTATCCTGATAAAGGAAGTGATCGTTGCCAATTGCAAGGTCATTTATTATATCTATAATTCCAAGCTGGAAGTTGAGCCCAGAGTGGTTTCTTTCAGGAAGAATTTTAAAGAGGAACATCACAAGGTACTGCTGGCAGAATCCATTACTCTGACACCCGGCACCATTACCGTACATCTTGAAGGAAACAGGTACACGGTTCATTGCCTGGATAAGGAAATGGCCCTGGGGATCAACAATTCTGTTTTTGTTAAACAGTTGAAAAAGATGGAGAGTGATATTAAATGAGTCCGATCTTATCCTATGTTTTGAAAATCTGCATATGTATTCTCGGTGTATGCATGATCTTTGCTCTTATAAGGGTCATCAAAGGACCCCGTCTCGCAGACAGGATCCTGGCGGTAAACATGATAGGCACCATGACCGACGTTATAATAATCATGCTTTCCATATCTTTGGGGGAAGGATGGCTTCTTGATGTTGCGTTGCTCTATACGCTCATTTCCTTTCTGTCGGTGATAGTCCTTTCAAAGATTTATATGGGAGTCTACAAGGAAAGAACGGTCGAAGACGGAGAATCGGAAGATAAGGAGGATGAAAAATGATCAGAGAGATAATTTCAGCCATCCTTTTTATATTGGGTGCATTGATCTACATCACAGCCGTTTTCGGCGTATATAAATTTAAATATGTGCTTAACCGTATGCATGCGGCAGCTTTGGGAGACACCCTGGGACTGCTTCTGGCCGTGTCCGGAGGTATAGTTTATTACGGATTTCAATTTGTTTCCCTTAAACTGGTGCTCATACTTGTCTTTCTTTGGATAACAAGCCCTGTAGCCGGTCATTTTTTGGCAAAACTCGAGTATACCACAGATCCTGAGGCAGAGGGAAAGGAATTTGTCAGCGTTTCCCTTAAGGAATTGGAAAAGGAGGAAAAGCAGAATGATTAATGCCTTTACTTTTGTTTTATTGGGATTTCTGATCATATGTGCGATCTCTACCTGCTTTTGCAAGAATTTCCTTACATCGGTAATTATCTTCATGTCCTACAGTATCATAATGTCCATACTCTGGATGGTATTGGAGTCACCGGATCTGGCTATTACGGAGGCTGCCGTGGGAGCGGGAGTTACATCTCTTTTGTTCTTTGTTACACTTAAAAAGATACATTCCATGAATGATAAAAACAACGAGGATAACAAGGCACCTATGGACGAAAAAGAAAAAGACCGTTCCGCAGACATGTGATCCGGAGCATATCTTTACGGAGAGAATAAATGAGCAGAGTCAGAACTGATTACGAAAAAACTTTATGGAGAAAGATAGTCCGCTTTGTGAACGGTGAAAAGGATCTTTTTGATGAGCAGTCCGGTTTCAATGTGGAAACTGAGGAACTGGAGGACAGACGCCATCGGAATTTCTTTGAAGAGGCGGAATTAAACAAAAAAAAGGTTCAGATCGCCGAACTTATAGAAGAGCGGTCCGAAGAAACCGAGCAGAGAGCGGTAAAACTGTATGAACGTTTTTACCGTTTGTTTGCTGTTATCACATGTGTTGCCATAATCGCCATACTTTTGGTCACTGTGGCAAACCTTCCCGATTACGGGGATCCGGATAATCCTGCCAATAATGAGGTTTCCAAAAAATATATAGAAGACGGTATCAAGGATACAGGAGCAGTGAACATTGTGGCGGGAATGATACTTGATTATCGTGCCTTTGATACATTGGGAGAATCTCATGTCCTTTTTATAGCAGCGGTCTGCGTAATGATACTTTTAAAGATCGATCCGGATTCGGAAAAAGGAAAACGCTTTATCAGCCTTGAGAATGACAGAGCCTATGAGCCCAAGAACGATCCCATCCTTGTATGGGCTACCGGAATACTTGTACCCATTATCATCGTGTTCGGTATTTATGTCATACTGAACGGTCATTTAAGCCCGGGCGGAGGTTTCTCGGGAGGAGCGATAATCGGTGCGGGACTCATCCTTTATTTAAATGCTTTCGGATTTAAAAAGACGGAAAGGTTCTTTACACAGAAGACTTTTTCCGTGGTTTCCGTCAGTGCGTTGCTTTTTTATTCGATTTCCAAGACCTATGCTTTCTTTACCGGTGCCAACGGCATCCACAACATTATCTCAAAGGGCACGGCCGGAGACATAATCAGTGCGGGGCTCATCCTGCCTCTTAATATCTGTGTGGGCGCTGTGGTTGCCTGCACCATGTATTCGTTTTACGGTATGTTCAGAAAAGGAGGGCTTTGATATGCAGGCTGTCATAGATTATATCAGTTCCAACCTTTTCGAAGGGGTGGCCATTATACTTTTTGGTATAGGATTTACCACTTTGTTCCTTCATCCCAACCTTATCAAAAAGATAATGGGACTTAACATAATGGATTCCTCGGTCTATCTTTTCCTGGCTGCCAAGGGTTTTGTTTTCGGAAGAAAAGCGCCCATTGTCACAGACGGAGTTGCGGAAATGGAAAGCTATATAAATCCCATTCCCACAGGGCTTGTGCTTACGGGTATCGTTGTGTCCGTAAGTGTTACCGCCGTTATGCTGGCGCTTACCATAAGACTTTATTGGAGATATCATACCCTTGAGATGGATGAGATAATGCAGATCATCAGGAAGGAGGGCAAATAATGGATCTTTGCACCAATTTCCCCATGTTCTCCATTATCCTGTGCCTGATGTGCGGTGTTGTATGTTCGGTACTTAAGAAGAACATGGCCAGATATGTGACCTATGGCCTTTTGACAGTGCTTGTGGTTTTATCGGCGGCTGTTCTTGGGTATACGGTCAGCATTGACGGCTCATTTATTTATCAGATGGGGCACTTCGGAGCACCCTTCGGAAATGAGCTCAGAGCCGGAGTCCTTGAAGGAGTTTTTACGGTTTTCTTTTCCGTTATCATGTATCTTTCGGTGATAGCGGGAGAGAAGCATATATATGAGGACGTGGAAGAGAGTAAGATCAATCTTTATTACACCCTCATATGTCTGATGATGAGTTCGCTTCTTGCACTTACTTATACCAACGACGTTTTTACTGCCTATGTATTTGTGGAGATCAATACTATTACCGCAGCCGGCCTTGTTGCAGTCATGGGCAACGGAAGAGCCTATTTCTCTTCCGCAAAATATATGATAATGAGCCTTTTGGGTTCAGGTCTTTTGCTTATCGGCATCACTTTGCTCTATGATGTGACCGGACATCTTCTCCTGTCGAACATAAAGTATGCCGTGGTTACCAGCACAATAAAGGAATATGCCGAACCCTTTACGATCATAATAGCGCTGATCACCATCGGTCTTTCCATTAAAAGTGCGCTTTTCCCCTTTCACTCCTGGCTTCCGGATGCTCATACCGCATCCACCATTTCCTCCAGTGCCATTCTTTCCAGCCTTGTGCTTAAGGCTTATATAGTTCTTTTGATAAAGATATATTACAGGGCTATCGGCTGGGAAACAGTACTTGAAACAGGTGTTAACGACATTGTTTTCGTTTTCGGTATCATGGCTATGATCTTCGGATCCGTGTTCGCCATAGCCCAAAAGGACGTAAAGCGTATGACGGCCTATTCTTCGGTGGCACAGATAGGATATATCTTTATGGGCATAGGCATAGGCAACGCCGCAGGTGTTGTGGCAGCCGTATTCCACATTTTTGCTCACGGTGCCACCAAGTCCATGATATTTACATCCCTGGGAGGCATAAAGGAAGTATCGCGCCATTCGACAAAGCTGGATGCCATCAAAGGTGCGGGCTACAGAAACAAAGTGGCCAGCGTAGCATTTGCGGTGGGAGCTTTTTCCATGGTGGGAATTCCCTTTTTCCCCGGCTTTGTTTCAAAGATAAACTTTGCCGATGCCGCTATTGATGCGGGGGGACCAAAGATGATCGTGATCCTGGTCGCTTTGGCTGTAAGTACCGTGCTTAACTGCATCTACTTTTTCAGAGCGCTTATCTGTCTTTACACCCCTGTTTCAGATCCGGGAGGCAGGCTTACGGAAGAAGTGGATAATACCAAGCCCACTGCCAAGTATATCGGCGCCATGGCATTTTTCATCGTTGCGAACCTGTTTTTGGGTACTTTCAGTGATATGATCATTAAACTAATAACCAGAGGACTTTCCATGTTCTCATGATAAAACTCGGGTGAATTGAATGAATGAGCTTTTAAAAAACATAATTACACTTTTACCTGTATTTTTCCCTGTGGCTGCAGGCATACTGGTGGCTGCCACCAAAAGAAGGGGAGTGCATAAGCACAGCTTTTCAAAACAGGCCATGATCGTAATTTTCGGAGTGCAGTTTGTACTTACTGTTCTTTCCTTTGTGTTTGGCACAGACAGGCTGGTGATGTTTTCCTTTACGGATCTTATAACCGCCGTGCTTAAAAAAGATCTCATCTCGGATATCTTTATTCTCATGATCTCCGGTATCTTCTTTCTTGCAGGCATATATGCCACCGACTATATGAGACATGATGACAGAAAGAATGAGAAAGAGCAGAATGTTAAGACTCTTTCGGGAAGAACGTTCTTCGGCTTTTATCTCATGGTATGGGGAGTGCTTATAGGACTTTCCGAGGCAGGCAATCTTTTGACCTTTTATATGTTTTACGAGCTAATGACGGTTACATCCGCAGTCCTTGTAATACATGACATGACGAAAGAAGCGGTGTTTGCCGCAAAGAAATACATTTACTATTCAATAGCCGGCGCATCATGTGCATTATTCGGTTTTGCCTTTATGGCCAAGGCTTCCGGCGGAGCTTTGGAATTTGTCTCCGGAGGAAGTATTTCCGGGCTCGCAGGTAAGGATCTGAATCAGGTCCTGGTTTCGGTTTTCCTTATGATCATAGGTTTCGGCGCGAAGGCAGGCATGTTCCCGCTTCACGGCTGGCTGCCCACAGCTCATCCCGTAGCTCCGGCACCTGCATCTGCCGTGCTTTCCGGAATTATCTGTAAGGCCGGAGTGCTTGGTATCTTAAGAGTGATCTTTTATCTGGTGGGAACCGAGGTTTTAAAAGGAACCTGGGTACAATATGCTTTTATGAGCCTTTCTCTTTTAACGGTGTTCATGGGTTCCATGCTGGCATATAAAGAAAAGGTGCTTAAAAAGAGGCTGGCTTATTCCACCGTCAGTCAGGTATCATATATACTTTTCGGGTTTTCATGCATGAATCCGATCGCTTTCTTCGGAGCGTTGTTTCATATAGTTTTCCATGCTGTATTAAAGACCCTCCTGTTCCTTAACGCAGGTAGCGTTATCTTTGCTACAGACAGGCATGAATGCCCGGAACTCTGCGGTATCGGAAAGGCAATGCCCATTACTTTTGCCACTTTTGCCACAGCTTCCCTCGGACTCATCGGCATCCCTCCCGTTTGCGGTTTTGTAAGCAAATGGTATCTTTGCCTGGGGGCTCTGGATCTTAAAGAAAGTGTTATAGGTTATATAGGAGTTGCGGTTTTACTTGTAAGTGCTCTTTTAACCGCGGGTTATCTGCTTTCCATAGTTATAGTTGCATTTTTCCCCGGACAGGATTTTGAAGGCTTTGATGAAAACCTGGAAAGATCCAAAAAGGTCAGGACCGGAATGGTTGCCGTAATGGTCATACTTGCTGTTTTATGTGTATTATTGGGCGTTTTTGCAAATACTGTTTATGATCTTGCATATGATACCGTATATGCTTTGTTTTAGGAGATTGTATGAATTATCTGCTCATTTTTCCCGTGGTGTTTCCTATTATAGCCGGAGGCCTGGTTTCACTTATCGGTTTTAAAAACAGAAAAGCAAGAAATATCTATGTACTCACCGCATCGGTTATTAATTCCTTATTGATCTTAACGGTGATCCTGAATTCGGCCGACGGTCTCAAGCTTCATTTGCTGAATATAAGTAAGGGTCTTCCCGTAACTTTGTCTCTGGACGGTGCAGGAATGATATTTGCCGGCCTCATAGCACTTTTATGGCCCATAGCGGTTTCATATGCACTGGAGTACATGGTACACGAGGGCGGAGAGAATGTATTTTACACCTTTTATCTCATGACCTACGGTGTTACCTGCGGCATAGCTTTTTCCGACAACCTGCTGACCCTTTATCTTTTCTACGAGTTTCTTACTCTTGTTACTCTGCCCATAGTGATGCACGGCATGAAAGAAAAAAATGTGGCTGCGGGAAGAAAATATGTGCTTTATTCCATAGGAGGAGCTGCTTTTGCCTTTGTGGGCATGGTGGTAGTGCTTAACTATGCCGGAAGTACGAGTTTTGTTTACGGCGGTCTGTTCGGATATTTTATCGGAAGCGGAGAGGCACAGATCTTAAGGATAATCTTTGTCCTTACCTTCTTTGGCTTCGGTGTTAAGGCTGCCATTTTTCCTCTTCACGGATGGCTTCCTTCGGCGTCTGTGGCACCCACACCTGTTACAGCCCTGCTTCATGCCGTGGCTGTGGTAAACTGCGGTGCTTTTGCCATAATCAGGGTAATATATTATGTTTACGGTACGACTCTCCTCTATGGCACCTGGGCTCAGAACCTTTGCCTTATAATGTGCATAGTGACAATAATCTTCGGATCTTCAATGGCTTTAAAAGAACAGCATTTTAAACGGAGGCTTGCTTATTCTACCATCAGTAATCTGTCCTATATGTTGTTCGGAGCAGCGCTTATGACCCCTGAAGGGCTTACCGGAGGACTGGTACACTTTGTATTTCACGGTATCATAAAGATAACCCTTTTCTTCGTAGCGGGCATCGTACTTTGTAAGTACGAAAAGGCCTATGTGGATCAGCTTTACGGCTACGGACGGAAGATGAAGATCACCTTTGCCGCATTTACCGTGGCAGGCCTTGCTCTTATGGGGGTTCCGCCCACGATAGGTTTCTCAAGCAAGTGGCAGTTGCTCACCGGAGCGGCAAAGAGCGGAGGGGTTATTGCGGGCATTGGCATTGCGGCTATATTGATATCTGCGTTGCTTACCGCACTTTATATATTCTCCCTTATATTCAGGGCCTATTTCCCGGGAGCGGGTTTTGATCACGATTCGATCTCAGAGATTAAAGATCCGGGACCTTTTATGACCGTTCCTTTATGCTTGCTGTCGCTCATAATCGTATTTTTGGGCATATTCTCCGCACCGTTGGTTGATTTTATTTCAAAAGTAGCAGAGGGACTTATATGATTTCTTTTCTTTCAAATGATTTTTGTTCCATAGGGCTTTCATTTAAGGCTGACGGATTCAGACTCCTTTATGCGGGAGTTTCCGTTATGGTCTTTCTTATCTGCACTCTATTTGCGGCAAAATATCTTAAGGATCAAAAAAAGAATACAAGATTTTATATATCCTGGGTTTTAACCTTTTTTTGTACTCTGGGACTGCTTTTTGCAGGGGATCTTTTCACCTGCTTCATGTTCTTTGAGATCATGTCTTTGGCTTCTGTTATCTGGGTATTGCAGAGGGAGACTCATGACAGCGATATAGCGGGAAGGGTATATTTAAGAATATCCGTTATCTGCGGTATGGTCATGCTTTACGGTTTGCTTCTTGTGCAGCACGGATTTGGAACTCTGGATCTGGAAAAACTTACGGAAATAACCGCAAGTGCAGAGGTTTCAAAAAAATTGATACCTACGATCCTTATTTCCGTGGGCTTCGGTGCCAAAGCCGGTGTGTTTTTGCTCCATGTATGGCTTCCCAAGGCTTACGTTCAGGCTGTGGCACCGGGTACGGCTTTTCTATCCGCCATTCTTTCAAAAGCGGGTATCATAGGTATCATACTCACATCCTCATGTCTGGGAGTTTTGAGGCTTGAAACCTGGGGGAATATGCTTTTGATCCTTGGTGCCTGCACCATGGTTACGGGAGCATTTCTTGCCATATTTACAAATGATCTTAAGAGAACCGTGGCTTGTTCATCTTTGTCTCAGATCGGCTTTATAGTTACGGGAGTGGCATGCATGGTGCTGGAGCCTGACGGTCTTGCTTTTGCCGGTACGCTGCTTCATATGCTTAACCATACCTTTATAAAGACAGCTCTCTTTATAGGTGTCGGCGCAATATATGCCGCAACAAAGACCCTTGATCTTAATGGGCTTAAGGGCTACGGCAGGAAAAATCCTTTGCTTATGATCACCTTTGGAGTCTGCGGCCTGAGTCTGGCGGGAATCCCGGGCTTTTCGGGCTTTGTATCAAAGAACATGATGCATGAAGCTTTGGATGTGATAGCGGAGAGCAACGACATCGCAAAGGCTGTGTCCGTAATATTCACCGTAACGGGCGGTATGACTCTTTGCTATATGCTCAAGCTTTTCATTTGTCTTTTTGTGGAAAAGGGTAACGGAGAAGATAAGAAAAAGCCGGAAAAATCGGATCAGATCCTTTTTACCCTGCCCACACTTTTGGTTTTTGCGGCAGGTATCTTACCTCCGGTTTTTGCGAAGATACCTTGTTTTGCTGTACCGGAAGAATACAACAAGGCCGCGGCAGGCATTACTTTTGAAGAAGTCACTCACTTCGGATTTTTCGCTCCCGCGGTTATAAAGGCCACACTGATCTCTGTCACTGTTGGTATAGCTCTGTATTTCCTTTGCATCAGACTTCTAATGATCGATAAGAAAAACAACAGTGTTATATACAGAGCGGGGCTTCCGGGATGGTTTGACCTTGAAGCTTATGTTTACAGGCCTGTATTCATGTATTTTTTAACCTTTATCGGAGCTTTTGTGGCAAGGTTATTTGACAAACTGACCGATCTTATCATATACTTTTTCAGAAAAAAAGTGTTCAAACCCCTTAAACATAAAAGGTCTGTTACAGTGGGCAACAGTTTCACCTATGGTCTCGGTACCATACTTGATAAAATGACTAAAATCGATAAAAAGCCCGGTAAGGTTTCTTATGTGACCAGGCTGTCACTGTTCAACGAACAGACCGCATCCATGGCGAGAATGATCGAAAGAAGTTTAAGTCTTTCCATGCTGCTGTTCAGTACGGGGCTTGTTATAACCCTTATTTACATGCTTTTTAAATAATATTCAAGGAGAAAACCAATGGCAGAACTGATCGACGGAAAAGCAATATCACAGTCCATAAAGGATGAGATAAAGGAAAAAACGGCAAAACTGGGTGAGAAAGGGATAAAGCCCTGTCTTGCGGTTATTCTGTGCGGAGATGATCCCGCAAGCACGGTTTATGTGGCAAACAAGAAGAAGGCCTGTGAATATTGCGGCTTTGACTCTGTTTCTCTTGAACTTCCCGCAGGTACTACACAGGAAGAACTTTTGGACAGGATCAAAGAACTCAATGAAGATGATAAGGTAAACGGTATCCTGGTACAGCTTCCTTTGCCTTCACATATAAGCGAAGATGCGGTGATAGCTGCCATTGCGCCCGAAAAGGATGTGGACGGCTTTAATGCTGTCAGCGTGGGCAATCTTTTGATCGGCAGACCCGGATTTGTTTCCTGTACACCTGCAGGCGTTATACAGCTTTTAAAGCGTTCGGGTGTGGAGATCGCGGGTAAAGAATGCGTTGTTATCGGAAGAAGCAACATTGTAGGTAAGCCTATGTCAGTGCTGATGCTGAGAGAGAATGCCACTGTCACCACCTGCCATTCCAAGACCAAAAACCTTAAAGAAGTCTGCAAGAGAGCTGACATTTTGATCGTTGCCATCGGTAAACCCAAAATGATCGACGCCTCCTATGTTAAAGAGGGCGCTGTGGTCATAGATGTGGACATACACAGACTCGAAGGAAAGAAGCTCTGCGGAGATGTGGATTTTGACAGTGTTGAAAAGGTTGCTTCCAAGATCACTCCCGTACCCGGCGGTGTGGGCCCCATGACTATTGCCATGTTAATGAATAACTGCCTTGAAGGCTGTATGAGACAGAATGGACTTTTGAATGAATAAGATAATGTTTATTTCGTTGGGCTGCGACAAGAATACGGTCGATTCCGAGTTTATGTTGGGACAGCTCAGGGACAGAGGCTTCTTTTTGACCAACGATGAAAGCGAAGCGGACTGCGTTGTCATCAATTCCTGCGCATTTATAAAGGATGCCCAGGAAGAGAGTATCAATGCTATCCTGGAGGCTGCGGAATACAAAAAGACCGGTTCCTTAAAAAGAATAGTTGTTGCGGGATGCCTTGCGCAAAGATATGCTTCGGAGATCAAAGAAGAGATACCCGAGGTGGATGCGATAATTGGCACTACAGCTATAGACAAGATCTGCGATGCGGTGGAAGGAAAGGGAGATTATGTGGACAATATAGACAGGCTTCCTCTTCCGGAGACCAAAAGAGTGGTCACCACAGGCGGATACTATGCCTATCTTAAGATCGCGGAAGGCTGTGACAAGCATTGCTCTTATTGTATAATCCCTCATCTTAGGGGAAAGTTCAGAAGCATCCCCATGGAAAGACTCGTTAAAGAAGCGGAGTTTCTTGCGGAAGGAGGAACAAAGGAGCTTATCCTTGTGGCCCAGGAAACCACGGTTTACGGTACGGATATCTACGGTAAAAAAATGCTTTCGGAGCTTTTAAGAAGGCTTTGCAGGATAGAGGGTTTATCCTGGATCAGGGTGATGTATTGTTATCCGGAAGAGATAGACGATGAGCTTATAGAGACCATGGCAGAGGAGCCAAAGATCTGTCATTATCTTGATCTGCCCATTCAGCATGCTTCAGACAGTATTTTAAGACGAATGGGGAGAAGAACCGACAGAGCCCAGCTTGACATGATCATCGGGAAGATCAGAAACAGGATACCCGATGTAGCTTTACGTACTTCGCTTATATCCGGATTTCCGGGAGAAACAGAAGAAGATCATGCGGCTCTTCTGGATTTTGTTGAGAAAACAGGCTTTGAAAGGTTGGGGGATTTTACCTACTCAAAGGAAGCGGGAACTCCGGCCGCAAAGTTTAAGGACCAGATACCGGCACGGGTTAAGAATAAACGCCGTAAGGAGGTTATGGTGCTACAGCAAAGGATCTCCCTGGAAAAAGGAAAGTCAAGGATAGGGAAGATCATGGACGTGATGATCGAAGGAAAACTGCCTGAAGATAATATCTGGATAGGCAGAAGTTACATGGATGCACCGGGAGTTGACGGATATGTTTTTGTGAGATCCTTAAGGGATCATATGTCAGGAGACATCATCAAGGTTAAGATAACGGGTTCAAAAGAATATGACCTCATGGGAGAGGACATCGACTTAAATTAAAGGGAGACTTGCTTTATGAAAATGAATTTGCCTAATCAACTTACTGTTTTAAGGATACTGCTCATACCTTTCTTCGTGTTTTTCTTTTATGCTTCGCAGATACCCGGTAATGGATTTATAGCATTGGGCATATACATCGTGGCCTGTCTGACCGATCTGGCTGACGGTAAGATCGCAAGAAAATACGGTATGGTAACCACCTTCGGAAAATTTATGGATCCTTTGGCCGATAAGATACTTGTGATAACCGCGCTTATACTTTTTACAGCGGACGGAAGGATGAGCGCCGTGGCACTTATCATCATAGTTGCAAGAGAATTTATTGTTTCCGGTTTCAGACTCGTGGCCTCGGACAAAGGCATAGTAATAGCCGCCGGTATGTGGGGAAAGGTAAAGACTACCGTTCAGATGATCATGGCCATAGCCCTTATGATACATCTGGAATACCAATGGTTTTATGTTGTCGAACAGGTGCTTATCTGGCTCTCGGTCGCACTTACCCTGATCTCACTTTATGACTATATCTCCAAAAATATTTCCGTTCTTAAAGAAGAGTGAACATGACTGAAATATGACAGTAAATTGCCTTATTTTTGACAAACAAACCGCATAGAATCAAGGTTGGAGTGCGATTTTGGGAGCGGAGGCGTTATAATTTTGAAAAAGGGAATCATACTTACGGTCATCGGATTAATATTTGTGGTTTGTCTTGCAGGATGCTTGAGCGGAAAAGAGAGGGACGGTGTAACACCTACACCTTTCGAAAATGTTACGATAATGTCCACACCCTCGGCTGTGCCTACCCAGGCCGGTGACGTAAAAGAAGAGATTCCTGTTCCGAAAAATGACATCATCATTTACAGCCTCGACTCCGAAAATTTTGAAAAGATCGCTATTCCCGTTAAGATTGAAGCAGGTAAGATCACTTTGTTTGAATTTGTAAATAAGATCACGGTGGCTCTTGCTGATGAATCCTTTTCGGTAGTGGCAAAAAATGCCTATTTCGAAAAGACCACCGCCATAGTTGACTTTTCTGCGGACGGAGCTCCGGGCGTCAGTTCTCCCGGTTTCGAAGCTTCACTTCTGGATTGCATAGCTCAGAGTATCATTGAAAATTACGATTCATGTACAGCGGTCATCTTCAGGATAGACGGCGGTGCTTATAAGACTTCCAACTATTCTTTTAACCTTGATGAACCATACTTAATAAAATAATCTGACTAAAATGAAAACAGGAATCTTGCATTCCTGTTTTTGTCATGTTATAGTCTTTTGCGAGGTTTTTATATGAATAAAGTATTGATCATCGGCGGAGGAGCCGCAGGCATGCTGGCCGGTATTACAGCGGCCCGTGAAGGTGCATCCGTCATTATTTTTGAAAAAAATGAAAAATTAGGTAAAAAGCTTTTTATAACAGGTAAGGGAAGATGTAATGTTACCAATGCCTGTGAAAGAAGTGAGCTTTTTCGTAACATAAATGCCAATCCCAGATTTTTGTTCAGCGCCTTTGAAAATTTTGACAATGTTGCATTGATGGATTTTTTTGAAGATTTGGGACTGAGTCTTAAGACAGAGCGGGGAAAAAGAGTATTCCCGGCCTCCGATAAGTCTTCAGATGTTATTAAAGCTCTTAAGGAGGAACTTGACAGGCTTAAGGTTACAGTTAAGCTTAATACCCGGGTAAAGGCATTTGAGTTTAATAACAGAAGGTGTTTATTGATACTTGAAGACTCCGGGGGAAAAGTGTTTAAGGAAGCCGGCGATTCTTTGATAATTGCTACCGGTGGCTTGTCCTATGCTTCCACCGGATCCACCGGAGACGGATATGCTTTTGCAAAACAGGCAGGACACACTGTGACCAAACTGATTCCGTCCCTTGTGGGAATAGAAACCGAAGAAGAGTTTCCGTCCCACGTACAAGGATTATCTCTTAAAAATGTTTCCCTTACCCTGGAAAACGAAAAGGGTAAAAAGATCTACAGTGACGTTGGAGAAATGCTGTTTACCCATTACGGGATCAGCGGACCTCTTGTTCTTTCCGCAAGCGCTCACATAGCCGGAGCATTGGCAAAGTCGCAGAGCACGGGAAATCTCTATATAGACCTTAAGCCGGGGATGAGTCCGGAAGAACTGGATTTAAGGCTTCTTAAAGATTTCGGCGGTGAACTTAACAAATCCTTCAGGAACGCTTTTGATTCTTTATTGCCCTTAAGCCTTATACCGGAGATAGTTAAAATGTCCGGTATAGATCCCGATAAAAAGGTGAATTCGGTTACAAAGGAAGAAAGGCAGCATCTGGTCGGACTGCTCAAACATCTAAAACTCACCGTATCCGGTCTCAGGGATTTTAACGAGGCTGTTATCACCAAAGGCGGGGTAAATGTAAAAGAAATAGATCCCAAAACCATGGGATCCAAAATATGCGAGGGGTTGTACTTTGCGGGGGAGGTTATGGATCTTGATGCCATGACCGGCGGATTCAATCTCCAGATAGCCTGGTCAACCGGATATGCTGCTGGATACGCTGCGGCTCACAGACAGGCGTAAATCAGATCCAAAATAAGAAAGGGATAAATCATGATCAGATCAATAGCCATAGACGGACCTGCGGGAGCCGGTAAAAGCACAATAGCAAAGAAGATAGCAAAACAGAAAGGGTTTATCTACGTTGATACCGGAGCTATGTACAGAGCCATGGGACTTTATTACATGAACAAAGGAGTTTCTCCGGAGGATACGGAAAAGATCGAGGGACTGATCAATGATATCGATGTGAGCATTTCCTATGAAAACGGAGAACAGGTGGTAAGCCTTAACGGTGAAAACGTAAATTCAAAGATACGCACCCCGGAAGTCGGCAGTATGGCTTCAGAAGTTTCCACCAACGGTGCTGTGAGAAAAAAGATGGTCAGCCTTCAGCAGCAGCTGGCAAAAACCAGATCTGTGGTCATGGACGGAAGAGATATAGGCACGGTAGTATTACCGGATGCAATGGTTAAGATCTTCCTGACCGCTTCCGTTGACATAAGGACTAAGAGAAGGTTTGACGAGCTTAAAGAAAAAGGTATTGAATGTGACTTTGAAAAACTCAAGAAAGAAATAGAGGACAGAGATTACAGAGATATCCACAGAGACAATTCACCTCTTAAAAAAGCTGACGATGCAGTGGAAGTGGATACTTCAGAACTCAACGTGGACGAAGTGGTGAAAAAGATACTTGACATAGCTGAAAGCAAAGGACTGTAAATGAAAGTTGATGTTGCAAAGACTGCCGGCTTTTGTTTCGGCGTCAAAAGGGCAGTTGATACGGTAAATGAAGAGATAGCATCGGGAGGGAAAGTTTATACATACGGTCCCATAATACACAATGAAGGCGTTATAAACGAACTGGCCGAAAAAGGAGTAGAGATAATCAATTCTCCCGAAGAAGCTCTTCAAAAGGAAAAAGGCTGCATAATAATACGTTCTCACGGAATTTCAAAGCAGGAAGAAGAAGCATTAAAAAACACGGGGCACAGAATAGTCGATGCCACCTGTCCCTTTGTGAAGAAGATCCACAGGATAGTTTCAAGCGAAGCTGAAAAAGGGAAAGGGATAATAGTGACCGGAGACTCTTCTCATCCTGAAGTTAAGGCCATTGCGGCCTGGTGCGACAACAAAGCGGATATAATAGGAACCGCAGACGAAGCTTTAAATTTCAAAGGTGACCCAAACAAAGAATATATCCTTGTTTCACAAACCACATTTAACACCAAGAAATTTAAAGAAATAGTTGAAATTTTGAAAAAGAACGTATATTATATAAATGTTATGAACACAATTTGTTGTGCCACCGAGGAACGACAGAAGGAAGCGTGTGAGATGGCCAAATCACACGAGGCAATGATCGTTATAGGCAGTGCAAACAGTTCCAACACACGTAAGCTGTTTGAAATCTGCAAACAGCAGTGCGCTAGTACTTACTTTATACAGAAACTTATTGACCTGGATTTAAAGCAATTTAAATCTTTCTGCTGCGTAGGTATTACTGCCGGGGCATCGACCCCAAACAAAATCATCAAGGAGGTTCTTACTGTTATGGAAGAAAGTTTTGAACAATTAATGGAGGAGTCTTTTAAGACAGTACATACCGGTCAAGTTGTTGAAGGCAAAGTCATCAGTGTTAAAGAAGACGAGATCATCTTAAACATCGGTTACAAGTCAGACGCAACCGTTTCACGCGGCGAGTACACAAACACTCCTAATGTTGACCTTACAAAGTGTGTAAAGGTCGATCAGACAATGAACGTTAAGATTCTTAAGGTTGATGACCGCGAAGGCGTTGTTATCGCATCCTATAAGAGATTGGCCGCTGAACGTTCCAGTAAAGTTCTTGAGGAGGCATTCAATAATAAGACTGTCCTCAAGGCTACAGTATCCGAAGTTTTAAATGGCGGTCTCATCGTTGAGATCGACGAAACCAGGATCTTTATCCCCGCAAGCCTTGTATCCGATACCTTTGAGAAGGATCTTACAAAGTACAAGGGTCAGGAGATCGAATTCGTATTAACCGAGTTCAATACCAAGAGAAGAAGGATCATCGGCGACAGAAAGCAGCTTGTATCCGCCAAGAAGGAAGAGAAGAAGCAGGAGCTTCTTTCCAAGATCAAGGTTAACGATGTTGTAGAAGGCGTTGTAAAGAACGTTACCGATTTCGGTGCATTCGTTGATATCGGCGGAGTTGACGGACTTCTTCACATTTCCGAAATGTCATGGGGCAGGATCGAGAATCCCAAGAAGGTATTCAAGCCCGGCGATAATGTAAGAGCATTCATCAAGGAGATCTCCGGTGATAAGATCGCTCTTTCCATGAAATTTGCAGATCAGAATCCCTGGGCAAATGCTGATGAGGATTTTGCCATCGGTAATGTTATCACAGGTAAGGTAGCAAGAATGACCGATTTCGGTGCTTTCATCGAGATCGTTCCCGGTGTTGATGCTCTCCTTCATGTTTCCCAGATCTCAAAGAAGAGGATCGAGAAACCCTCCGATGTACTTAAGATCGGTCAGGAGATCACAGCTCAGATCGTTGACTTCAACTATGATGAGAAGAAGATCTCTCTCAGCATGAGAGTTCTTGAAGAGTCCGATGAAGAAGGCGAAGAGACTGCAGCTGAAGAAACAGCAGAAGAAGCAAAAGAAGAATAATCCATCCATACAAGACATCAGGTTTTTGCAGAAGTGATTGCTTAATATCAAAGCATACGAAAATTGCAGAAAGCAATTGGTTTTGATTTTTGGGAGGTGTCTCCGTGACATCTTGGAATAAGTTAAGCGGAACACCTCCTGTTTTTTAGAAAAGGTTGAAACTCCGATTCTATTAATAAAGGAGAGACGGTTGTGATCCTCACGATCGTATGGTGAATATGGACGATTACGAAGCTTTTAAAAAAGAAATATTTACCCTGACCCAGATAGATCTGAATGCTTATAAAGAGAAACAGATGCGCAGAAGGATCGATTCTCTCATTATGAAAAACGGGTTTAACTCTTACAGCCAGTACGTAGCTGCCATCAAAAAAGACAGAGCATTGTTCGAAGAGTTTGTTAATTATCTCACGATCAATGTTTCGGAATTCTTCAGAAACCCTGAACAGTGGGAGATCCTGGAAAAGGAGCTTCTGCCCGAAATCTTATCGAAAACAAGAACTCCCAAGATATGGAGTGCTGCCTGCTCAACGGGTGATGAACCCTATACCATTGTTATGTTACTTTCAAGGTATCTTCCCTTAAGCCAGATCAAGATACTTGCAACGGACATCGACAAGCAGGTTATAGAAAAAGCCAAAGCAGGACTTTATATTGACAAGAGCTTAAAAAGTGTACCGAAGGATCTGTTCCAGAAGTATTTTACACAGGTCAACGAATACACTTATAAAATTTCCGACGATATAAAGAGATGTGTTGAGTTTAAAAATGCAAATCTCTTGAAAGATCCTTATCCTACGGATTGTGATCTTATAGTATGCAGAAATGTTCTCATTTATTTTACCGAAGAGGCCAAGACTGATATTTACAAGAAGTTTAATGCAGCCCTTAAGAAAAACGGATTGCTTTTCGTCGGATCGACAGAACAGATAATTCAATCTTACAGTTTGAATTACTCTACTGCGAAATCATTTTTCTACAGAAAGATGTGATCCGGAGGATATATGGAAGACAGAATAACCGTTGCTGTTGACGGTATGGGCGGAGATAACGCCCCTTACGAAATAGTAAAGGGTTGTGTTGATGCCGTAACACAGCAACCTAACATCTTTGTTAAGCTTGTAGGTCCCGAAGAAACCATTAAGAATGAACTGGCCAAGTTTCAGGGCAACAAGGATAACATTGAGATTGTAAATGCAACTGAAGTGATCTCCTGCGATGAAGCACCGGTAAACGCCATCCGAAGAAAAAAGGATTCGTCCATAGTTGTGGGATGCAATCTGGTGAAAAAGGGTGAAGCTGATGCTTTTCTTTCTGCAGGAAGTACAGGAGCGATCCTTGTAGGAGGACAGCTGATAGTAGGCAGAATAAAGGGTGTGGAAAGACCCCCCATAGGAACTATGTTTCCTACAGCCAAAGGTGTTTCACTCCTGGTGGATTCGGGAGCCAATGTTGATGCAAGATCTTCGCATCTTGTTCAATTTGCCAAAATGGGATCCATTTATTATGCTAACACCATGGGCGTTGAGAAGCCCAGAGTTGCCATTGTTAATATAGGACTTGAGGAAGAAAAGGGAAATCAATTGGTTAAAGAAACCTATCCTTTACTCAAGGAATGTAAGGATATCAATTTCATAGGCAGTATCGAAGCCAGAGAAATACCCAACGGATACGCAGATGTTATAGTTTGCGAAGCCTTTGTGGGAAATGTTATCCTTAAACTTTATGAAGGAACTACCAAAGCTCTTCTGGGAATAGTTAAACAAAGCTTTTATTCAAATCTCAGAAGTAAGATCGGCGGAATGTTGGTTAAGCCCGCACTTAAGAAAACCATGAAAAAACTCATGGCCGATGAATACGGAAGTGCTCCTTTGTTGGGACTTAACGGTCTTGTTCTTAAGACCCACGGCAGTGCAACGGCCAAAGAAATTAAAAATTCGCTTCTGCAGGCATTGGATTTCAAAAAGCAGAAGATCAACGAAAAGATAAAAGACAGCATCATGATAAATGATTCATGGGAGGAATAATTAATATGGAATTTGAAAAGATCAGAGCAATTATCAGCGAGGTTTTAAATATCAGCGAAGATGAGATCACCCTTGACTCCACATTCGTTGAAGATCTCGGTGCAGATTCACTGGATGTATTTCAGATCGTTATGGGCATAGAAGAGGAATTTGATATCGAGATTCCCAATGAAGCAGCAGAAAAGATCGTTACCGTTAATGATGCTGTAGAACAGATTAAAGCCTTCATCAAATAAGGATATTTCAGTATTTAAGAAAATGCAGACACTTTTGTCTTATGAATTTATTCTTAAGGCGAAGTGTCCGTTTTTTTCGGGCGGGTGCATATGGTTATTAATAATGATCTTACTGAATTACAAAAAAATATAGGCTATACTTTTAAAGATATTTCTTTTCTTGAGCTGGCTCTTACTCACAGTTCCGTTGTTCACGAACGTATGGTGAATAAGGGAGAGAGCAACGAAAGAATAGAGTTTTTGGGTGATGCGGTATTGGAACTTGTTTCCAGTGAATATCTTTATAAGCGTTTTCCGGATTATCCCGAAGGGCAGATGACAAAGCTGAGGGCCAGTCTTGTATGTGAACCTTCTCTTGCAAATGACGCTAAGGAGATCAAGCTTTCAGATTTTATCATTCTTGGTTTCGGTGAGAACAAGAGCGGAGGAAGATACAGGGACTCCATAGTTTCCGATGCTTTTGAGGCTGTTATCGGTGCCATCTTCCTTGATGGCGGTTTTGAAGAAGCAAAAAAATTTATTCTTCGTTTTGTTTTGAATGATATCGAAAATAAAGCGCTCTTTCATGACAGCAAATCTCTTTTACAGGAGTTCGTTCAAAACAAAATGAAGAAAAGTGTTCAGTATAAGATCCTTTCCGAAACAGGTCCCGATCACGATAAGTTCTTTGTTTCTCAGGTTTTTCTGGATGAAGAACCCATGGAAACGGGAGAAGGAAGAAGTAAAAAAGCTGCCGAACAGCAGGCTGCTTACAAGACTTATCTTAAGCTTAAGCTTAAATAAAACTTTTAAACGCAGGTATTCAAATGTATCTTAAATCCATAGAAATACACGGATTCAAATCCTTTGCAAATAAAATACTCTTTAAATTCAATGACGGTATCACAGCCATTGTAGGACCTAACGGTTCGGGTAAAAGTAATGTTGCCGATGCCGTAAGATGGGTATTGGGTGAACAAAGCGCTAAACAACTCCGCGGAAGCAAGATGGAAGATGTTATCTTTTCCGGTACTCAATTAAGAAAACCTATGGGCTATGCTTATGTAGCCATTACTTTTGATAATTCGGACAGGGCACTTAACATTGATTATGAAGAGGTTACTGTTGCCCGTCGTGTTTATCGTTCCGGTGAAAGCGAGTATCTTCTTAACGGCAATTCTTGCCGTCTTCGTGACGTACAGGAGTTGTTTTTTGATACAGGTATCGGTAAGGAAGGCTATTCCATCATCGGACAGGGCCAGATCGACAAGATCCTTTCCGGTAAACCTGAAGACAGAAGAGAACTATTTGATGAAGCCGCAGGTATCGTTAAATACAAGAAAAGAAAGGCTGCAGCCGAAAAAGAACTGGCAGAAGAAGCTTTGAACCTTGCCAGGATCACAGACATTCTTTCTGAGATTGAAAAGCAGGTAGGACCTCTCGAAAAACAGGCGGAAGTGGCTAAAGAGTACTTAAAACTGATCGATGAACTTAAGAAGTACGAGATAAATCTTTTCCTTGCGGATTATGAAAAGAATACCGAGGCAAAAGAAGAAGCCGTTAAAAAGCAGGAGATCATTAATTCTGACATCAGGGATACAAAGCAGGAGTACGATAATACAAAGATCGAATATGAAAAGCTTGAAGGAGAGATGGGGGAATTCACTTCCCGCATCGATGAGAGCAGGGATAAGAGAAATGAGCTTTTGATCTCCTCCGAAAAGAGCGAGGGCGAAATAAAACTGATGGAGGAAAAGAAAAATTCCCTTTATCAGAGCAATGCCCATTATGAACAGAGAAAGAAGTCCATTAATGCCGAGATCGAAGAGAGATACTCGGAGATAGATAAACAGGACGAAAGCCGTAAGCAGACATTAAAACAGATCGAGGAACTGGAATCTAACAGGAATGATTCCGGAGATGAGCTTAAAGGCATACATGATCGCATCCGTGAATGTACCGAAGAGATCGAAAAATGCAATACGGAGCTCATGAACATCGTTAACGAAGACGGTCGTATAAAGGCAGAGAAACAGAAGTTTGAGACCTTAAATGAGCAGATCGCACTTAAAAAGGCAGAACTCACCAAAAAAGTCCTGAATCAGAAGAACTTTGAAAATGAGTACGAAACAGCCGTAGAGACCTTTAATAAAGAACTAACGGAGATCGGCGAAAAGATCGTAGAGTTGCAGGAAGGCGTTAATTCTCAAAGAGCCGAGAAGTTTAAGATGAAAGAGCGCCTGGAAGAGACCACGGGATTTTTGGAGAAATTCCGCAAGCAGCAGATCGAGTTGGAATCCAAGGTGGGTACTTTAAGGGATTTTTCCGAGAGATATGAGGGCTATGGGACAAGTATCAAAAAGGTAATGGAGCAAAAGCTCAAATACCCCGGACTTATCGGTGTTGTCTCGGATATCATTGAAGTTCAGGAAAAGTATGAAACTGCGGTAGAGACAGCCCTTGGCGGTAATATTCAAAATATCGTGACCAAGGATGAAGCCACTGCCAAAAGGATGATCGAATTCCTTAAGGAAAACAAGTTCGGCCGTGCAACCTTCCTTCCCTTAAATGCCATCACCGCTAAGGAAGCATCTCAGGATCCCGCTGTTCTTAAGGCACCCGGGGTTATCGGATATGCCAATAAGCTGGTCAAGACAGCCAAGGAATATACGGAAGTTGTTAAATACCTTATAGGCAGGATCATCGTTGTCGATCATATCGACAACGCTCTTAAGCTTGCCAAAGCCAACAACTATTCCTTAAGGATAGTAACACTTGAAGGCGAACAATTGAATCCCGGAGGATCCCTTTCCGGAGGTTCATTTAAGAACAACAGCAATCTTCTCGGACGTAAGCGTGAAATGGAAGAAGCTGAAAAACAGGTATCTCAGGTACTTGTTAAAGTAAATGCCCTGACCCGTGAAAGAGACAGTTTTAAAGAGATTCTGGATAAGCTTTCTCAGGAGATCTCTTCAAAGCTTGATGAGATCGGTAAATTAAATGTAAGACAAAATACGGTTCAGATGAATCTGGATAAAGAAAAGGAAAGACTTAAGGAAAGCAAGGAAACTTTTTCCGTTACCGAGCTTGAGATACATGAACTTGAGAAGAAGCTGTCTGAAAACAGGTCTTCTTCGGATGCTCTTTCCGAAAAACTAAAATGTAATGATGAACTCAGGGAACGTATCAATGAGAGGATAGAGGAACTTAACCATAAACTGGATGAAGAAAGACGACTGGAAAGATATTCCAACGAAAAGGAATCCTCTTTGAGAGCGGAATATGCAGCTCTTGAACGTACTCTTGAATTTATTGAGGAAACAGTAAACAGAATTAATGCCGAGATTGAAAAGTTCAAGGAAGAGATAACAGAGATCGACAATAATGAGATCAATTCCGAAAAGCAGTTAAAGGATCTGGATGAACTGATCAAAAAGGCTCATTCCGATATTGCGGAAGGAAAGATCAAGATAGCTGAGATCAATTCCGAGATAGAAGAACTGGAAAAGCAAAAAGCGATCCTCACAAAGGGACATAAGGAATTCTTCAATAAACACGAGGAACTGGCTCAAAACCTTACAGGCCTTGAAAAAGAAGCCTTCAGGATCGAAAACCAGATCACCAGGATCGGTGAAGTCATTGATGAACAATGTTCATACATGTGGAATGAATATGAGATCACCGTGGATTCCGCGAAGGAAAGAAAAGATGATACGCTGGGCAGTTATACAGCCATTAAAAAGGGCGTTTCCGAGATCAAAGGCAGGATCAAAGGACTGGGCGACGTCAATGTAAATGCCATCGAGCAGTATAAGGAGGTATCGGAAAGATACAACCTCTATACGGTCCAGAGAAGTGATATTATTGACGCAGAGGATAAGCTTAAAGGTATAATAGAGACCTTGGAAGAGGAAATGCGTAAGCAGTTCAATGAGAAATTCGCATTGATCAAAGATGAGTTCGATGTGGTCTTCAAAGAACTCTTCGGAGGCGGCCAGGGTACACTGGAGCTTATGGAGGATGAGGATGTGCTTACTGCAGGTATTAAGATAAATGCTCAGCCCCCCGGGAAGAAGCTGCAGAACATGATGATGTTATCCGGTGGTGAAAGAGCTCTTACAGCCATAGCTTTACTCTTCGCCATACAGAACCTTAAGCCTTCACCTTTCTGTCTGCTGGATGAGATCGAGGCGGCTCTTGATGACAGTAACGTGGGCAGATATGCCCGTTACCTGCACAAACTGACGGATCATACCCAGTTTATTGTAATTACCCACAGAAGAGGAACCATGGCATCTGCTGACGCCTTGTACGGCATCACCATGCAGGAAAAAGGAGTTTCAGCTCTTGTTTCCGTAAGCCTGATAGAAAATTCACTGGCAAATTAAGACCCGACAGAAAGTCGGATACAAAGGAAGATTATGGGAATATTCAGAAGGATAGCCGCTTTATTTACCGGAGCGGAGATAATAGACGATGATTTTTATGATGAGATAGAAGAAAACCTTGTCATGGCGGATGTGGGGATTTCCACATCCGAAAAGATCATCTCTTCTCTCAGACAAAAGGTAAAAGAAAAAAAAATATATAAACCGGATGAATGCAGACAGCTGCTCATTGATTCCATAAAGGAACAGATGCATGTTCCCGAGGATGCCTATGACTTTGAAAAAGGTCCTTCTGTAGTCCTTATGATAGGTGTAAACGGAGTGGGCAAGACTTCTTCCGTCGGAAAGCTGGCAGCCTCCTTAAAGGCCGAGGGTAAAAAAGTGCTGATAGTTGCTGCCGATACCTTCAGAGCAGCTGCCATCGATCAGCTGGCGGAATGGGCAAAAAGAGCAGGCGTGGATATCATAGCCCAGAGCGAAGGCTCAGACCCCGCAGCGGTTGTATTTGACGGCCTTAATGCAGCAAAAGCCAGAAAAGTCGATGTGCTTTTGGTGGATACTGCAGGAAGACTGCAGAATAAGAAAAACCTGATGGATGAACTTAATAAGATCGACAGGATCATTTCAAGAGAGTATCCGGAAAGCAAGAGGGAGACTCTTGTGGTGCTGGACGGAACCACCGGACAGAATGCGCTGGTTCAGGCTAAGGAATTTAATGAAGTTGCTCCTGTCACGGGTATCATCATTACAAAGCTGGAGGGTACAGCCAAGGGCGGTATAGCCATAGCGGTACAGTCGGAACTGAACGTTCCGGTCAAGTATATCGGACTGGGTGAGAAGATAGACAGTCTAAAAAAATTTGACCCGGACAGCTATGTAAATTCGCTGTTTGAGCGCGATTAAGCCCTTTATTCAATGAAAAATAAGTTGTGCAATTTGTACAAAAAATGGGGTGTGATTTTCTATATCCCATTTTTTTATTTTCCTTGTATTAAAACCTTTGATTTGTTAAAATCATATGTACCAAAGTCACATACAAACATCAGAATAAATTGGGAGATACCCAAATTGTTTGTCTATGAATAAGTTTATCAAAAAAAATACGTAAAGGAGTCTATATAATCATGGCAGATGCGGATAAATTAAAAGCATTGGATTCGGCATTGGCACAGATCGAGAAAGCCTATGGCAAGGGCTCGGTAATGAAACTGGGTGACACCGGATCGATGCATGTGGAAGCTATACCTACAGGTTCTTTGTCTCTGGACCTGGCATTGGGTGTGGGAGGAGTTCCCAAGGGAAGGATCATTGAGATCTACGGACCTGAATCATCAGGTAAGACAACCCTTGCACTGCACATCGTTGCAGAAGCACAGAAGAAGGGCGGACGC